>DATHIZ010000171.1:0-9635 GCA_035316385.1 Bryobacteraceae bacterium | reverse complement strand
CAGATCTTTCCATCTTGGGTTCTTTGCCTCTTTCCACTGGACCCGCGGCGCCCAATCTGGACCCAACGCTCAACGCCTCATTCAATTGGAACAAAACGTCGGTACCGCAGAACAGCACCTTTCTTCCCGGCTTGCGTTCCTTGAATTCGACCACGTACGACACCGACGTCTCCCTGCAGAAAGGGTTTCTTACCGGCGCCACAGCGAGCATCGGCTGGGACAATCTTCACCAGAACGTAAACAGTCCACTGCTGACTTACAATCCTTCCATTACCTCCAGCGCATTCGTTTCGGTCACTCAGCCGCTGTTAAGAGGCTTTGGAATCGGAGTCAATAACCGCTACATTCGAATCACGAAGAACAATCGCCAGGTGGCGGACTTTGTGTTCCAGCAGCAGGTCATGAGCACCGTATCCGCCGTGAGCCGGTTGTACTGGGATCTGGCCAGCCTGACCGAGGACGTGCAAGTGCGGCGCGAGGCTCTCGACTCCGCGCAGCAACTCCTCAAGGATAATCAGGAAGCTGTGACCGAAGGCACGATGGCTCCCATCGACGTCACGCGCGCTAAAGCCGAAGTGGCTCGCCGGCAGCGCGACCTCAGTGTCTCCCAAACACTGGTGCGTCAGCAAGGTGAGATCCTTAAGGACTACCTGAGCAAGAGCGACTTCGAACATAGCTTGGGCGAAATCGAGGTGGTGGTTACCGATCACGTCGTGGTTCCGCCGGCTGAGCCCATCACTCCCATGCCGGAACTGACCGCGGAGGCATTTAAGAACCGTCCGGATCTAGCGCAGGCCCGCCTGCAGCTTGAAAATTCGCAGATCAGTTTGAAGGGCAGCAAGAGTGCCTTGCTTCCCGAGTTGGATGTCTTCGCTAGTGTTCAGAACAACTCCCTCATTGGCGATCGCAATGTATTGGCGAACAACCCGGCACTCACCGGATCGACGCCGCTCGGAGCCGTTATAACGGATCCATTATTCCTGGGGGGCTTTGGTGACGGCTTGGGTCAGCTCGCCAATCACAACTTTCCAAATTATCAAGCGGGCTTACAGTTATCTATCCCATTGAGCAATCGCGCGGGTCGGGCCGACGTGGCGCGTGATCAGCTGCAAACACGCCAACAGGAAATACGGCTGCGGCAACTTGAAAAGCGAGTGAAGCTGGAGATCACCAACGCTGTGCTGGCCGTTCAGCAGGCCCGTTCGAGCTATGAAGCCGCCGTGCAGGAGCGCGTTCTGCAGCAGCAGACAATCGAGTCGGAAAAAGAAAAGCTGGATGTGGGCGCGTCCACCACGTATCTGGTCATCCAGTATCAGGGAGACTTAGCGCAAGCCAAATCGGCGGAGATCTCGGCGCAGAGTGATTACATGAAGGCCAGGACCGCTCTGGAGCGGGCTTTGGGAACCATACTCATGGCCAATCACGTCTCACTGGGAGAGGCGCTGGATGGCGCGGTGCCCCGTTAACCTTCGGGTTACCGGTCTTTTAGGATAATGAAGCGTCGCAATGTCACCCAAACAAATTGCAAAAATAGCGAAGGCTCTCGCCGATGAGACTCGGCTCAACATCTATGAGTCCATCGCCGCGACCGATGAGCTCAACTGCGGAGACATCTGCGCCGTGCAGGTGGTCGGCCATGCCACGGTTTCGCATCACCTGCGCATTTTGACCGAGGCCGCTTTGGTCGATTCACGGCGGCAGGGGCAGTTCGTTTTTTATCGCGCGCTGCGGGACACGCTTGAGGACTTTAGCAAGGCGCTCGCCGACTTGGGCAAAGTCTCCACCGCAAGCCAAGTATAACGGTCGAGCCTATTTAGCACCCCTTCCGGTCGTCTTTGCGATCCTCTGGTCTTCTGACCGGGCAAAGTATTTTTTCTTTACCTCATGTTCATCCAATCGTAGTTATACGGGCGTATACTCTTTTCAGATTATTATGCTAGTCTCGCGAACTACGTTCGTCAAAAATCTCTCCCATCTTTTCGGCCTGCTCGCTTTTCTTACGGGGACATTGCTGTATGGCCAGTTCGAATCCGCCACGGTTCTTGGAACGATTCATGACCCATCCGGCGCCATTGTCGCTAATGGGGCTGTTTCGCTCGAGAACACCAAGACTGCCGTTACTCTAACGACAAAAACCGATGGTAACGGAAACTATGAATTCATCAACGTTCGTCTCGGCTCCTATCACGTTCGCGTGGAAGCTCCAGGCTTTCAAACTTCGACAACCGAGCCGTTCGACCTCGTTGTCAACGCCCGTCAGCGCGTGGATTTAAGCCTGGTGGTCGGACAAACATCGCAAAATGTCACGGTCAGTGATGCGGCCGCGCTGCTTGAAACCGATAACAGCAGCCGCGGCCAGGTTATCAATCCCAAGCAGATGGTAGACCTTCCACTCAACGGCCGCTCCTATGCCGATTTGACGCTTCTGGTGCCAGGAGTCGCGAAGTCTCCACTCCAAAATCAGGGCGATAGCAGCCGCGATGCCTCTTTTAATGTCAACGGCCAGCGCAGCGAGCTAAACAATTTCCTCCTCGACGGAGTGGATAACAACGCCTACGGCACCAGCAATCAGGGCTTTTCGAACCAAGTCATTCAGCCGAATCCGGACGCGCTGGCGCAGTTCAAAGTAGAAACCGATAACTACAGCGCTGAATACGGCCGCGCGACCGGCGCGGTAATCAACGCCACCATCAAGAGCGGCACCAACCAATTGCATGGCACGCTCTGGGAATTTCTGCGTAACACCGAGCTCAACGCCACCGGATTTTTTAAGCCGCAAAATGGCGTGAAGCCGCCCTTTAAACAGAATCAGTTCGGTGCGGCGCTGGGCGGTCCTATTGTCAAGAACAAGATCTTTGTCTTCGGCGACTATGAAGGCTTCCGGCGCGTTTACAATCCGCTTCAGTACGCCACCTTGCCAACAGCGCCTATGAAGCAGGGCACTCTCGGCATGGCGGTAAGAAATCCGATTACCGGCGTGTTGTACTCCGATGGCAAAGTGCCCCAATCGGCCATCACGCCCTTCGCCCAAACTGTTCTTGCCGCCTTGCCTGATCCGAATCTGCCGGGCAATGCAAACAACTACCAATCGGCCCCAGCGGACACCATCTATAGCGATAAAGGCGACATCCGTTACGACGAGTACTTCGGCGAAAAGTTATCTTTCTTCGCCCGCTATAGCCAAGGCGACCAGCGCATCTTTAGCCCGGCCGCGATTCCGGGACCCTCTGGCGGCAATGCCAACGGCAACGTCTACATCCGGAATAAGCAGCTTGTGCCTGGGTTTACTTGGGCCATAACCCCCACCTCCGTTCTGGAATTTCGCATTGGTCTCTCTTCCACCGAGGGCGGCAAAACGCCTATCGGACTCGGTTTGCCGGCCAGCCAGTACAACATCCCCAACTTGCCCACGAATTCAACGTTTGCGGGCGGTCTCTACTCGCTCAATCTACAGGGCGGCTTGTCGGCGCTCGGCCGTCAATCCAGCAATCCCTAATATCAATATCCGAAGGTGGCGAACCCCAAGGTCAACTACTCGCGCATCCTGGGCCGCCACAGTCTGAAGTTCGGCTTCGAATACCAACTCATCGATACCGAGGTACAGGATTTCCATCCGAAATACGGCGTCGATAACTACGGCGGTTATTTCAGCGCTCCGGGTTCAACCAGCGGTTTGACGAGTCTCCAACAGCAGACCTATAGCCTGGCCGACCTAATGTTCGGCGCGCGCAGCCACTACGAAATCAACAACTACGCCGTGGCCCACTTGCGCCAGCGCATGTACTTCGGTTACGTGCAGGACGACTTCAAAGCCAGCGAGAAGCTCACTTTCAACCTCGGCGTTCGCTATGAATACGCCACTCCGCAATGGGAGCGTGATAACCACTTGTCGAACTTCGACCCCACCACCGGGAAGCTGATCTTAGCCTCAAACGGAAGTCTTTACAATCGCGCATTGGTCCACGCGGATCCGCACAATTGGGCGCCGCGCGTCGGCTTGGCCTATCAGGTTGCTCCTAAAACGGTGATTCGCAGTGCATATGGCATCAGCTACGTCCAGTTCAACCGGCTGGGCGGAGAAAATCTGTTGGCCTACAACGGACCCGCTGTCGTGGACGCGATCATCGACCAGCTGCCCGGTCAGGGGACCGGCACTTGTACCTCGGTCAACGACGCGCCCGGCGCTTGCTTCCGCCCCACCGGTTTGGGCTTTCCCAACAACTTCGCTACACCCGCGGCCTTCAACACCGCCAACACGCAGGTCCGTTATATTCCCGCGAACAACCGCACCGGTTACGTGCAGACTTGGCACTTCACGGTGGCGCGCGACCTCGGTCATAATCTGCTGCTGGATGTTGCCTATATCGGAAATCACAGCGTGGGCCTCATGATCCTCGCCGACGCCAACCAAGCCGCGCCGAGCGCCAGCGCAACCGGCCCCACGGTGTCGGTGAATGCCCGCCGGCCGATTCCCAACTTCACTACGATTGAACAAGCCTACGCGGGCGGCTTCGGCAGCTACAACGCTTTACAGGCCAAGCTCGAAAAGCGCTACTCGAGTGGCCTCTACTTCATCAATTCGTTCACCTGGTCCAAGGCGATCGATAATGCGCCGGGCCATCTCGAAAATTACAATGGCGATAACTCCCGCATCAACATTCGCAATCCGGCATCGGAAAGGGGCATTTCGAGTTATGATCAGCCCTTTAACAACACCACGTCAGTTGTGTATGATCTTCCTGTTGGCAAGGGGCGTCATTTCAACCTGCCCAACCGTGCAGTGGATCTCGTCGCCGGTGGCTGGTCTGTCGACGTCATTAATTCAGCCACTTCCGGATTACCGGTCAATATTGGTTACAGTCCAACGACCGCTGGCCAGGTTAGTCCGTTGCTCACTCCGCGGCCGAATCTCACCGGTGCGCCGCTTTATCTGTCCAGCGGCAATCCCACTCAATACCTGAACCCGGCCGCATTCTCTATTCCTTCCGTCACGCAGCCTTTCGGCGGAGCGGGCCGGAATATTGTGCGCGGTCCATCGGTGGAAGAGTTAGACCTTAGTGTGCATAAGAATTTTGCGCTCTGGTCGGAAGCGAGCCGTCTGGAGTTCCGGGCGGAAGCGTTCAACATTCTGAACAAAACCATGTTCACGTCGACCTCCGGATTCGGCACGACGTTCGGTTCGAGCGGATTCGGCACATTTACCCAGACGCTGCCACCGCGGCAGGTACAGATGGCGCTTAAGCTGGTGTTTTAGGCGCACGGCCAAAAAGAAAGAAAGTACGAATGCGGGCGCGAGTGGATCGGCACGGGTTTACCTGAGTTCTCTAAACGCTCCCGTATTTCGTTAAGATGAAGAAAGTGAAAAAGGTTCTCTTTCTGTGCATCGGCAATTCGTGCCGGAGCCAAATGGCAGAGGGCTTTGCGCGCCGCTACGGCTCCGATGTGATGGACGTCGCCAGTGCCGGACTAGCCCCCGCGCCTATCGTTCAGCCCCTCACCAGGAAGGTCATGGAGGCCAAGAACATCAATATTGACGATCAGTTTCCGAAGGATTTGCACGACCTGCCAGTCGGCGAATTCGATCTCATCGTAAATATGAGCGGAAATAGATTGCCACCTTACCTCTTAGTCCAGGTACAGGATTGGAGAGTCGATGATCCGATCGGAAAAAGTGAGGAAACTTACATTGCCGTACGTGAGCTAATCGAGGGTCAAGTCATGCGCTTGATTCTGGACTTCCGCCGCGTCGCGCGCCTTCAAAAAAAGTCGCGCCCGCCGCTGAAACGCGTACCGCTGGCTCGTTTACACCGCGGAAAATGACAAACGCGGCCCGGAACTTCATGAAGTCCGGCGCCGCGTCTATCTTCCGCCGTTATTAAACCGGCCGGCAAGTGGCCTATTTGGGGGCCATCGTGTCGGTAGCAGTGCTCTTTTTCTTCTTCTTGGACTTCTTCTTGGTCGCCGTGTCGGTGCTCGTGGTGGTGTTCTGAGCGAACAATGCGGCGGTGCCAGAGAGGAGCGAGAGGCTCATTGCTGCGATGATGATTTTCTTCATTTTATTGATCTCCTTCTTTTACTACTTGGGAAATAGCACGCTGTGCTTTCATCCAGTATATTCGCAGAACGAAGGGATTTAGCCACGCCAGGCGCATTAAACTTACTCCACATTCGGGCTTGCTGCCGGCTCCCTACCGTCCCTCTAAAATGAAAAATGCGGCCTCGACTTCATCAGTCCAGGCCGCATTCAAATTGTGCCGTTATCCGGCTGGATGGCTATTTGGGGGCCATCGTGTCGGTCGAGGTGCTCTTCTTCTTCTTCTTGGACTTCTTCTTGGCTGCGGTATCGGTGCTGGTGGTGGTGTTTTGACCGAACAAAGCGGCGGTGCCAGAGAGGAGCGAGAGGCTCAACGCGGCGATCATGATTTTCTTCATTTTTTGAAAGATCTCCTTCTAAACTGCTTGTGATAGCACTCTGTGCTTCCATTGGTATGTTCGCAAACCCAGGGTGAATTAGTCCTGAACTTCAGATTAAATCCGCCTTAATGTTGGCGGTCCGGTCCGTGACCCCAGGCGGACCAAAAAATCCCTGACCTTAAAGTCCACCCTGTTATCTACCGATGTGAACAATATGCGTCCCGCATCCAGGCATTCGCGCCGGCGTCCGGGCCAAGCTGGCTCCGCTCTGGTGGAATTCGCCATCGTGCTGCTTCCGCTTCTGGGGCTTATCTTCCTACTGATGGACATCGCGTGGATGATCTTTGCCAGGGCTACGCTTCAGGATGCCGCGCGCGAGGCGGTCCGGTTTGGTGTCACTGGCCAATCTAAGTCCGGCCTGAATGCATCGATTCGACAGGTCGCTCAAGAGCACTCCCTGGGGTTTATTACTTCCGCGAATGCGGCGTCGGTGGTCGGCATTCGCTACACTTCGCCAAGCGATTCGGCCACGGCGCTCTCCGGATGTGCCGCCACTGCTGGTGGAAACGTGCTGCAGGTCTCCATCACGGGGCTCACTCTCGCGCCCTTGGCTCCACTCCTGCGCAGTGCTTCTCCATTAGCTCTAAGCGCGAACGCCGCCGACGTGATGGAGCCAGGACAAACCGCTTGCCCCTGATGAACATCCCTTGCCGGAATAAACCTCGCGGAAATCCGCTCAAATCGCGCGAACAGGGCAGCGCGCTCATCGAATTCACTCTCTGCTGCGGCTTCTTCCTGTTACCTTTATTGCTCGGAGTCCTGCTGGTTGGACAGAACCTGTTGCGCGCAATGGAGGTGACCCAGGTGTGCCGGGATGCCGCGCATATGTTCGCGTCAGGAGCGGACCTTTCCCAGACTTCCTACAAAAATCTGGTGGTGAACCTTGCGCCCGCTCTGGGAATGAGTACGACTTCCGCGAGCAGCCATGGCGTCGTGATTCTCTCTGAAATCGCCCGCATCGATGACACCTGCGCGGGCACGGTGATTCCCATGAAACCAAAATGCGGCAACGCCGGTTATTATGTCGTCGTCCGAAGAATTGTAATCGGCAACTCGGGAATGCAAGCCAGCGTTCTGGGTACACCGTCTTCAGCTCTGATCGAACCTGCTACCGGAAATGTTACTCAAAACGGCTACTTAAGCGATTCGAGTACGCAGGCGTCAACAAGCGGCGTCAGTTTCGCTCCCCCGATAGACCTACCGACTACACAGCACGCCTACGTCGCGGAAATGTATGTTACCTCACCGACAGCGACTGGCTGGAGCACGGCGGGACCTCCCTCGGTCTCCGCCAAATTCATTTTCTAAAGCCCGGAACTTTCGACTATTTGCTCAAGCGCAACACTTGGGACGCGATTTGATTGAACGCTGCTGCCATGCTGGCATTATCGGTTGCCATTATGAACTGCCCCAGGGGCTTAGTTCGATCGTAGTTATTGGCTCTGGGGTCGTTCGCAAGCCGCTCCAAGAAATTTTGATCCATCGCCATTTGTTCGTTCCCCGCCAGCCCAATCGTATAAATGACAGGCTTATACTTATTGTCGCTATGGATGGCTTGCGCCTGCGCGTCAGCGGCATTGAATGCTACGAATCTCTGCGTCCTAGGTACATCCGGCCTAATTAGTCCTGCATAGGGACCATTCGTCGAATCAAATAAATCTATTCCCGGCCACAACGGGTAAACGGCGCCGTCAGTCGCATTCTTATAAATATCCGTGGCGGGTACGTTAGCGATATCCTGCCTCACGAGAGTGTTGTCCTTCAAAAAGCTGCAACCGGCGGTATCGGTGGCAAAAAGACCCATCGTGGCGCCTGTTTTATCCAGTTGGGCGACGGTAGCAGCTCGGTCTGCCCCGGTGTCCATCATTCGGCCGGTCAAAGATGGGGCTTTCGTCGTGCAGCTACTCGCCAGTACCGTCCCCGCCTTGTATTTGTTAGAGCTGGAACGGAGACGCCAGTCGGCCTGCGTTTTCACGGGGTAGTTGGCTAATATAGATGTCGGACTGCCGTCCGTGAAGAGCAGAATCACGTTCAATGCCCCCGGCTGATTTATTGTGTCTGTGATGGCGTGGTACGCCATATTCAAGCCTTCCGCGGTGCTCGTGTGACCTGAGCAATTTAGCTTGGAGAGCACATCGCTCAGACCGGGTTTAAAGGCCAAGGTTGGTGCGAAATCGGTAGACGCGTCTGTAGAAAAAGTTACTAAGCCTAGCTGATCACGTCCATTTGCGAATTTAGTAACGAAGTTTTGGGCACTCGCGATTAAGGCTGGGCACGAGCCGCCCCCGTTCGCCATAGAGCCCGACCGGTCGAGTAACAGAATAATATTGGCATCGCGCCGGGAGGCCGTTCCGGTTGCGGAAATAGTGCCTGTATCAACGTGCAGAATCGGCATGAAGAAAAGAGGAACCACCGCCGACGCGGTAACCTCTATCGTCCGCACGTGGTCAGACGGAGCACTGTAGACGATAGTCGGTACTCCTCCAACGATGGTGCTGCGCATCACGCCTGCGGGGAAGTTGGCCGCAAAATATTGCTGGGCAACCAGCTTGGCATTGGCTTCCTGAGCGGCTTCGTCCGCTCCCACGTTCAGCGACCTGCCGGCGGCCAGCGCTGCGGCGTCTACCGCTGCCGAGAGTCTTGCCTTCATCCAAAACAGCAGTGCTCCATCGATAGCTAATCCGATAATCGGAACCAGCACGAACGTGGCGACGAAGGTAATTAGGATTAGTGTTGCTCCGCGTTGTCCGCGCTTTGTAGATACGCTAGCGATCAAGCCGTTGAATCCCCGGGAAATGCACTAGCTAACTAGTGCCGCTGCGCAGGATTCGCTCTCCAGAAAAAAGGCCGGCTCCAGCGTGATGTTCCACGCGTTATCCTCGGAAAGCATGGAAGCTTTCAGCGGCAACGGAAAGGCCGGTCGCGAAGAACAGATTGGCCGCCGCATCGCGCTGATCAGTATGGCCGTTGGCACGGGCCTGGCGTTGTCCAAAATATTCGTGGGCACGCATGTCGGCTCCGACTCGATCACCTCAGATGGCTTGGAAGCAGCCGGTGATGTCCTCTCGTCCGGGGTCGTCTATGCCGGTTTGTGGCTCGCATCCAGACCGCCGGACTCCCAACATCCATATGGACATGGCCGCTATGAAACTTTGGCCGGC
>DATHIZ010000170.1:0-3797 GCA_035316385.1 Bryobacteraceae bacterium | reverse complement strand
CCACCGAGAAGGGATAGGCGTCGTCAGCGGGTAGTCCGTCCGGCGGTTCCATCCTCACGTCGCCGCGATTCGCTCCATAAGGAACCTCAAACCCTAGGAATTCCACCTGCGCGCGGCCGTTCGCCGTCAGCGCCACTTGCTTTGAAGCTATGACCTTATTGTTCAAGACCAGGTCTACTTTTCGGGAGGCGCCATCTGTTTGCCAGCCCGCCAGCGTAGCCGTCAGCCGGGTTTGTTTCGGATCGTAGACCTGCGCGGCAACGGTTACGCTCTCCACCGCCCAGTTCGGCACTTTACTTTCGCCGACCGTTTTCAATGCCAGAGCCGTGTGCGGTCCAAGCTGCAGGTCATGAAAACCCGGCGGCATGGAAGATTGCTGCATGTCGCTGATGAAGTGCACGTCGAGCCGCAGGCCGCTTCCCTCATCAATCACGCGGAGGGCGCGCGCGAACTCACCGTAAGAGCTGGCCAGATCTCCAGGTGTGACGGAATCGATGGCGGCGTCCAGCACCCCCTTGTCGGTCTCATACTGGGTCAGGGTTTCGATGTGCGAATCCACGGCCACTATCTGTGCCTGGTCCCGCCCCTGCAGGCCGTTTACTAACCGGTGCGCTTCGGCCTTGGCATCGCGCATGCGGCTTCCCGTGCGCATGCTGAACGAACGGTCGATACCGATGACGGTGAGCTTGCGGCGTGCGGCCATGGCGGACGTCCGGTTGATAAAAGGATTCGCGAAGGCCAGCGCGAGCAGGATAAGAATCGCCAGGCGCATGGCTAGCAGCAGCAGATGGCGCAGCCGCCTGTGCCGCACGGCACTCTGCACGCGCCGCTCAAAGAACATCAACGAGCTGAACGGTTGCGGGTTGCTTTTATACTGGCGCAGTAAGTGCAGCCAGATAGGTAAGCCCACCGCCGCGAGTCCCGCCAGAAACCAGGGTGAAAGAAGACCCATTCACATCCTCCCCTGACGGATGGTTAAATATTCGCGCAGTCCAGCGTCGAGCGGCTTGTCGGTGCGCAGCAGGAAATAGTCGATGCCAGCCGCTTGCGCCTTGGTGCGCAACGCTTCAATGTGCGACTGAATCTTGGCCCGGTACTCGGTGCGCGCGTAATCGGACGAAGCCTCCATCGCCTCGCCGGTTTCCATGTCCACCAGCAATACCGAATCGCCCAGCTTGGGTTCGAGTTCTTGCGGATCGAGCACGTGGAACAGGATCAGCTCATTTCCGCGAAAACGCAGCGGCTCCACAGTTTTTATGATAGTCTCCGGACTGTCGAAAAAGTCGGAGATGAGCGCCGTGACGCCACGCCGCTTCAGAAATTGGTTCAGCTCAAAGAACGGGCGCGCGAAATCCGTGCGCTTTCCCAGTTCCGCGCCTTCAATCCCGTGCAGCAGGCGCATCAACTGCCCCTGGCGCGACGAAGGCCGGATGAAATTAGAAACGTCGTCGTGGAAAACGATCAGACCGGCGCTGTCGCGCTGCAAATGCGCCAGGTACACTAGCGACGAAGCCAGAAACTTGGCGAACTCGAACTTTGTGACGCCCGAGCCGAAGCCCATGCTGGCACTGGCGTCCAGCAACACCATGGCGGCCGTATTGGTTTCTCCCCGGTAGCGCTTCAAGTAGGCGCGTTCGGTGCGCGCGAAGACGTTCCAATCCACATGCCGTAAATCGTCGCCGGGCGAGTACGCGCGGTACTCCTCAAACTCCTGGCTGAAACCGAAATCGGGAGAGCGGTGGAGGCCGGCGATGAAGCCGTCCACGACCGTTTTCGCGATTAGGTCGAGGCCCGAGATGCCGGCCAGAACGGCGGGGTCGAGGAAGCGATTTGTGATCGTAGGCGGCACGGGAGTTTAGATATTTGACGCACGAGGCTTAATTACGTGGTGTTGTTTTAAATTCCAATAGACGACGCAAAATCTCATCAGTGTTCAATTTGTCCGATTCGGCGTGGAAGTTCAGCAGCACGCGATGGCGCAGAACGGGCGTGGCCAGAGCGCGTATATCTTCGTAAGCCACGTGAAAACGGCCATGCATCAGCGCGCGCGCCTTGCTCGCCAGCACCAGGAATTGGGCCGCGCGCACGCTGGCTCCGAAGTTGACGTATTTCTTGATGAAATCGGGAGCTTCCCCGTTTACGGTAGGCCGCGTGGCGCGCACCAGGTCGACGGCGTAACGCGCCACCGATTCGGCCACTGGAGTCATGCGGACAAGTTGCTGGAAGTCGCGGATTTCTTCGCCGTTCGTCACGGTGTCGGCATCCACGCGCTGCGTGGTTGTGGTTAGATCGATCACTCTCAGTTCATCTTCGGCGGTCAGGTAATCGAGCACGGCGTTGAACAGGAAACGGTCGAGTTGCGCTTCGGGAAGCGGATAGGTGCCTTCGAGCTCGATCGGATTTTGCGTCGCCAGTACGAAGAACGGCGGGTCGATTCTATATTGATTGCCGCGTACCGTACAAGTCAGCTCCTGCATCGCCTCAAGCAGCGCCGATTGTGTCTTGGGTGGCGTGCGGTTGATTTCGTCGGCCAGCAGTACGTTTGAAAAAATCGGTCCCGGGACAAAGGTCCAAGTGCGTTTCCCGGTGGATTTATCCTCTTCGATAATGTCGGTGCCGGTAATGTCGGAGGGCATCAGATCGGGCGTGAACTGGATGCGATTGAATTTCAGTCCCAGCGCGCGCGCCAATGTCCGCACGAGCAGCGTCTTGGCCGTTCCCGGCATACCCGTCAGCAGGCAATGGCCGCCGACGAATAACGAGATCAACACGTTTTCGATGACGTCATCTTGCCCGACGATCACCTTATGTACTTCCTGTTTGATGCGAGTATGCGCCTGCTGAAAACGCGCGACGCGCTCTTTCACTTCGGCGGAGTCTGCTGGAGTGGAATTGGTGAGGATGGACATTCTTATTGACTCAATTGAAGAAGTAACTGCTGTGCCGGCTTGAAGCTGGGCGCGGCTTCAAGCGCTAGAACCACCTGATCTTTCGCTTCACTGGTTTGGTGCGCCGCCTGCAGCGCCTTGGCAAGGTCGTAATGAGATTCGGCTTTATCTCCGGGTTGGAGCGCGAGCACGGCGCGGTATTCCCGGACCGCGTTGTTCGGATCGCCCCCTAGCAGCAAGCCGCCTAGCCGCTGATGGATCTCTTCATCCTGCGGATAGATGTAGTTCAGTTTCCGGAGCGTGAGTTGGGCCTGTTTGGCATTTCCCGCTTCTTGTTCCAGCTTGGCAAGCTGCTTCAGGGTTGCCACTTTTGTCCCGCCGTGGTCGCGGTAGCTTTCCAGTTCGCGAATTGCCGCCGCCTTGTCGTTCTTGCCGATATACGCCTGCATAATCAGCTCGTAGACGCTATCACCCTCCACATAATCGGGATAGTAGTCGTAGATAGACTTGCCCTGCTGAATGGCGGCGTCCGTTTTGCCTTCTTTCAAGCTGTCGTACGCGCTCTTCAAGCCCTTTTTCCATTCGTCGAAATGCTGCACGGTGACGCTCGTCTTCTTTTCGAGCCAAGCCGCGAATTCTTTGTCGAACGCCGCGGCGCTTTCATGCAGGTTATTCTGAATCGCTTCCTCAGTGGTCTGGCGCATGGCATAGGAATGAACGATGCCCAGCAGCGCATCGTCCCCCCACTTCTGCGAGATGAAATCGCAAATTTGCCCGGCCTGGTAATACGACACCTGCACCTGGGTCGGGTACTCGGGGTGCACAAAGCCGCGATCGAGTTCCAGAACCGGCAGTAACTGTTTCTTCTGCAGGGCCATGATGATTTCGGGACTCAGGCGATCACCCCAA
>DATHIZ010000169.1:0-4475 GCA_035316385.1 Bryobacteraceae bacterium | reverse complement strand
CACTACCCGAGCGTTGGCTGACGCATCCCAACCTCTATCCGGCTTGCGCGCATTCAACCGCTTTTCCGCGCCCGACGCTAACTCTTGTATGGGCTGCCACAACATGCCCTACGGAATCAGCGGGGGCGGCGGGGACTTCGTCACGAATGTCTTCGTCCTGGGTCAGCGGTTCGATTTCCTCAATTTCGACAAGAACAACAAACGCCCCACCGGCACCGGTTATGACGAATTGGGATCCGCCGTGGATCTGAATTCGGCAGCGAACATTCGAGCCACCACCGGCATGTTCGGTGCTGGCTATCTGGAGATGTTGGCTCGAGAGATAACCGCCGATCTACAAGCGATTCGCGACGGCGTGCGGCTGGGCGAGACAAAAGTGCTGGTGAGCAAAGGCATTGCCTTCGGCGAACTTACCCGGCGAGCGGACGGGCTCTGGGACACGTCAAAGGTGCGGGGCCTTCCGCGCCAAAGCACCGATGCGGCCACACCTATTGACAAGCCGAGCCTGGTGATCCGCCCCTGGCACCAGTCGGCCAATGTTGTGTCGCTTCGAGAGTTCAGCAACAACGCGTACCACCAGCATCATGGAATTCAGTCCGTGGAGCGCTTTGGTTTGGACTCGGATCCGGACGGTGACGGTGTGGTGAACGAAATTACACGTGCCGACGTCACAGCCGTGAGTCTCTATCAGGCAGCCCTGCCAGTTCCCGGACGCGTAATCCCACGTGATCCAGAGGTAGAAGCCGCGGTGCTTCTGGGCGAACGGATATTCGACAGAATCGGCTGCGCCGGGTGTCACATTCCTGAGCTACCTCTATCGCGAAGCGGTTGGAAGTTTCAGGAGCCGGGTCCGTACAATCCACCCACCAACGCCAAATCGGGTGATCTCCCGGCGGTGATTATGGACTTGGGTGACCGGTCATTGCCGCAACCGCGCCTGCGCCCCGACAAAGATCGCCCCGATCTGATCTATGTCCCCGCATACACAGATTTTCGCCTGCATGACATAACGGATCCGGATGATCCCACGGCTGCCGAGCCTCTGGATCAAAACGAAACCGTCTGGTCGGCGAAATTCCGCAAAGGAAATCGGCTTTTTCTCACCAAACGGCTTTGGGGTTCTGCCAACGAGCCGCCGTTTTTCCACCACGGACAATTCACTACGCTACGGCAAGCGGTGCTCGCTCATCATGGCGAGGCGCTATCCACGCGCCGCCGATTTCAACAACTGGTTCCAGACGAGCAAGATGCTCTCATTGAGTTCCTGAAAACCCTGCAGGTACTGCCGCCAGGCACTCGGGACCTTATCGTGGACGAAAAATTCCAGACTCGCCAGTGGCCCGTCGAGGTTTTAATTTCAAAATGAGAAAACCGTTAAGAGGGATAGCCCTTTCGTTTCTTCTACTGTTATGGCCCCTCTATGGGGAAGATACGGGCATCACCAAGGAACAAGCGGATCAAATTCTTGGGGAACTACGCCAGATCCGGCGCATATTGGAGGATCAGGCAAAGGGCGCTGTCCGGCCCGCACAAGATCCGGTCACCAAGCTGAAGATGCAAATCGGAGACGCGCCTGTTTTGGGCGCTCCGGAAGCGCCGATCACGATTATCGAATTCACAGACTATCAGTGTCCTTATTGCCAGCGCTTTCACCTCGCGACCTTCGGCTTACTAAAGCGAGATTACATCGATACTGGCAAGGTGAAATATGTTAGCCGCGATCTGCCGCTCACTGAGATTCATCCTCATGCCCTCAGAGCGGCGCAGGCCGCCCGCTGTGCGGGAGACCAAAACCAGTTCTGGGCATTTCGCGATCAATTGCAACGAAATGGTTCAGCGCTTGAGTTGACGAACCTGTTGGATTACGCCGGCAAGCTGAACCTCGACATCCCTTCCTTTCGCGCCTGCGTTGAAAAAGAGAAATACAAGAACGCTGTCGAGAACGAAAGGCGTCGGGCGACGGATTCCGGTGTCAATGCAACGCCGTCGTTCCTGGTCGGAAAGAGCACTCGTGACGAAGTGGAGGGCGAGCTGGTTTCAGGAGCGCTTTCCTACGAAATGTTTAGCGCAAAGTTGAAGGTTCTCCTCGACGAACCGTCGGGTCGATAACGCGCCTGTCTGCGGAGAGCGGTTTTTTTGCCGGCCTTCCAGAGGAACCTCGATGCAATCGGCGACCAGACAGAGAAGCCAACAACTCCGGTTATCGGTAGTGAAACCAGGAAGCCAGACGGACCGATTCCGGGCCTGCCCAGTAGTCAGTCGCATTCCTACGCTGGTGTGATCGAGGTGGGCAATGATCTCGTCTTCCAAGACAACAGAATTGCAGTGGTCTTCTTTGTGAGCGGAACTCGTGTTTCATATTTGTGTCGGAGTCAATAACTCCATCCATGTGGATGTCGCCAACGCCGGGAAAACCAAACACTCCCTCGTCTCGCTCCGCGCCAGCTCTCCTACGTGCGCGCGAGCGACTGCGTTCGCGCCGAGGCCCCGCGAAAACGTGCTGCCAAGCGGAAGTCTGGCGTGGCCCGAAACTGACCGCAAATTCCGTGTGAGCCAACGCAGTGCGGACGATGTTTCTCGTGATTCGGCGAAAAAAGATAATCACAGGATGTCACAGATTGGGGGGGCAAAACCAGGAATCACTGTCAATTTCACCCTTTCAGTAACGTCCGCAACCAATGTTTACGGGCATTCCGGTGATTTCTTGGTTTACCGCAGAATGAGATTCAGCGGGTATGATCTCGATCACAGGAGATCGCACGTGCGCCGTGCCGTTGAACGCGGTCGCAGGGATGGCTGGCTGCAGGTGGACGTGTCGGCTGACGCGGGCGGGGCTGCGATTCAGGCGAGCGCCCCCCGGCGCGGTCGGATGGGGCAGAGATCCGAGATCCGCACTGGACTAGCGAATCCCGCAACTCGGCGGCGATCATCGTCAGGACGCCTCCCGGCAGAACCCAACACCGTCGCCTGGCCGGCGAAGGAAAGGCTATTCTGTAAGCGAATGCCCTTGACAAGGCGTACCGCTCTATCCGCCTTCGCCGCCGTGCTTGCTGCACAGGGGAAGAAGCTCGCAATCCGGGGTATCTATTCGAACCCAAAGCCGTTTTGGGCCGCAGGTGGCAGACTCGACGAGTCGGGTGTGAACGCTGTGTTCGTCCACGCCGGCTCGATCACGCCCGAATTGGCTGCACGCGTCCAATCAGAAGGTGCCCGGCTGTTCGCCGAGTTTCCCACCCTGAACGGCAAGGGCTACGTTGAGACACATCCGGAAGCCTGGCCGATTGACGACAAAGGAGAGCAGGCCGCGCCAGCTACATGGTTTCTGGGCGCTTGCCCCACTGAGGCCGGGTTTCGCGATTTTCGAATGAAGCAACTCGAAACGCTGCTCGACCGATTCGATGTCAGCGGTGTGTGGATGGACTACTTCCACTGGCATGCGCAATTCGAAGATCCCAAGCCCGTGCTGCCCGAAACCTGCTTCTGCGCGAGTTGTACCGCAGCGTTCGAATCTGCGACCGGCATTCGCTTGCCCGCAGCGCCGGTCCGCGAACGCGCTCGCTTGATCCTGAAGCAGCACGAGCGGCGCTGGCGCGATTGGCGGGTGTCGCAACTCATCTCCTGGGCGCGGGACATCGGTGCTGTTGTCCGAGCCAGGCGTCCGCGCGCGCTCCTCGGGGTGTATCACTGCCCCTGGATGGATGAAGAGTATGGCGGAGCCCTGCGCCGCGTACTTGGACTCGACCTTGCCCAACTCTCAGACGATGTGGACGTGTTGTCGCCGATGGTCTACCACGGCCGCATGCACCGAAAGCCAGAGTGGGTCCGAGAGTATATCGAATGGTTGTCAGGCAAAACGCCACACAAAACCGAGATCTGGCCAATTGTTCAAGCTCACAACGACCCTGGTACGATATCGGCCGCTGAATTCGACTATGTTCTTCGCGCAGGCACGACCGGGAGATCCACTGGTGTGATGATGTTCACAGCGCAATCCGTTGCCGCAGATCCCGAGAAAATGGAGGTCATGCGGCGGTTCTATCGCGCGATGCAGTAATCACGGCTCCGGCGGCTGGCACGTTTCGGCCGCCGTCACAGTCCAGCCCCGCGCTGCCGGCTTCTAAGGCGGTAAACATCCTCCACCGCGAAGGGGCCCGGATGAGATGTTCGCCACCCGCAGTCCCCGGCGGGACAATGCTCCGATTGGGTAAGGCGCGGCGCATCATAGCCGATCAGAGGCAGCGAGCATGGACTGCGTTCCTCCAACCGCACCACTGGTGGATTGGCAGGCGGGCGGCTCTCTGGAACTTCCGAGAACCGGACATCAAAGGCGCTTACAGCCGATGGCGAATCCTTGCACGCAGCCGCGAGCCGTAAATACGGCCCTACGTTGACGTGGGCCGCTTCGCCAGCACCATAATCGGTCCTGCTGGCCGCCGGAGTAAGCTTTTGGAATGCGCTGTCGGTGTGCGTACTTG
>DATHIZ010000168.1:0-4981 GCA_035316385.1 Bryobacteraceae bacterium | reverse complement strand
GTCCTTGGAGCCTACGCCGCCTTCGTCTAGTACATACTCGGGATTCAATTCGTCCCAGTGGTGCGCAATCATCCAACCCGCTCCATTGGCGCCGTCCGTTTCTTCGTCGCAGGTCGACAGAAAAAGAATGTCGCGCGGGGGAACAATACCCAACTGCTTCAGCAGGATAAGCGCGGTCAACTGGATCACTCCGGTGCTCTTCATGTCGAGCGAGCCGCGCCCCCATAGCAGGTTGCCTTCGATGGCAGCGCCGAATGGATCCCGCGTCCAACGTGCGGCGTCAACCGGAACCACGTCTATATGATTCAGCAACAGGAGCGGACGTTTACTGCTGTCCTTGCCACGGAGGCGAACGAGCAGGTTCGTTTTTCCGCCCGGTTCGGGGGCAAACAACTTCGCTTCTATTCCGGCTGCTGCAAATTCGTGCTGCAGGAGCTTGGCAGTTTCGCTGGTATCGGCGGGCGGGTTGATGCTGCGGATGCGGACATACTGCTGCAGCAAGTCGACCGCGTGCTGTTCGACGGCGGGCCAATCGGGCGCGGCGCCCGCGGCGCGCGCCAAATGGATAGCGAAGAACAGAGAAAGCAATCTAGTTATGTTCATTTCCTTATCAAAGATACTGTGCGCGCAATTTGCGCCTAAAAGAATGTCGTGAGACGATATAGTTAATGACATCTTCCGCGAGCGAAGACGCGGCCGGGTCCACGCATTTGCTGCAAGCCCTGGCCGAATTTCGCTATCAGTTACGCACCTTTCTACAATTCAGTGAAAACGCCGCGCATGAAGTCAAACTTCATCCACAGCAACATCAATTGCTACTCCAGATTGCGGGCGCTCCGGACGGATGCGCGGCCACCATCGCTTACGCAGCCGAACGGCTAGGCCTGCGCCACAACAGCGTGGTGGAACTGGTGAACCGCTCGGCCACCGAGGGGCTGCTGGTCCGGACGGACGATCCGCACGACGGCCGCCGCGTAGTTTTGCGAATCACGCCGGCGGGCCGGCAGATCTTGAAAAAACTATCCGAATACCATGCCCGGGAGCTTCACGAGCTCGGGCCGGCGCTGATTCGCTCGCTGAAACGAATTAAAGAGTTGCATCAATGAATTCGCAACCTTCCGTACTACGGGACTTCACGGTCGATCGCCGCGTTTGGCTGCTGTCGGCCGCCGCACTGGTTATCGGCACGGGCGCAGCCGGACTCGCGGCTCTCTTACTGCGCTGCATCGCACTATCGACCAATCTGTTCTACTATCACCGCTTCAGCCTTGCGCCCGTAGCGCCCGCCGGTAGTCCGCTGGGCCTCTGGATGCCGCTTGTGCCGGTAGCCGGAGGGGTGCTTGTCGGCCTGATGGCCCGCTACGGATCGGATAAAATTCGGGGTCACGGCATTCCCGAAGCAATTGAAGCGATCCTGCTGCGCGGCGCCCGCGTGGACCCGCAAATCGCGGTTCTGAAACCAATTTCGGCCGCCATCGCGATTGGGTCCGGCGGACCGTTCGGAGCGGAAGGCCCCATCATCATGACGGGCGGAGCTTTTGGGTCGCTGGTCGCCCAATGGATGAAGCTGACGGATGCCGAGCGCACGACGCTGCTGGTCGCGGGCGCCGCCGCAGGCATGTCCGCCACGTTCGCCGCGCCGCTGGCGGCAATCCTGCTGGCGGTAGAACTTCTACTGTTCGAATGGAGACCACGCAGCCTGGTTCCGGTGGCCTTTGCCAGTACAGCCGCCGCGGTGCTGCGCGTCTACTGGTTGGGTCCAGGCGCAATATTCGAGATGCCGCCGTTCGGCGCACAGAGTGCCGCGCTGCCGCTGGCGGCACTGGCAATCGGCCTCCTCGCCGGGGTTGCGGCCACTGCTCTCAGCCGCATGATGTACGGCTTCGAGGATCTATTCGGTCATATTCCGGTGCACTGGATGTGGTGGCCAGCGGTCGGCGGCATCGGCGTTGGCATCGGCGGGATTTTCTTTCCGCGCGGTCTAGGGGTCGGGTACGACAACATCGGCGAACTGCTGCGCGGAAGCGCGCCGTTGGGGTTAATCGCAGGCGTGATACTCGCCAAGTCCCTGATGTGGGCCTTTTCGCTTGGTTCCGGCACGTCCGGCGGCGTCTTGGCTCCTCTCTTGATGATCGGCGGAGCGCTGGGAGAATTACTGGCAGTGCTGGCGCATGCCTCTACGCAAACCCAAGCGCTCTGCGCGCTGGTGGGTATGGGAGCGATGCTGTCCGGGTCGCTCGGCGTCCCTCTTACTGCGATTGTCTTCAGCCTCGAATTGACGCATTGTTTTCCAGCCATACTGCCGTTAAGCGTTGCTTGTTTCGCGTCGCATGCCGTCACCTCCTTAGTGATGCCGCGCTCGATTCTCACTGAAAAGCTGGGACGCCGGGGGTATCACCTGACGCGCGAGTACGGCGTGGACCCGCTAGAGACGATCAGCGTTATGGAAGTCATGCCGGAGTACAGCGAGCAGCCGGCAATTGCTTCCGATTTTCAAAATCATGCCTTCACTGATGAGCCCTGCCGCGGGGTAGCCGAGAGGATGGCGATGTCCGGCATCCATAGTATGCCGGTGCTAGACCGGTCCACAAAAACAGTGCGGGGCACGGTGAGCGTGCAGGATCTTTTGCGGGGCAGGCGCAGGTCGATGCAACGAGAGAATCACCGGCTGCGCGTGTTTGGGCATCGAGCTGGGGCCGTTGAGCGGCAGCCGAAGTGAATCAGCGGCAAATTGCTTGCCTCGACGCGGGAAATGTGAAATAGTTGCGAATTGCGATCTACACTAACCCTCCTCCTTGCGGTGTCAAGCCTAGTGCTGCCGGCACAAATTCTTCAAGCACAGACGCTTCCTGTTTGGGCCTATCCCGTTGCTTCTCCTTCACCGCGCGGCGCGGCGCCCCCGGCGGTGGACAGCAGCGTAAAACATGTTCCGGGCAGCCCCGCCGGATTCACCGCGGAGCAGATACGCGATCTTTTCCAGGTGCCGGATTGGTTTCCGGGTTCGCATCCGCTGATGCCCAGTGTGGTTTCGCAGGGCCGCAAGCCGGCCGTGCGCGCCTGCGGTTATTGCCATCTGCCCAACGGGCAGGGCCGGCCGGAGAACGAAAGCGTTGCCGGGCTGCCGGCAGGCTACATTGTGCAGCAGATGGCCGATTTCAAGAGTGGTCTCCGAAAGAGTTCGGAGCCGAAGATGCCTTCGGTAGCCGGAATGGTGCTGATTGGAAAGGCGGCTACCGACGATGAGGTAAGGGAAGCTGCCGCGTATTTCTCGTCGTTCCACCTGAAGCCCTGGATTCGAGTGGTTGAGACCGATCGCGTGCCGGCCACGTTGATCAAGGGCGGAATGCTGATCCTGAAGGAAGGCGGGAAAACGGAGCCCATCGGCCAGCGTGTCATTGAAGTGCCGGAAGACCTGGAGCGCACGGAATTGCGTGATTCCTCGTCGGGGTTTGTTGCGTACGTTCCGAAGGGCAGTTTGAAGCGCGGCGCGGACCTGGTGATGACGGGCGCTTCCGGCACCACGCTGCGATGCACGATTTGCCATGGCGGCGACCTGAAGGGGATAGGAAATGTGCCGTCGATCGCGGGGCGTTCGCCTAGCCAGATGGCGCGGCAGATTATTGATATTAAGAATGGCGCGCGTAATGGGCCGTGGACGCAGTTGATGAAGGAGACGGTTTCGAAGTTGACGGATGGTGACATTGTGGCCATTACGGGTTATTTGGCTTCGCGTACTCCGTAGGTGGTTCGTCTCGTCGCTTACGCTTCGGGCTCTGTTTCGGATGGTACGTTGCATATTTTGGATAGCCGGATAGTTCGCATTGCCGAGTGGTTTGGTTAGGCGGTTGGGCGGGTGTTGCGATGACTTTGGGCTTCCAGTCTGGCGGTGGCGGCGGTGCATTGGGGGCAATCGCAGCCGCCTCGTTCGGGCGGGCGAGGTAGGATTCCGCCGCAGGGTCCCAGATGCTTGCCGGTCCGCAGTTCTTCTATCGCGCTGACTTTCAGCCAGGTTTCCACGGACATGCGCTGGATGCAATGGCCGCCGCGGCGCCGGCGCGTGGGATCGCTTGTCGTCCAGTAATATTCGATTGGGACGCTGCCGCGGAAGTTGATCCGGCGATAGACCATGTCCGGCTGCGGATCCATGTCTTTGCCTTTCTTCGCTAGTTCCTGGTTTGAAGGGTATAGCGTCGTCTTGGTCCGGCCATCGCAAATTTCCACCTCCGCCCATTGTTCGAGCGTGACTATTCGCTGCTTGTTCTTTTTCATGGGGTTGGTGTTTCTTTCACGGCCAAAAAGCGCCCCGTTCCTCCGGCAGCTTCCCGGTCCACATGGGCGCGCCAGGCCTGGACCGTTTCGAAGCTCTGGGTCCACACGATGCCAGACCGCGACACGCCGGGCAGGTTGACCCAAGCGTATTCGGCGGGGATGCCGTCTGGAAATTCGAAGCGGCGCAAAACCGGAGCGCCGGGCGCGGCGACGTCTGCCTGCTGGCGCATTTCCTGGGCAGAGGGATGAACCGCGGCCGAGATCAATCCGTCCAAAACGCGAATTTCAATGGCCTGGGAGAGGGGTATCAGCGGCTCGGGCCAGGGCAGGGGGTGGCGGTCCCCTTCTTTTTCCTTTGGCGCGCGCGGTTCTTTGGGTACTCGTTCCACTGTCTGGCTGGCGCGCATTGCCGATAGAGCGATGCGCCGGTCCGCCTGCGCCAGGCGTGTATCGTTGAATTTTTCCCAGTAAGCGCGCTGTTCGGCTTGCAGGCGAAGCTTGCGTAAATGCTCCACGGCTTGAAGCGCCCGTGCATAGGCCCGCTCGGCTCTGGTGCGATAGCGCAGCATGCGTTCACATTCGGCGTGCTGTTCCGTGGTCCACTGGCGCATGTTTTCTTCGGAGTCGTAGAGCGCCTGCTGGCTTTTATCGAATTCGCGGTTGACGCGCGCCAAATCCCACGCGGCCCGGGCTGCCTCCATTACGGTGGTCT
>DATHIZ010000167.1:0-11793 GCA_035316385.1 Bryobacteraceae bacterium | reverse complement strand
ACAACATCTTCCGTTTCACGCAGGCTGGTTCGGAAGTTTCCGCGCTGCTGGGCCGCATGCCCTCAGCCGTCGGTTATCAACCAAATCTTTCCTCGGAAATGGGCGATTTGCAAGAACGCATCACCTCCACCAAGCGCGGCTCCATCACCTCGGTGCAGGCCATTTATGTGCCTGCCGACGATTACACCGATCCGGCGCCGGCTACCACGTTTGCCCATTTGGACGCCACTACGCAGCTCTCCCGGGCTATTTCCGAATTGGGCATTTATCCCGCGGTGGATCCGCTGGCGTCCACTTCCCGCATTCTAGATCCGAATGTAGTCGGCGAAGAGCACTACGAAGTGGCTCAACGCGTCAAGCAAACCTTGCAGCGCTTCAAGGACTTGCAGGATATCATCGCCATTCTCGGCATCGACGAACTCAGCGATGAAGACAAACAGATTGTGGCCCGCGCGCGCCGCATTCAGCGCTTCCTTTCGCAGCCGTTCCACGTTGCCGAGCAGTTCACCGGGCGTCCCGGGAAATACGTGAAGCTGGAAGACACCGTGCGCAGCTTCCGCGAGATTGTGGATGGCAAGCACGACGCGCTTCCGGAACAGGCGTTTTACCTGCAGGGTTCCATTGAAGACGTGCTCGAAGCCGCCGCGAAGATGAAGGGCTAATCGTGGCCGATACGTTTCAATTGGAAGTCGCCACCCCCGACCGGTTGTTCGTTGACGAGCTAGTCACTATGGCCGAGCTGCCGGGCAAAGATGGGTACATGGGCATCTTGCCCGGACACGCGCCTTTGCTAAGCGCCCTTGGAGCCGGTACTTTGACGTACGGTGTTGACGGTAGTCAAAAAGTGCTGAAGATCGACGGCGGGTTTGTCGAGGTCTTCGACAATCACGTCCGTGTTCTGGCCGACCACGCGGAACCTGTCAGCTAAATAGAGTTAGCGCCGGGCACTTGCAGTAGCCGATACCACAGTCCATGAGTTGGCTTTCAGATCTTCCAGTTCGCTGCTCTGCCACGCATACTCCGGGTGCTGCTTTAGAAATTGTTTGGCATTGAAAGCGAGGCCGCACGGGTGGCCGGCGCCTGCCGCAAACGACATTTTCTCGGCCATGGCGCTGTCGGCGACCTTTGCCTCGGCCGTGCCCGCCGGTCCGAACGGCCCTTGCCAACCCGGTAAGCCGCGGCTCGATCTGTCGATATGTCCGCAGAGCGTCCGTTCATTTGCGTCGTATTCCCTAGTCGGAACGTCGTAGTGGTCGGTTTCAAAACGCTTGCCGGCTTCGACGTCTATCTTCCCCTTGTTCTCCGCCATGAGTTGATCCCAGCGGCGATGACGCACTTCATTCGGCGTGTTCGGATCGTGGGCCGGAAAGTCCGTTTCTTCCGCGATCAACTTGGGGTTAACTGGAAAATTCGAGCCGACGAAATAGCCGTCTTTGCTGCGTTCGAGCGTCACGTTTTTGAGGCCGAGTTCCAACCGCGCGATCTCATTCGTTTTGCGATCCCCTATCAGCCATGCATTTGCGTAGCCGCCATTGTTGCCGTCTTTCATAATGCGCGTGAAATCGTCGATCGATTCGGAATACTGCATGGCTTTGCGGGCGCGGACAAACTCGGGTACGCCTTTCTCATCGAAGCCATGAAAACTACCGATGGTTGTCTCCGTGATCATCAGACCGGCGTCGTTGATGCCAAAATCGTCAGCACTGTGAATCAGCCCAGGTACTCCGTCCATCAGGAAGTGATGGCCTTTTGCCGGAGCGATATCGAAGATCACTTTCCACCGGCTGCCCGTAAGATAGTCGGTCCAGTTGTTGTGGCCGATGACGATGCGTCCATCTTTCGTGTATTTGCCCGTGGCGACAAAGGCGCTGCAATGCTCGGCAACGGTGCTGGTCACCTGCTGGCCCTCGCGCTTCTTCATTTCGTCGTAATAATAGGGAAACTCCATCCACTCATTCATGGCCACCAGATCGACCACGTCTAGCTTGGATCCTTTCGCCTGCAAACCGCTGGCTATCCCCTGCAGTTCCTCGCGATACTCAGCGTCAACCTTCGGCCAGGACAATTTTTCAGCAACGGCTCGCAGATCGGACCATTTCTTCCCCACTTCGTGAGTGGCGCTGAGTTCAATGGCGCGTTTCGCGTCCTCTATTTCCCGGCTGAGCAGGTATCCGTGCTGGTAACCTACCGTTGCCGCATCGCCTTCCAGATGAACAAAAATCCAGCCATTCTGCGCCGGCTTGCGGAACCCAGCCCGAAGACGTTCATCCGGTGAGCCAGCCCGCAGGGTGGCGCATAGCAGGATGCAGGAGATCAGTCCGGCCGAGTAGAAACGCATATTGTCTCAGGGTACAGCAGACCCGATTGAGGATCGTGGCGGGCCACAGGGCATCATAGAAGACAGGTGTCAACTCTTACGGAAGCTTCCGCGCGGGAAAAAGAACTGAACTCAATGTCCATGATCACCACCACGGTGGTCCTGGTCATCGTGACGGCGACTTTCGCCGCGCTCATCGCGGTCTTTTTTGTGCGCGCTCAAAAGAACGAATTCTGGCAGCATATAGAAATCCCGCAAATTCTCTGGGCTACTACGGGAGTGCTCCTAGCCAGCAGCGCGACTCTCGAAGCCGCCCGGCGCAAGCTGCTGAAACATGATCGCGCCGCTTTCTTCCGTTTGACGGCGTGGACCACTGGGCTGGCCACGTTCTTCCTGATCGGACAGCTCGCCGCGTGGTTTCAAATTCTGCATTCCGGAGCGGTTCTCAAGTACAATCCGCATTCCTGGTTTGTTTTCCTGTTTAGCGGACTACACGGCATGCACATTGTCCTGGGGTTGGCAGGCCTGGGCTACCTTTTGTATCGTACCCGGCAGGCGGCTAGCGGACCCAGGTACCAGATGAAGACACGAGTAGTGGCGAACGGAGTATCCATCTTCTGGCACTACCTCGATTTTCTCTGGATTGTGCTGTTCGGACTGCTGGCGCTATGGCGCCGTTGAGTAAAGGATCACTCGCCCTGCCGGATCGCCACCCACTTCTTCACCACGGCGACCAACTGCTCGGCTTGAAATGGTTTTGAAAGATAATCGTCCATGCCGGCGCTCAAACAACGCTCGCGTTCGCCGACCAGGGCATTGGCGGTAACGGCAATGATAACGGGTTGCGGATGGGTCAACTTCCGGATCTGGCGGCTAGCCTCGAATCCATCCATAATCGGCATCTGACAATCCATGAGAATCAAGTCGTACGGCGTCGATTGATGCGCTTCCAACGCCTCATAACCGTCCGCAACTACGTCTATGAAAAAACCCGCTCGTTGCAAAATCAGTTTGCCAACTCGCTGATTGATGGTGTTGTCCTCGGCCATCAATATACGCAGATGTACTGCCGATTGTGGATCGGTCAATAGTATTAACTTGCTCCCGGGAAACTGGTTAGACCGTTTTCTTTCTAAACATATACCCTACCCGTCAGAACTTTTCGTTGCCGGCCATCGGCGAGCGCGTCGCCGCCTTGGTGGTGGTCTCATCACGTTCCACCTTGCCGTCACGGATATGGATGACACGATTGGCGTGGTTGGCGATATCGTGCTCGTGCGTGACTAACACAATAGTGTTACCGTCCTCGTGTAAACGTTCGAACAACGCCATGATCTCGTTCCCTGTATTGCTGTCGAGCGCGCCGGTCGGTTCATCCGCCAGCAAAATGGACGGCCGGTTGACGAGCGCCCGGGCGATTGCCACGCGTTGGCGCTGCCCGCCGGATAGTTCATTCGGCTTATGATGCATGCGCTGTTCCAAATCGACTGCCCTGAGCGATTCGCGAGCGCGTTCCAGGCGTTCGCTCGATGGAATGCCGGCATAAATCAGCGGCAGCTCCACATTGTGTAGCGCCGACGCGCGCGCCAGCAGATTGAACGTCTGAAATACGAAGCCAATCTCCTTATTCCGGATACGGGCGAGTTCGTCGTCTTCCATGTCGCTGGCAAGCTTGCCATTCAAATAGTACAGACCCTTGGTAGGCGAATCGAGACAGCCGATCAGGTTCATCAGCGTCGATTTACCGGAGCCCGAAGGCCCCATGATTGCCACGTACTCGCCGCGCTTGATTTCGATCTCTACTCCGGAGACAGCGTGAATCTCCTGATCTCCCATGATGTAGGTCTTCCAGATGTCGTACGTCCGGATGACAATGCCGTCGCGCTTAAGCTGCTCGCCCCGCACTTCGCGCTCTTTGGGGCTGAGGTCGTGGACTGCTGTTTGGAAGGTGGCCATGTCGGATGTCGAGTGTCCGGTGTTAGCCCGCCGTTGGATTCAGCACCATAGGTTTATTATCTATTTTAACTTTGGCGTCGTTGCGGATAGTCCGTATGACCTGATAGCTGCCGGTCACAATCTGATCGCCGTCCTTCAGTCCGCTGAGGACTTCAATATCCGTGGCGCCGCTGATGCCTGTCTTCACTTCACGGAATTGCGCCTTTCCGTTATTTACCACGAACACGCCTTGCAACTCTTCTTTCGCGGCCTTCAACGATGCCGGATCGGTGGGCATTTTTTCGCCCGGCTTAGGCTGCTTCAACTGGCCTTTCTGCCGGATGGTCAGCGCTTGAATTGGAATAGCCAGGGCGTGAGGCCGCATGTCGGTGGTGATCTTGGCTGTGCAGGAGAGACCCGGCCGCACCAGTGTTTCCGGAATATCGAGCGCGATGATAACCTTGAAATCCTTCGCTTCCTGGCTGGAAGTGGTGCTTTGCGATGCGGCCACGCCGGTAGACCGCACAAGCGCCGTGTCACCGATTTCGATAATCTTCCCCTTGAAGATGCGGTTCGGGATGGCATCAATCGTGACATCCGCCGGCTGATCCAGCTTGACGCTGACTATGTCCGTTTCATCCACGTGAACTTCAGCCGTGATGATGGACATATCGGCGATAGTCATGATCGTGGAACCGACCGAGTTTTGAATGCCGGGGACAACGGTCTCACCCACGCGCATGGGCAGATCCGTGACCACGCCGTCCAATGGAGCGGCCGCATCGTAGCGACTGAGCACATCCCGCTGGCGTGCCAGCATGGCCTGGCTTTGGGTTATCTTTCGCTGGTAAGACGTGGATTGCGCGGCGGCTTGAGCGCGCGCAGCTCTGGCTTGATCAACCTTTGTAAGGGAGGACTGTAAGGTAGCAACCGCCAGATCATATACGATCTTCTTAGCTTCAAAATCCTGAGCGGCGATCAGCTTTTCATTGAAAAGATCCTGGCTCCGCTTGAAGTCGAGCTTTTTCTGCTCGACGTCCGCGCGATCGTGGTCAACTTGAGCCAGTGCCACCGCAATACTGTGTTCCGCCGATTTGTCGTTGGCCTCGCTAGCCGCGGAATCCGCCATCGCTGAATTCACGGCCGCTTGCTGTGCGTTGTAGTCGGCCTGGGGCTGGATATCGGCTAAGCGGGCCAGCACCTGCCCTTTCTTAACGTGGTCGCCCTCTTTCACGTAAATAGCAACGATGGGGACCGCACCCTGGGTGTTGGCGCCTATGTTGATGTAATTTCTAGGCTTTACTTCTCCCGAGGCGGTTACGATGGCCGTCAGATCCGTGCGCGCGACATTGCCGGTTTGAACCGTAACTACGCCGCGCTGGCTGATCTTGATACTTGCAAATACTGAGACGGTGATCACCAGCACCAGGCCCAGCAAGATGATAAATTTCCACTTTTTCTTCAAGTTAAGATTGATCTCCCGGCTGCAAGATCCAGACGGAAACAGCGCAAGGAATGTTCCCTGGTTTTAGGAAGATTTGAAAAATGCAGGCAGTTCCAATATAAACGAAGCTCCCTGGTCGCTGCTCTCCACCCGAATCTCTCCCCCTTGAGCATGGACGGCCCATTGAGCGATAGCTAAGCCGAGGCCTGCGCCGCCTGTGTCTCTAGCCCGGCCAGCATCTATTCTATAGAAGCGCTCAAAAATCTTGGCGCGATGCTCAACAGCGATGCCCGGGCCGCTATCGGCAATTTTCAATATCACGCTGGATGTAAGTGAGCTTACAGAGACGGAAATCGTCCCGCCGACCGGTGAGTACTTGACTGCATTGTGAAGAACGTTGATCACGGCTTGCCGCAGCAGCAGCCGGTCGCCTTTCATATTGATCCCGGCGTCGCCGGAAACCAACAGTTTCTGTTCGCGCTCCTCCGTTAGAACCTCAAAGAAAGCCGCCACTTCCTTGACCAGATCCAGGGGAGAAAATACGGTGATGTTGAGCTGGACCTGCCCGGCGTCCGACCGCGAAATTGCGAGTAGGCTGTCCACCAGTTTGGTGAGCCGGGCTACCTCTTCCAGCATGCTTCCAATGGTGTCTCTGTAGCCTTCGGCAGTCTGGCTGTTTTGCAGGCCTACTTCACCAACGCTCCGTATGGCTGCTAACGGAGTTCTTAATTCGTGGGAGGCGTCGGACGTGAAGCGGCGCAATTGTTCGAACGAGAGCTCCAGCCGGTTTAGAACATTGTTGATGACTCGCGCCAACTGGCCAAGCTCGTCCCCGGCATTTTCCACCGGCAGTCTTTGATTTAAGCGCTCTGCCGTGATTTGTTCGGCGCGCTGCGCCATTTGCTCCAGTGGGAACAAGGCCCGGCGGGCAAGTTGGTATCCGAACGCTGCCGCGATCGCTAGGAGGAAGGGAAGCGCGATGATGGAAGCCGCCAGAAATTCTCTGATTCTAGACCAAATTGCGTCTTCCCGGTACCCCAGGCGTATGACCATGACCATACCGTGCAGCGAATAACGGCGGCTGACTAAAAGTATCCGGCTGCCATCCTTCAACCGGCCGGACCGTTCGGAGAAAGTATCCACGCCTTCTCCGGCAAATGGTATTCCGCCCAACTCATCGTTCCCTAGCCGTTCGTTCCGATAAAGCACTTTCCCGTCTGGGGAGCGAATTTCCAGCAGCCGCTCCAAAAGCAGGCGGGATTGCGGATGATTATGATAGTCCTCCCGCAAGGAGAGATTGCCGTCCGGCGTAATGAAAAGCAGGCCTTCGATAGTTTCCACATCCTGAACGGCGAAATGGCTCATTTGGTTCAGAAGGTGCAAGTACAGAACAAGGGAGGAGCCGGCAACGAAAAGCAGTAGCACCACCGCCAGCACCAACACGTACCAGGTGGTAAGACGGGCTCGAAAAGGAAGACTCCTGAACTGCAGCACCTAGGCGATCTCTTCACGCAAGACGAAACCAAGGCCGCGTACGGTGTGCAGAAGTTTCTTGCTGAAGCCGTCGTCTATTTTTCGCCGGAGGTGCGTGACATGCACATCGATGACATTATCGAGCGGGGTTTGGCGGGCGATATCTTTCCAGATGTCGCGGGCCAGCATCTCTCGCGAAACCACCCGCCCCTTGTTGATAAACAGGTACTCCAGAATCTCGTATTCTTTGCTGGTCAGTTCTATGGTTTGTCCATCGCGGCTGACGTGCCGGTGGGTCAAATCGATTTCCAGATCCGCCACTTTCGAGGAAGAGCCGGTTTCGATGGTGCTCCCGCGACGCAGCAGGGCCCGTATCCGCGCTAGTAATTCAGGGAATGCGAAGGGTTTGACGAGGTAATCGTCAGCACCGGTATCCAGCCCGAGCACGCGATCCTCCAAGGCGTCACGGGCGGTTAGAAGCAGGATTGGAATGCGTATGCCTTGTTGGCGCAGGCTTCCCAAAATTTCAAATCCGTCGCGGCCCGGAAGCATAACATCCAGAATCGCCAGGTCGAACGTTTGCTTGCAAATGAGATAAAAGCCCTCTTCCCCGGTATGCGCCAGCTCGACGCTGTAGCCGTCGGCTTCCAAACCTTGTTTCACCGCACTGGCAAGCTTCCGTTCGTCCTCGATAACTAAAATCCGCACGCTGTCCTCTTTATAGGAGATTGAATTGACCATGGGCAACTTAAGAGTTTGTTAAGTCTCTCTTCAGAAACTCTTAAGGAAAACTTAAGTTGCCGCTCTTTATATTCGGCCCGAGCATAAGAACAAGGACAGGTTGAACGTACCTGAAGCATTATGACTCGAAATCTCCGTCACTTCTCTATACTTTCCATTTCACTACTCTTAGCGGCAGCGGCGCTGAATGGCAAGGACAAACATCCGAAAGGGCAGCCGGATGTGCCGCAGGATCAGATCGCGGTGGTCGCCCATATCCCATTGACGGGTGGGCCGGTGACCCGTTTCCTCACTACGGACCATTACCGGCGCAATTATCTTTATGCCGAGCGTGAATCGGGTAAGGCTCTCACGCTTATTGATGTCACGCAGACCAGCCGTCCGGCTGTACTCGCGGATATGACTTATCCCGCCGGTAGAAGCGACAATCTTGTTGCGGTTGCCGGCAATGCCGCGCTTGTGTCAAGTTCCGCGAGCAATGCCGCGCCGGCGGCGCCGCAAACGTTCCGCATTATGAGCTTCACCGATCCGCTTCAACCAGCGGTGAAGCAGGAATTCATTGGCGTGACGGCCATGGCGCGTGATGACAAGCGCGGGCTGATCTTCCTGGCAAATGCCGAGGGTGTTTGGGTGTTGCAGGAAAAATATGCCATGGACCCTGCCTATCAAAAAGAATGGGAGCACATGACGCTCGATGCCCGCTAGCAGCCGGACCGGAATGCTGACGCGCCGGAAGGCTCAGAAAGTTACTGTGTATCTTAATGAAGATACCTCTTCGAAAAAAGGCTTTAGCTATGAGCAAGTGTTACGGTTTCTCTACGAAAAGGAGATAGCCGGCGCCACGCTGCTACGGCTCGATGAAGGATTCGGAAGCCATCATCAGCTGCACACGGTAACGCGGCGGCACTTGCCGGTGAGAGTGGAGTTTATCGATACTGCCGAAGTAGTGGAGGCGCTGCTTCCCGCGTTACTTGAACTTGTTCCCGACGGATTGATTGAGATGCACGAGACCACGATAGTCAAAGCGGCCAAACAGGAGGCTGTTTTCTAATTTGACTTTACGAGCACTCCGGGCTTTGGTGATTTCCGGCATCGGTCTACTTCCCTTCCCGCTCTTCCCGCAAACCTCGCAATCGGACCCGGCTGCGCTGAAGCTTACTCTCGATCAAGCTCAGCAGATAGCCTTAAAAAATCATCCGCGGATCGGCTCCGCAGTGTTACTGGCGGAAGGCGCGGGCAATGCTGTTTCCGCGGCCCGGTCTGCCTATTACCCGCAAGCCGCCGCGAACATGACGGCGACGGTCGCCAACGATGCCACAACGCTGGCTTCCGGCGCGCTGCAGACGTCTAGTCTTAATAGCCGGTTTTCCTCCGGCGTGACGCTGGTTCAACTGGTTACCGACTTTAATCGCACCGCAAGCCTGGTGAATGCCGCCAAGTTTCGCTACCAGGCTGCTAACGACAGCGTGCTGAATGCCCGGGCGCAGATATTGCTTGCGGTCAGAAACGCCTACTTCGGAGTATTGGGTTCGGACTCCATTTTGCAGGCGGCCCAAGCCACTTTGCAAAGCAGGCAGTTGATGCGCCGCCAAATCGCTGCCTTGGCGCAAAGCGATTTGCGCTCCAGTTTGGACGTTACGTTTGCGGAGGTCCTGGTTTCGGAAGCGCAGCTTGCGCTCGACCAGGCACAGACCGATGCTCAATCCGCTAGAGCGGGCTTAGCCGCCGCCTTGGGATATGAATCGGTCCAGAACTTCACGTTGGAAGATCAGGCCGCGCCCGCGGCTCCCGATCGGGATCTGTCTTCACTGGTGACCGACGCATTGGGCGCGCGTCCCGACCTTAGCGTTCTCAAGCATAATCGCGATGCGGCCTACCAGCTTGAACGCGCCGAAAAGAAGCTGAACTATCCGACTGTTAGTGTGCTTGCCGCTGGCGGCGTGATCCCGGAACATGACCACACCATCCCGCGCAACAATTACGAGGCCGCCGGGATAAATATCAATATTCCGGTATTCAATGGCGGATTGTTCGCTGCCAGGCGGTCGGAAGCCCTGCGAAACGCCGAAGCGGCGGATAAGAATGTGCAGGAGCTCTCCATTCAGGTCGCCAGGGAAGTACGAATGGCGTGGTTCAAGGCGGACAATGCGTACCGCCGGTTGAGCGTAACGAGTCAACTGGTGGAGCAAGCCAGAAGAGCCGTGCATCTGGCGCAAGCGCGTTATGACGCCGGTTTGGGAAGCATTGTCGAGCTAAACCAGGCGCAAACCAGCGAGATTTCAGCGGAGATCGACGCTGCCGGGGCGAAATACGACTATCTGAGCCGCCGCACCGAACTCGACTTTACGATTGGAGCTCTCCGCTAATAGCATGCAGAAGAAGTTGAACGGCAATCAGTTGAATCGAGGTTCGCGTATTGCGATCGCGCTGCTCGCCTGCGGCCTGGACCTGTTGGTCACATCATGTGCAAGCAGAACAGAAAGTGCGGAAGCACCACGCCTGAACTCAGGGAAGCCGGAAGCGGCGATCGTACCGGTGGTCAAGGTGGTGCGAAGCACTCTCTCCAGCGACTTGGTTCTTACCGGCGAATTCATTCCCTACCAGGAGATCGATGTGATGGCCAAAGAGGCCGGTTACATCAAGGCAATCCATGTGGATATCGGTGACCGGATGCATACGGGTCAGCGCATAGCCGAACTGGATATTCCTGAGATGCAGAACGACATCGTTCGAGCCGAAGCCGGAACGCAGGCATCATTAGCGGATATTGCGACGGCCCGCGGTAACTTGACGCGCGCTCAATCGACAAGCGACATAGCCGATCTTTCTTATAAACGCATCCTCGATGTGTCCACTAAGGAGCCCGGTTTGGTTCCGCGTCAGGAAGTCGATGTAGCGCATGCCAGGCAACTGGAAGCAGCCGCGTTAGTGGCATCCGCGCAGGCGAACTTGAGCACCGCGCAGCAGAAGCTGGCCATGGCCAAAGCCGACCAGGCACGCTGGGCCACGCTGGAGAAGTACACGATTATCGCCGCTCCTTTTGATGGCGTAGTCACCAAGCGCTACGCGAATACAGGCGCCATGATTCAGCAGGGTACGTCTTCGTCCAGCCAGGCGATGCCCGTGATCCGGCTCTCGCAAAACAATCTGCTGCGTTTGCTATTGCCGGTGCCCGAATCGGCGGCGCCAAGCATTCGCGTAGGCGAAACCGTGGATGTTACGGTGGACGCCCTCCACAAGACTTTTCCCGGCCGCGTGACACGTTTTGAAGACAAAGTAGACATGTCCACGCGCACGATGAACACGGAAGTCGATGTTCCAAACCGCGATTATGTGCTGATACCGGGCATGTACGCGCAGGTGAAGCTGCACATGAGCCAAAGCAAGAAAGTGTTGGCGGTGCCCTTGGACGCGGTGGAAGAAACGGACGGTGGGCGGGAAGTGTACGCCGTCCAGGGTGATACCGTGCGCGTGCTGCCCGTTTCCGTTGGGGTGAAAACATCCCAGCAGCAGGAGATTCGCACGGGAGTTCAGGAAGGGGATCTGGTCATCGTGGGTCGGCATGCCGGTCTCGAAAACGGCCAGAAGGTGCAGCCGAAGCTGGTTCATTTCGACGACGCAGCGGTCCCGGCGCAGGGGAGCTAGAGATCCGTTATGTCGCGATTCGCCATTAAGACGCCGTATTTGATTGTTGTCGTATGCCTGATCATCACTCTGGTGGGCGGCGTGGGTCTTGCCCGCATGCCGGTGGATATGTTCCCCGCCATGAACATCCCCGTGGTCGTTGTAGCCACCTTCTACAACGGTATGCCGCCGGAACAAATCGAAGGGAACATCACTTATCACCTGGAGCGTTTCTTTACGCTTGCGAGCGGCGTGGAAC
>DATHIZ010000166.1:0-14119 GCA_035316385.1 Bryobacteraceae bacterium | reverse complement strand
AATATCAAACATTTTGTGAAGGTATTGCCGCACGAATATAAGCGGATACTGGAAAAACAAAGGTCGGCGGCTAAAAAAGAAATGATGGCGGCGGTCATGCCCGCGGGCGAAATGGCCATGGGCGAGGTGGCGAGGTAAAAGATGGGAAAGGCCACTGGATTTTTAGAGTACACACGGGAAACACCCGCGCGCCGTCCGGTAACCGAGCGCGTGAACGACTGGTTCGAAGTCTACCAGGACTTTCCGAGCGACGTTCTGCAGCATCAAGCCGGCCGCTGCATGGATTGCGGCGTACCGTTTTGTCACACCGGCTGTCCGGTAAACAACCTGATTCCGGATTGGAACGACATGGTGTGGAAAGGGCGCGGACGGGACGCGATTCGCACCCTGCACGCGACCAATAATTTTCCTGAATTCACCGGCCGTATTTGCCCCGCGCCGTGCGAAGCCGCTTGTGTGCTGGGCATCAATGACAAGCCGGTGTCGATCAAGGCGGTCGAGCAGAGCATCATCGATCAGGCGTTCCTGGAAGGATGGGTGCGGGCGGAGCCGCCCCGCGCCCGCTCCGGCAAGAAAGTCGCGGTTGTGGGATCGGGTCCGGCAGGTTTGGCGGCAGCGCAGCAATTGAATCGCGCCGGCCATTCGGTCGTCGTCTTCGAGAAGCAGGACCGCGTCGGCGGCTTGTTGCGTTATGGCATTCCGGATTTCAAGTTGGAAAAATATGTCGTCGAGCGCCGCTTGGATCAACTGCGCGCCGAGGGTATCGAATTCCGGACAAAGGTCTCGGTCGGCGTCAACGTCACTGGCGATGAACTGCTTCGAAACTACGACGCGGTAATGCTCGGAGTGGGCGCCGAACAGCCGCGTGATGTGGCAATTCCCGGACGCGAATTAAGGGGAATTCATTTCGCGATGGATTACCTGACCCAGCAAAACAAGCGCGGAGCCGGGGACCGGTTTACCAGCGGCGAAGAGATTGTGGCTGCCGGCAAGCGCGTGGTCATTATCGGTGGCGGCGATACCGGCGCGGATTGCCTGGGAACCGCGCACCGCCAAAAAGCTGCTTCGGTGCATCAGTTACAAATAAATGGGATGCCGCCCGATGAGCGGCACGAGTCCACGCCTTGGCCGTTGTGGCCCTTCCAACTACGCGTGGAGGCGGCGCATGAAGAAGGCGGATACCGGGAGTGGAGCGTTCTGACGACGCATTTTAGCGGCGATGAAAACGGCAACGTGAAAAAGCTGCATTGCGTGCGCGTCGGTCCGAAACCGGCGCTGGAACGCGTGCCCGAGAGTGAGTTCTATCTGGATGCCGACCTGGTGCTGATCGCGATTGGCTTCTCGGGTCCCGTGCGCGGAAAACTGCTCGAACAACTGCCTCTTCAGCTTGATCGGCGCGGCAATGTGCAGACCGGCGAAAACTTTATGACCTCGGTGCCTGGTGTCTTCTCGGCAGGTGACGCCCGGCGCGGACAGTCTTTGGTGGTATGGGCAATCGCGGAAGGCCGCAAAGCCGCGCATCATATGGATAAGTTCCTGATGGGCTCGAGCCAGCTTCCGCTTTAGCATGTACGCCAGATTGCTGGTGTGCCTTGGCTTTGTGTGTGTGGTACGCGCCAGCGCTGCCGATTGGAGCAGCCTGTACGGCGCGGCCGTTTTGGCGCGGGAGCAGACCCGCTTGCAGCACCTTGCGGAGGACGTTTCCGCCAATGAGATTGGGACCTATCTCACCGACGGGCAGCGGTTGCTCTTCGGCCCGCTGCCCATCGATTTGCCGTTGAAAACCGATAGCGCCAGCCCAATCAATTGCGATCTGCACCGCAACGGCACCATCGTTTTGCCGGCGCTTACTCTGCTCTTCGTTGAGGACTTGGCGAAGGCCTACGCTTGGCTCTGGGCCAACCATTACAGCTCGGAAACGGTCGATGAGTACACGAGCATGTTGCGGTTTCGCAACATCGCGGATTTCCCGGAAAGCAAATATCCTGCTCCGCTAACCGCCTTGCACATCCCGGCCGATGCGCTCAACGAGGCAGATGTAAAAAAGATGTTTCTCCGCTTGCGAACTTCGGCCTATATGTTTCTGATTCTCCATCAGATGGGTCAGCTGCGCTCATCCGGCGAAACGAGTGAAGAGCAGACGGACCTCTTTACGCTCGATCTGATGAAGCGCAATTCCGAGACGCCATTGGGCCTGCTGCTCCTGATGGATGCCGGCGTTTACCTGCCGGACGGGCAACACCCGATTACGGCGAAGCGCTTGATTTGGATGGCGGATTACCTCGATAGACGAGTACAGGACTTTGTGGAAGGCCGGCCGGACCGCCTGCTTGCCCGCAACGCCATACATGCGATCGCCAGGAGCTTGAGGGTGTCGGCCGCCTCCGTGCAGGATTCCAGCACGCAAAGTGCCTGGGCCGAGCAGGCGCGCCGGACAGATGTTTCCTCACTTCTGCCCAAACGCCAGGCAGACCGCGGCACGGCGATGCCGCTACACTAATGGTGGGTAGCCGTGAGAAGTCTTCAGCCATTAATCTTATTGTTTTCATCTATTTCCCCGTCAATGATCCTGTTCGGCCAATCGTCCCCGGCAAACCTCCAGTTTGTGGGTTCTTCCGCCTGCAGAACGTGTCATCCCGCAGTCTACGAGCGTTGGAGCAAAACGCGAATGGCGAATGTGATCCTTGATCCGAAAGTCCATCCCGAAGCGATCCTTCCCGATCTCTCCAAACCTGATCCGCTGGTCAAGTTCACGAAAGACGATATCGCGTTTGTTTACGGCAGCAAATGGAAACAGCGTTATTTTACGAAGAAGGGTGACGACTACTATCCTCTCGGAGCGCAATGGGATGTGACGCACCAAGTCTGGCGTCCTTACATGGTGGCGCCGAACACCGATTGGTGGGCTCGCTTTTATCCCGCCGACAACATGCAGCGCCCAACGGGTCCGCTCTGCGACGGCTGTCACTCGGTCAACTACAATATCCAAACCAAGACCGTGACGGAATGGAATGTTGGCTGCGAGAAGTGCCACGGTCCCGGCGCCGCGCATGTCCAGCATCCGTCGTCGTCGAATATAGTCAACCCTGCCCGGCTCGATACGACACAGGCAACAAACGTCTGCCTGCAGTGCCATTCTCAAGGCCAACCGCTCAACAACCCGATTGACGGAAAATATTACGATTGGCCCGTCGGCTTTCGCGTGGGGACGGATCTAAAGAACTATTGGAAGTTGGAAGAGCACAAGCTTGGGGAGCAAACTTTCACGCACTTTGCCGATGGCACTGCCCATAAGAACCGCATGCAGGGAAATGACTTTGTGCAAAGCGCCATGTACACGCACGGAGTCAGTTGTTACAGCTGTCACGATGTGCACGGGACCGAAAACAATGCAGATTTGCTGAAACCGGCAAATGTGATGTGCTTGGAGTGCCACGGTCCGAATTCTCCCAACGGCCCGCGCGCGCCTACTATCGAGGCGCATACCCATCATCGGGCCGGAAGCGCGGGCAACGAGTGCGTAGGCTGCCATATGCCTAAGATCGAACAGACGGTGGCGGACGTAAATGTACGTAGCCATACGTTCAAGTTTGTGCCGCCCGGTGAGACGGCCTCATTGAAAGTTCCGAATGCCTGCAACGCGTGCCACTCGGATAAATCTACCCAATGGGCGACTGATGCGCTGAAAACGTGGTCGAATCTATCGCCGTGGCGAGTGGCAAACTGATACCGGCGCTCTATTTTTTGGAAGACTTACCTACTGAAACCGTTCTGGCGAGATCTGCCGGTGAAGTTGCCGCCATCGCCGCGGGAGGCATTCGGAAGCCTTCGCCGATCATGCTGGCAATGGCATGGATCTCGAGCCCTTCGGCTTCCTTGGTGAATACCAGGCAGCGATGGTCCGGGTCAAAATCCGCCTGAATCCAATCTCCGGCATTTACCTGGCTTGTCGCCACGAGGTTTGATAGCGGCTGAACCAATAAGCGTTCGATCGCGCGTTTCAAATGGCGGGCGCCGTACTTAAGATCGGTTCCTTCGGACAGGAGGAAGTCCTTGCCTTCAGGAGAAACGGTCGAAACAAAGCACCGCTCAGGCGAAGAAAAAAGAATGCGCTGTTGGACTTGGCTGAGTTCCAGGTCTAAAATGCGGCGCAACTCGGTTTCCCCTAGAGACTTGAAGACGACCAGCTTGTCGATGCGATTGATGAACTCAGGCGTGAACTTGCGGCGCGCTGCTTCGATTCCGCTCCGGGTGATTTTCTTGCTCAGATCGTCGTCCGCTTTGGGTGGCGTGACCTCCATCAGGCAACGCTGGAATCCCAATCTTGGGCTCACCAGGTTGCTCATTTCGCTCGCACCCAAATTGCTGGTCATGAAGATCATGGCGTGCGAAAAATCTACTTTGCGATTATCGCCCAGCGTCAATGTGGCTTTGTCCAGAATGCCGAGCAATAAATTCCAGAGCGCGTCGCTCGCCTTTTCGATCTCATCGAACAGGATGAAGCTCAGCTTCATCTGGTCCGTCTGGTGCTGATTGATCACATCCTGGCAGAGCAAAGGATGCGTTTCGCGGTGGCCTAAATAGCCTGGAGGCGAACCAATGAGTTTGGCGATCTCGTGGCTGTGCTGGAACTCGGCGCAGTCGATTTTGACCACCGCTCGCGGATTATGGACAAGCGCCTCCGCGGTTGCCTCCACCGTTCGCGTCTTGCCCGATCCGGTGGGTCCCAAGAACAGGAAGTTCCCCACCGGCCTCCCCGGCGCAGCGAGGCCCGTGATGAACATCTGGTAGATGTTGACAATCTGCTCGACTGCCTCATCTTGCCCGATCACCAGCTTGAGCAACGTCTTTTCAAGCGATTCAGCGTCTCTGCCGGTTCGGGACGTGTCGAGCACCTTGCGGATCCGGCTCATAGGGAATAATCCTTCACTTTACTCATGCGCCTTCTATTCGTTAGCCCCTACTAATTGTTAGCCGGGACTCACTGATTTCATCGTCAGAAGCCAGTGAAATCATGAAGGCGTCGAGCGGATTCTTTTCTTCCTCGGGATTTTCTGATTACGAAATAGAAAATCCACCGGCTGGTCCTACTTCTTTTGCGGCTGGGACGGCCTCACTTCCACGCGGCTGATGAGCGTTCTGGCAGGCATCAGCAGTATTCCCACGACGATTTCGGCTATGTCTTCCGGAGCAATCTTCCAATCGGACCGGCCCGCGTGACCCGCGCCGGAAAACTCCGTATCGACGCTGCCGGGCATGATGTAGCTCACCCGCACGTTGTCTTTCCGGTGGTCCAGCATCATCGCCTCGCTGAAGCCGTTCATGCCGAATTTCGATGCATTATAGGCAGAGCCACCCGCAAACGGGTTTCTTCCAGCCAGACTGCTTATATTAATGATCCAACCCCCGTCCGGCTGCCGGAAACGCGTCAGGGCTTCGCGGCTGCAGTAAAACGTGCCGGAGAGATTGACGCCAATCAAACGGTCCCATTCCTCTACAGTCAATTCGGCTGTGGGACGGAATAGCCCAAATCCCGCGTTGTTGATCAGAATGTCGAGCCCGCCGAGCTCCTGCACGGCAAACGCGAACAGGCCGGCTACGTCTTTGGATTGAGAGACATCCGCCACATGTCCCGCCACCTTTCCACCGGCTTTGCCCAGCTCGCGCACCGCGGCGTCCAGCTGTTCCTGCCGGCGTGCGCAAATCACCACCTCCGCTCCCTGCGAAAGAAGCGACTGGGCGATCGCCAGCCCGATCCCCTTGGACGCACCTGTCACCACGGCTTTTTTGCCGGTAAGTCTTCCGTCGTTTCTGGATTCGCTCGTCAAAATTCCCTCCACCTCCTTAGCGTGCCACGCGCGCCCTCTATAATGAGATTGAGTTTCAGCTATGAGTGTTCTCTGGCTGCGTACCGCTGCGGCGCTGTATTCTTGCGGCCTGTTGTACGTGCTGATTTATCTTTTCCGGAAGAGCACGCATTTGTTCCGGCCGGCGCTAATCGCGTTCGGCGCCGGCAGCGTGTTTCATTTGGTGTCTATTGTCGAATTGTGGGCGGAAAGCGGTCACTTGCCGCTGAACAACTTCTATGAGACTAGTTCCTTCTGCGCCTTCCTAATAGCTTTGTTGTTTCTAGTCGCTTGCACGCGCTATCCAGTCTCCATATTCGGCGTTTGCCTGTTCCCGGTCGTTTTTTTCATGACCATGATTGGGGCCACTGAGGTTCCGGTCGCCAAATGGAGCAGTCTGCAAATACGCGACTGGTGGCTCTATCTCCACATCGCTGCGGTGCTTATCGGGTATGCGGCGCTCATCTTTTCAGCCGTGGCGGCGCTGTACTACCTGCTGCAGGAACGCCAGCTCAAACGCAAGGAAGTCGCTCCCCGGGCGAACCGCCTGCCGCCGCTTGGCACGCTGGACCAGATCATCACTCAATCCATGAACACCGGGTTTGTGTTTTTCACCATCGGTACCGTTACTGGTGTGGTGTGGGCGTTTATTGAAGATGGTACGGGCTGGATCGGCAATCCGCAAATCGGATTCTTCCTCTTTACCTGGGCGTTTTACCTCGCCATGATCTTTTTGCGCATCTCGGCCGGTTGGCGCGGGCGGCGCATGGCTTGGCTCGCTGTGAGCGTGCTCTGCTGCTCCATCGTCACTTGGGCCGCACACGTCACGCTGAGGAGTTTCTAGAGGATGCGGCTTGTGCTGGTGGGCGTGAACCACCGAACAGCGCCGGTTCAGTTGCGCGAAAAACTGGCGTACCGGCCGGAGGAAATTCCGGCGGCGCTCGGGCACATGCGCGCGCAAGGCGTCGCCGAGGCGCTGATTCTGTCTACCTGCAACCGGGTTGAGTGGACGGCGAACCTGGACGACGCATTCTCCCCTGAACCCATGCCGCGCGAAAGCGCGGAAATCATGCTGCAGCGCCTATTGCTGGAGCGGCCTGGTGTCACGTTTGACGAGCTGCAACCGCATCTCTACGTCTTTGAAGGCCAAGCGGCCATCAAACACCTGTTTCGCGTGGCTGCCAGTTTAGATTCCATGATCGTTGGCGAACCGCAGATCCTGGGCCAGCTCAAGGTGGCGTTCGCGCAAGCCCGTGAGCACGGCGCTATCGGCAGCGTTCTGGATACCGTAGTCACGCGCGCGTTCAATGTTGCCAAGCGCATCCGCTCGGAAACTGAAATCGGGCACAACGGCGTGTCCGTTGGCTATGCGGCGGTAGAGCTCGCGCGCGAAATCTTCGGCTCACTGCACAAGAAACGCGTCCTCATTGTGGGTGCCGGCAAAATGTCGGAAGGCGCGGCCAAGCACCTGATGCGCGCCGGGGCGGCGGAAATCCTTCTCACTAACCGGACGCCGGAGCGCGCCCAGGAACTCGCGAACCTTTTTTCCGGCGAAGTGGTTCGTTACGAACTGTTTCTGCAGCGTCGGGCCGAAGTAGATATTGTGATCACTTCTTCGGCCGCGCCCGGCTACGTCATCACGCGCGAGATGGTGCGCCGCGCGATCGACGCCCGCAAAAGCCAGCCTGTGTTCCTGGTAGATATCGCTGTTCCTAGAAATATCGATCCGGCCGTGCAGGAGCTTGAACACGCCTTCTTATACGATATCGACGACCTGCAGCGGCTGGCGAGCAGCAATCTGCGCGCCCGCGAAGGGGTAGCGCAGCGAGCCGAGAGCATCATCACGGAAGAAGTCTCGCGGCTCGAAGCCAAGCTGCGTGAGCGCGAGCTCGCCCCTACCATCGTGAGCCTGCAGGAGCAACTGGAGGCGATACGCCGCGACGTTTTGACCCGTCACCGGAACAAACTGGGCTCCTTGACGCTGGAACAGGAAGAGGCTTTGGACGCAATCACCCGCGGCATCGTCAACAAAATCGCGCACGGACCCATTTCGGAGATGCGCCGCCAAGCTGGACAGATCGCCGGAGAAGAACCGCAGGAAGCGGAGTTGGTAAGCGTGGTGCGGCGCATGTTCCGCCTGCGGGATCGCTGATGCTTATGCCCACTGCGACACGCGTACTTACCATCGGTTCGCGAGGATCTCAACTGGCGCTCTGGCAAGCCCGCTTCATCGCTTCTCTGCTGGAAAATGCCGGTGTCGCCACGCGCATCGAGATCATCAAGACCACGGGCGATCATCTGCAAACGGCGTCTCTTACTCAGGCGGGGGGCAAGGGTCTATTTACCAAGGAGATCGAAGAGGCGCTGCTGGGGCATGCTATCGATCTGGCTGTGCACAGCTTGAAGGATCTGCCCACTGAATCTCCGGAGGGTCTCACCATCGCGGCTATACCCGAGCGCGAAAATCCCTTCGATGCAATGGTCGGCAATACGCTGATGAATCTGCGCGCCGGCGCTAGAGTGGGAACTAGCTCGGGACGGCGCGCGGCGCAGTTGCGGCTCCTCCGCCCGGATCTCTTGATTGAGCCGGTTCGGGGCAATGTCGATACGCGCCTCCGAAAGCAGAAGGCGGGCGAGTTTGACGCCATTCTACTGGCTGCGGCCGGATTGAGACGGCTTGGCCTCGAAGCCGAAATTGCGCAAATCTTCACCCCCGATCAACTCTGTCCGGCTCCTGGCCAGGGCGCCTTGGCGATTCAGACCCGGCTCCAGGACGAAGCCTACGCCGTGTGCCAGCAGTTGAACCATCCCGCTACCAGCGAAGCCGTGCGTTGTGAGCGCGCGCTCTTATCCCGGCTCGGCGGCGGCTGCCAGTTGCCGGTAGGTGCTTTTGCCCAGCGTAGCGGCGAGCTCCTACATTTGATGGGCGTGGTAGTTGCGCCCGACGGTTCGAAACAACTGCGCGTCAGTGTCCAGGGCAAAAGCGGAGCGCCGGAAGAATTGGGCCAAAGCGCGGCGGCCGAGTTGTTGAGCAAGGGCGCCGCCCAACTGTTAACCGCATGCGATTGACCCTTTCCGGCGTGAGCGTCGTGGTGACACGCGCCGCGCACCAAGCCGAAGAATTGGCCGCGCCGTTGCGCAACCTGGGAGCAGACGTGATTCTGTTGCCCGTGATTGAAATCGCTCCTCCCGCCGACAGTACGCAATTACAGGATGCGGCCGCCCGGGCGCAAGAATACGATTGGATTGTTTTTACCAGCGCGAATGCCGTAGCAGCCTTCGCGGCGGAACTGCAGGAACCGTTGTACTCGCGCCGGACGCGCGTCGCCACTATCGGCGCCGCCACGCACGATGTGGCGGAACAGTACGGCTTCGAAGTCAGCCTAACTCCGGAAAAATTTGTCGCCGAGTCGTTGGTGGCTGCTTTCGGAACCGAAACTCTGGAGGGCCGCCGCATTCTAATCCCCAGCGCGGCGGTGACCCGCGAGGTGGTTCCGCGCGAATTGCGCAGGCGTGGCGCGCTTGTGGATGTCGTCGAAGCCTACCGGAACGTAATTCCATCCACTGCCCAAGCCCGCGCGAGGACCCTCTTTCAGGAGCCTCTCCCCGATTGGGTGACATTTGCCAGTTCCTCCGCGGTGGAACATCTGCTGCTGCTCACCGGAGTGGAAACCCTCCAAAACGTCAAGATCGCTAGTATCGGGCCAGTTACCTCTGAGACGGTGCGGAAGCATGCGCTCAGCGTCGCAGCTGAAGCGGGGGAACCCAGCACCGCGGGCTTAGTGGAAGCTCTTTCGAAATACCGTCACTAGAGTAATCTTATTGGTGCGACGGTACCCCCCGCAGGCGACTCGAAATACCTCTTTTCGTAAGTAAGATTACTCGTATAAGTAGTATTACTTATCAGAGCTGCCGTTGATTAAATCTTCTTAGCCTACGTAAATACCTTGACATAATTAGTCCGCATTAGATATTGTGACAGGCACGAAGGTTTTAGTTTCTCACTCAAACAAAAAGGGGTTTTTCAACAATGCGCAAAGTATCCTTGCCGATACTGCTCCTTGTCGCGCTCGTACTCGGAATTACCGCATACGCGCAGAATATTAGCGGCTCCTTGAGCGGTCGATTAGTCGACCAGCAGGGTGGCACGGTGGCCAATGCGACAATTACTGCAATTGAACCGTCAAAGAACACCACTGCCAGCACCAAGACCAATGCTCAGGGAGACTTTGTGTTTCCGGCGCTTCAGCCCGGCAATTATTCAGTTTCGGCCGAATCACCCGGCTTTAAGAAAACAGAAAAGACGGGCATAACGCTTGACGCCAACACCAAGCTGGCGTTGGGCGACTTTGTCATGCAAGTGGGCTCGGTGACGGAGTCTGTCGAAGTGGCGGCGCAGGCGGCCACGTTGCAGACCGAAAGCGTCGACCGTTCCGCCACAATCACCAACCGCCAGATGCAAAATATCGAAGTCAACGGGCGCAACCCGCTCGACATGGCTAAGCTGATTCCGGGCGTCGTTGCGACGGGGAACTTCCAGGTTGGCGGCGCGGGCGGCCTCGGTAACGTCCAGGCGAATGGAAGCCGCGGCAGTTCTAATCAGCTGACAATCAACGGAATTGGGAACGTCGATACGGGCTCGAATGGCGGCCAGAACGTTACCATCAGCCTCGATTCGATGGCTGAGTTTAAAATTTTGACCGGTACTTACCAGGCCGAGTATGGACGCAACGCGGGCGCGCAGGTCAGCATGGTCACCAAGAGCGGCACCGACCAGTTTCATGGCAGCGGTTACTTTTACCACCGGCACGATCAATTCAACGCCAATACCTGGATCAACAATGCCAAGGACGTGCCCCGCAACCTATATCGTTACAATGACCCCGGCTTCACCATTGGCGGACCAGTCTTCATCCCGAAAATCTTGCCGCATACGAGAGATAAACTGTTCTTCTTTTGGAGCGAAGAATGGCAGAAACAGTTGGTGCCCAACACGCCTCGCAACGTCTTGCTGCCGACTGCTTTGGAACGGCAGGGCAACTTCTCGCGATCCGTCGATCAGAACGGCAGGCCTTTGACTATCAGGGATCCATATACCCAACAACCGCTGCCAGGAAATATAGTTCCGGCCAACGAGCTATATGCTCCGGGGCTGGCCTTGTTGAACTTATTTCCGCAGCCAAATGTCGGCGGCCAGGTTGGTTATAACTACACTTCTCAAGTTTCCGGACAGCAGCCCCGCCGTGAAGATCTGGTGCGCCTTGATTACAACGTGACTCAGAAACTGCATGTGTTTGGGCACTACATCTACAATGCCCAGCCGATCGTCTACCCCTACGGCTCTTTCGTTCTCGGCATTAACGTCCCCATCACTCCTATCAACTACCCAAATCCTGGATATAGCTGGGCAACCGGCGCCACTTACATCATCAATCCGACCATGACGAACGAATTCAATATGGGCGTCACCCATAATTCCATTGATATCGTCCAACAGGGTACGGCTCTCACCCGGACTACGTCCGGCATCAACTTGCCGCTTTTGTACCCCAACGCTGTGCAAGACGATTACATCCCGGGATTCAACTTTACGGGATCGAATATTAGCACCAACTACAGCCCAATCTTCACTTCAGTGGGCGACGCGCCGTTCCATAACTACAACACCACTATCGACATCAGCAATAACATCGCGAAAATTTCGGGTTCGCACACAATAAAGGGCGGAATTTATCTGCAGCGCAGCAGGAAGGATCAGAGTTCATTTGGCAACAATAACGGCCAATATAACTTCGGAGATACAAGCAGCAATCCTTTCGACACTGGATATGGCTTCTCGAACGCCGCCACTGGCGTATTTCAGAATTTTGACCAGGCCAGCTCCTATATCGTCGGCCAATACCGCTACTGGAACGTCGAAGGTTTCATTCAGGACACCTGGAAGGTGACACCGCGGTTGACATTGGACTACGGCCTGCGCGTCGCCTGGTACCAACCGCAATATGATTCGTCCCTGCAAGCTTCCACCTTTGTGCCTTCTCTGTGGGACCCCGCCAAGGCGCCCAGGCTCTATCAGCCGCAAATGGTGAGCGGCAAGGCTGCCGCTGTCGATCCTGTGACGGGCCAGGTTCTTGCCGCCTCGAATATCGGCTTTGAAGTGCCGAATAGCGGTGATCCGTTCAACGGAGTTTGCCAAGCCAGTAACTGTGCAAACAAATACCTGCAGCAGAACCGCGGGCCTCAATGGGGGCCACGTTTCGGCTTCGCCTGGGACGTGACCGGAAAACAGAGTGTCGTGGTCCGGGCGGGCGCCGGCATCTACTATGATCGCTACCAGGGCAACCGGGTGTTCGACATGGTACGTAACCCTCCCGAGGGCCTCGATCCTAACATACTGTACGGCTTCGCCCAGAACATCAGCTCCGGCGCCAATGTGTTGTTAGCGCCGCTGACTCTTTACGCGGCGGATCCAACCGGAAAATTACCTACCACGTACACTTATCAATTCAGCGTCCAGAACAGACTTCCGTGGGACATGATCCTGGATACCGCTTACGTTGGCAGTCAAGGGCGCCATCTGCAGGATAATCGCAACCTCAATCCGGTTCCGTACGGCGCAACCTTTTTGCCGCAGAATCAAGATCCTACCAAGGTGGCGTCAAGCCCAAATGCTCTTCTTGGGAATAACGCGTTGTCTGCGAACTTCCTGCGTCCCATGCGGGGCTACGGCCAGATCAACTTGTACGAAAGTGCGGCCACGGCAAACTATAACTCGCTGCAAATCAGCTTGAACAAGCGCGCCACAACCGGTCTCTTTTTTGGGCTCGCTTACACCTGGAGCAAGGCGTTGACGAACGCGACCTCGGATACGGCTTGGGTGCGCGCCGATAACCTTACAAACGCCGCCGACTACGGCCCGGCTAATTTTGATCGCCGCCAGATCCTCGCCATCAACTACGTATATAGCCTTCCGAACTGGAAGAGTGGGAACCGCATATTGCGTGCCGCGACCAATGGCTGGCAGCTTTCCGGCGTGACGCAGGCCTCCACGGGTGCGCCATTTACCCCCACTTACAGCATCAGCAATGTTGGCAGTTCGAATATCACCGGGAACAGTCTGGCAAACGGTACGTCCGAAGGTGGGCGGTTGGGAGTTGTTCCCGGATGCAACCCCTACACCGGATCGGATAACCCATGGAACCGCCTCAACCCCAATTGCTTTACCGCCCCACGACCGGGAAGCCTCGGGCTGGAATCCGGGCTGAACTGGCTCTATCAGCCGGGGCTGATCAATTTCGACATGTCGGTGCAAAAGCAATTTACCGTAAAAGAGCGCTTGAACTTCCAGTTCCGCGTCGACGCGTTCAACGTCTTCAATCACCCGAACTTCACGAGCCTCAATACGCAGCTGAACTTCACCGGCAGCTATCCCAACGGTTTGAGTATCTCGAACGCTCCTTACAACTCGGCTGGCCAGTTGGTGAACCAGAACGGTTTTGGTGCACTAGCGGCAGCGACATCGAATACCACGGGTAACACCTTTGGTGCTCCGCGTATTCTGCAAATGATGGTTCGCGTGACGTTCTAACAGCGCCGCGCGCATGCGCTACTGTATGAGCTGAATGCAAACAGCTTCGCGATTTGTAGCGCTTTTCCTGGCCTGCGCAACGGCAAGTTGGCTCGTTGCGCAGGAACCTCTACCGGTCATAAAGGTTGAGCATGGGCCGAATTCGCCGGCCCAGCAGGCCAAACATTACGTCATCCTGGTCTCTTTCGACGGCTATCGTTATGACTACGCGCGGAAATATGGCGCCGCGAACCTTCTGGACTTAGCCTCCCGTGGCGCCAGCGCTCCGAATGGAATGACGCCGTCTTATCCCTCCATCACGTTCCCCAATCATTACAGTTTGGTTACCGGCCTGTATCCGGAGCACCATGGTATCGTGGCGATGAGCTTTTACGACCCCATACGCAAGCAGACGTACTCCTATAACAACCCCGCCACTTTTCCTGACGGCAGCTGGTACGGCGGGACGCCTCTCTGGGTGCTTGCCGAAAAGCAGGGCATGCGCACCGCCTGTTTCTTTTGGCCAGGTTCGGAAGCCGAGATACAGGGCATGCGTCCTAGTTACTACCTCAATTACAACGAAAGTCTCCGCGGCGAAAAACGTGTCGATCAAGTGCTCGAGTGGCTTCGTTTGCCGCCCGAACAAAGGCCGCATTTCATCACGCTTTACTTTTCCGAGGTCGATCACGCAGGGCACCTCTTTGGT
>DATHIZ010000165.1:0-4081 GCA_035316385.1 Bryobacteraceae bacterium | reverse complement strand
TCGGCGCAGTGGCCAAGCTGCGCGTGACGCAGACAGGCGACACGCTTGGGGTCAAGGGCCATGAGGTTCTCATCGAGCCGGTGCCCGTGCCCGAGCCTGCCATGACGTACGCCATCGAGCCGAAATCACGTGCGGATGAAGACAAACTGGCGCCGGCGCTGCATAAGCTGATGGAAGAAGATCTCCTTCTTCGGTTTTATCGCGACCCTCAGACCAGCGAATTCCTGGTAGCGGGCGCAGGGCAGCTCCACATCGAGACGGTCGTCTCCAGGCTGCGGCGCAGATTTCACACCGAGGTGACACTCAAATCGCCGAAGATTCCGTACCGGGAGACGATTCGCGCGAGTGCAACCGGACATGGAAGGCACAAGAAACAGACCGGCGGACATGGACAGTTCGGCGACTGCAAGATTCGCATTGAACCGCTACCGAGAGGTGGCGGCTTCCAGTTCGTCGATGACATCTTTGGCGGCGCCATTCCGCGTCAGTTTGTTCCTGCCGTGGAGAAGGGCGTGCAGGAGTCGGCGGCTCGCGGCTACCTGGCCGGCTTTCCCGTAGTCGATTTCCGCGCGACTGTTTTTGACGGTAGCTATCACGACGTCGACTCCAATGAACTCTCGTTCAAGATGGCCGGCAGACTCGCTTTCCGCGCTTGCATGGAACAGGCAAAGCCGGCGCTGCTGGAACCGGTGATGCACGTTGAGATTGAAGCGCCCGATGAATGTGCCGGCGCGATCATGGGCGATCTCAACAGCCGGAGGGGTCGCGTGCAGGGCATGGAAACCGCGGGCATCGGAACAGTCGTTCGCGCCCTGGTTCCTCTGGCCGAAATGCTGAGCTACGGCCTGACGCTTACCTCCATGACACACGGACGCGGCAGCTTTCGCATGGAGATGGACCACTACGACTTCGTCCCTACGGCGATCGCGGAAAAGATCGCCGCCAGTGCGAAACATCAGGTTGAAGATACGGAAGATTGATCGGCTGGCGTTATCCCATAATCCGCGGGAAACCACGGCATTGAGGCGTTCGGCACAAATGTTAGTGGAAATAATTGTGGACCATAGTTAGAAGTGCTCCCTGCAGGCAGGCCTGGAGCGATATGCTCATAGATAAATAACGCTTTCACGCCGTACCTGAAGTTTACGAATCTGGTTCCATTGTTTCGACGGACCGCCGATTGCGCTATACCCAGTTTTTCCAGCGCGATGGCGGGTCGGCGCTTGCACCACATTTTCCTCAGGGGCCACCGTTCTGAAAATTACCTCGTCTGCACCTTCCTCCCTCCGAATGTTCGCGCGTGTGCGAAGATCATTCCGCCATATCTCGCCGCGTGTTGCGCGGGCCTGTTCGCCGTGCCTGCTTTTTTTGATCTGCTCCTATAGCGGGGCGCAAAGTGCCGGCGTGTCGTGGGATGGCAATCTTGTGGACGCGACCGCACAACCAGCGAGCGGAATGCTCGTCGAGCTTGCCGCGAACGGTCATACATTCCAGGCGACGAGCGATGCATCCGGCCACTTCGTATTCCACGGGCTGAACGCCGGTACGTATCGACTCTCTGTGGTCGAGCATGGTCATTCCATCGCCTCTGCGACTCCGATCGTTCTTGCGCCACGTGCACCTTCCGCAACGCTATCCCTCTCCACAGATAACAGACTCACGGTCGCCTTCACCGAGCGCGATTTGGACAAAGGCGAAACCGCGAAGAGCGGCGGCGAGAAGCTATCCAGCAATGCGGTCAGCGAGATTCCACTAAACAAGCGCGACTTCAGCCAACTGTTGCTGCTGGCAGCAGGAACAGCTACGGACACGAATGGTGGAGCGAACTACACAGCGCAGTTTGCCATCAACGGACAGCGAGGCGCAGAGGCGACATTCGCGATGGACGGCGCCGATTCGAGTGATCCTGAACTCGGCGGAGCGACGTTCACGAATTTCAATGTAGACGCCGTGCAGGAGATTCAATCGAGCTCGGGCTGGATGCCTGCCGAGATTGGGCGCGGCGCCGCAGGTTACACAAACGTCGTCACCCGTTCAGGCACCGACGGGGTGCATGGATCGGTCTTCGAGTTTCTGCGCAACTCCGCGCTCGATGCGCGCAATTATTTCGATCACTCTTCGCCGGTAAGCCCGGGCAGAATTCCGCCGTTCCGTCGCAACGAATTTGGCTTTACCAATGGCGGTCCGGTTTTCCTGCCACATATATATGACGGGCGAGGAAAGACCTACTACTTTGGCGAATACCAGGGGTTCCGCCAGGTGCTGGGGACCACGCAGGTCTTCCCTGTTCCCACGGCCGAAGAGCGTGCAGGCATCGACACCACTGCGTATCCGGGGGATACGCTGATCGTTCCCGTGGATGCTGGAATGGCCAAAGTCCTGGCGCGCTATCCGCTACCCAACTACACGCAAGGCGCCTACGGCATTCACACCTACGCCACCTCATCGAATGTCGTCACCAACGCGGATCAGTTCTCTGTTCGCATGGACCATCAATGGGGAGCGAATCATATTTTCGGCCGCGTATCGTTTGACAACCTTACCGGGCCAACCACCAATCCCGACCAAACCGTTCTCGATCCCAGCTTTGGGGTTTCGTATATCGACCGGCAACGCAACCTTGCCTTCGACTTTTCCCGTGCAGCCACCAAACGGCTGACGATGGAGACGATGTTCAGCATCACGAGAACGACACCGTCGTTCGTGACAACAAACGAGACCGATCCAGCGGTCAAGTTCAACGACAGTCTCTTCGAAACGTTCAACGTGGCTGCCGGATCGGTGATTGCGGCCTTCAACAACCTCTTCGCATTGCGGCAGAGTTTTACGTATACAACGGGGCGACATGCATTTCGCTTCGGAGCCGAGGTTCGTTTGAACCGGGACAGCACGTTCTTTGGTACAAGCCCGAATGGCGAATACGATTTTGGCGGCGGGACCGCATACTCGAGAGTCGAGATGGCTTCGCAAAGCGGCGCGCATGTCATCCACGTAGGCGATCCTCTGCCGGACACGCTTTCCAGCCTTCTCAGCGGAAGCCCGTTCGCGTATACCCGGGCGATCGCCCCGCCCTACTTCTCTAACGGCGAGCACATTGGGCCGGCAGCCATCAATCGCAATCAAGGCGCTGGGTGGTTTCAGGATACGTGGAAGATCTCCGACTACTTCGCATTGAACTACGGATTGCGCTACGAGTTCTTCACGCCGATTACGGAACGCGCGCGACGCACATCGAGCATACGCAACACAACCAGCGGAATAGGCCAGGTATTCGTCGTCAACCCCCAGCCGGGATATGAATCGAGCCGCTACAAGTGGCAGCCAAGGGTTCAGTTGGACTGGCATCCTTCTGCGAAGACCAGTGTTCACGCCGGTGGCGGCCTCACAACGATTCCGCCGAATATCTGGCAGGACAATATGCTGACCGGCGGAACACCGTTCGTCATCTATCCACGCGTCACGTCAACGTCCGCCGCGCCACTCGCGTATGGTTTCCAAATTACGCCGTCACAACTACCACGTGTCTACACGGCCTCCGGTCAGGACATGTTTCCGGGAGACAAAACAACTTCGGTTGCTCCGAACACTGTCATGGATGTGGACCGCTATGAGCGGGACATTGCGACAGTCTTGCCAGACCACCAGATTGTGCCATTGAACGTGGCAGGCATCGATCGTCACTTCGGAAACGCCTATCTCGGTACATGGACGCTGGGCGTGGAGCACAGCATTCTTGGCCTTACCGCAGACGCAAGCTATGTGGGCACTACGGCAGTACATCTGGCGCGTTCGGCCTACCCCAATGGATATTCAGGCGCTGACAGGAACTTCGCGCGATACACCCAGTTTGACAGCGCAGGGACCATCATTGGGGGATTCGGCACCGAGACGCTCATCGAAGGAAACTCTCATTCGAGCTACCATGCACTGCAGACTTCGCTGCAGGGTACGATCGCGCATGGCGGGCCGGGTCTACAGGCAAGCTACACCTGGGCGAAATCTCTCGATGACGTTAGCTCTGTTTCCGGCGGATTCATTGCCGGCGCATCCGGGCCCGTAGCTCTGGCAGCGCCGCAGAATC
>DATHIZ010000164.1:0-6896 GCA_035316385.1 Bryobacteraceae bacterium | reverse complement strand
TGCGTACCGCGTAATCCGGAATAACCAGCGCACTGGTTATCCGTTTCGATTTGTCCTTTACACCCACTCGCGCCAGCGCATCCCGGTAGAGTTGCGGCTTAATAAGGTTGGAGAGACTAGGCGAAGCCGTTAAGCCGCGCTCCTCTAGCTGCTCCTCATTGAGCTGGCTTGGATTCCGTGAAGACACTTCCGCTAGCGAGTATTCCGCAATCTCAAAGACCCAGTCCGGCGGTGGATCCGTTAACCAGCGTTGTAGTTTGCCCATCAGCGAAAAAAACAAAACCTACCCTTCGATGAATGTTACTTTGTTCGCCTCGCGCAAGGTCGTGGTCCCCTGCCGCACCCGGTCTAGCGCCGAATGGCGGAGAAAAGTCATTCCATCTTCCCGCGCCGCACGCTTAATCTCGGAAGCCGGCTTTCGTTCCAGAATCATCTCGCGAATCTTTTCCGTCAAATCCAGCAGCTCATGGATTGCCGTCCGTCCCCGGAACCCGGTGCCGCTGCATTCCATGCAGCCCCGGCCTTCGTGGAACGGAAAGTTCCGCCACTCTTCTAAATCCAGTCCGCTTTCCAGCAGGTAATCATCGTCGTATTTCACCCGGTGCCGGCAATGCGGACAAATGATGCGCACCAGCCGCTGCGCCAGAATGCAGTTCAGCGAAGACACGAAGTTGTAGGGTTCCACGCCCATGTTCAGGAAACGCCCCAGCACGTCCAGCACGTTATTTGCGTGCACCGTTGTAAACACCAGGTGTCCGGTGAGCGCCGCATTGATGGCAATCTGGGCGGTCTCCTGGTCGCGGATTTCGCCCACCAGAATCTTGTCCGGATCGTGCCGCAGAATCGAACGCAAACCGCGCGCAAACGTCAGTCCCTTTTTCTCGTTCACCGGAATCTGCGTGATTCCCTTGATCTGGTATTCCACCGGATCTTCAATGGTGATGATCTTGTCTTCGTCGTTCTTGATTTCGCTCAGTGCGGCGTAGAGCGTGGTGGTCTTGCCTGACCCGGTCGGTCCTGTCACCAGCACCATGCCATATGGTTCTTTAATGTAGCGCCGGAACTTGGTAATGTCCTGATCCCCGAAACCGACCACGTCCAGCGTCAGCTTCGAAAATTTCTCGCTCATGGACTCTTTGTCGAGCACGCGCAGCACGGCGTCTTCGCCATGTATCGTCGGCATGATCGAAACGCGGAAATCGATCAGCCGCCCTTTGTAGCGCACCCGGAAACGGCCGTCCTGCGGCACGCGCCGCTCGGAGATATCCAGTTCGCTCATCACCTTAATACGCGAAATGACGGCTGAATACCACTCCTTCGCGATCGGACTCATCGCATACTGCAGCACGCCGTCAATGCGGTACTTGATCGCTAGTTCCTGATCGCGCGTTTCAATATGTATGTCGCTCGCGCGCCGTTCCAGCGCATTGAAAATCGTCGTGTCCACTAACTTGATGACCGGCGCGATATTGTCGATATCCGACGTGAGGCGGTCGATCGACAGATTTTCATCGGCGTTCTCGTCATCCACCACGTCCAGCGTGAAGCCTTCCGTAACTTCTTCGAGGACGCGCTGCGATTGCTCGGTCTTCTTTAGTAAATCGGAAATCTGCGAATAAGTGGCGACCTTTACTTTGAGTTTCTTCGCCAGCAACACTGCCAGCTCATCGATCGAGACAATATTCCGCGGATCGGAAAGCGCGATCTCGAGTGTCCCATTGCGTGCCTGAATGGGAACGAAATGATAGCGGAACATCAGGTCGACCGGAATCGTGCGGAACAATTCGTGATCAATAACCGCCGTCTTCAAATCCACGAAATCGCAGCAATACCTTTGCGCGATCGAGAGCGCCTGTTCGGCCTCGCTGCCGGGGTCTATCAGCTTGGTAAGGATCTCGGTTGCCATTTATCTGATCGTGTCCGCTAACGAGAAAATGGGCAAGTACAGGGCCACCAGCACGAAGGCGACAAAAATGCCCATGAAAATCATAATGGCTGGCTCAATCAAAGAAAGCAACGCGGACATGCGCGTCGACACGTCTTCCTCGTAAAATTCCGCCACGCTGCTCAGCATCTGCGGCAGCGCGCCGGTCGATTCGCCCACTTCCATCATATCGATTGCCAGAGCCGGAATGATACCGGTTGAGGTCAGCGATGCCGAGAGCGTATTGCCTTCCCGGACTTGCACCGATGTTTTTTCGAGTGCCTTCTTAAGCAATACTGTTCCGAGCGAGCGTCCGGTTGTTTCAAGCGCGTGCACCAGTGGAATGCCGCCTACCAGCAGCGTCCCCAGCACGCGCGAAAGCTGCGCCACTTGGTACTTGGTCCAGATCTCGCCCACCACCGGCGTGTGCATCTTCCAGCGATCCAGTGTTTCTTGTGAACCCTCGCGCTTCGCCCAGAAAAAGGCTCCTATCGCGCCTGCTGCCAGCGCCCCGAATCCAAACAGTACATAGCTGCGCGCCGTGGTGCCCACCGCGATCAGTATCTGCGTCGCCGCCGGTAACTTCGCTTCCATGCTGTTATAAAGCGCGGCGAAATTGGGAACTACGTACGTCACCAGGAAAACCATCAAGGCCACCACCAGGATAATGAGCACGCACGGATACAGCAGCGAGACCAGCAGCTTCTTGCGCACCGCCAGCGTCAATCTCTGGTAGACAACGTAGCGGTCCAGCACTTCCGTGAGCGAACCGCTCTTTTCCCCCGCCAGTACTGAGGTTACATAAATTGCCGGAAAGACATTTTGCTTCGCGAACGCGTCCGATAAAACCGTCCCGGTTTTCACCTCATCGCGTACCGCCTTGATGTGCCTGCCGAGTTTTTCATCCGTCAAGCGATCCGCTAGCAAATCGAGGCTCTTCAAAATGGGCAGGCCGGCCCTTATCAGCGTGACAAACTGCTGGTTGAAAATCAGGAACTTCTCGAGGTTGACTTGCTTCTTCCCGCCCCCGCCGCTCAGCCGCGAGCCTAGGTCCTTCGGCCTGACGGAATAGACCAGGTAGCCCTGTTGGGTAAGCCGTTCCCGAGCTTCGCGTTCGTTCGTCGCCTCGGCCACCTGCTCATGCATCTGGCCGCGCGGATCGGCATATCGTAGAAGAAAATCGGCCATATTTTTCTACTTTGCGTCTCCGGTGAATGCTACCGAATCGACTACCTCTGCGCCTGGCGGGATAACAAAGCGAAAACGAGTCTCGGGTACAGGCGGATTCAGACGTTCCTCGCTGAACCGGAAATTCAACTCCGATTCATCCCGCCCGACAACCTTCAATTGCTGAATGGAGCCTTCAGCCGTGATCAGCATCTGCACTTTTCCATAGGGCAGGCGGTCGGTCTTGGCCGTGGCGTCCAGCCACATGCCGCCTTCGCCCGGACGCGTCGTAAAATCCCGAAACTCTTTTCTCATGTCCAGCCGCCCCAGCAGAAATGCCAAAGGAGCGCGCATATCTTCAGTGTCTTTTAACGGGACTTTCTCTACCCTGTTATCCGCCGCTGTATAAAGGTATACGGATTTGCCGTCCGATACGAACAGTTTTCCGGCTGGCCGCGAGTAATCCCAGCGCATCTTGCCCTGTTTGCGGAGCGTCAACGTCCCGGCCTCCGGCTGCCGTTCATGTCCCTGCATACTGTATGTCTCGACGAAATCAACCGAAAGCGTGCGCGCCCCGTTGTAGCGCTGTTGGACCTGCTTGATCAGATCATCGGCCGGTTTTTGAGCGAGCAAAGCCCCGGCACAAAGAAAGAGTACTGAGGCAAGCCGGATCATTACAGAGTTGACGCAGCGATAGACGACGCCGTTGACTAAGGGGAGAGCCTCTCGATAATCCAGTTGTTTACGCCTTTTCTTCGGTATAGGATGCGGTCGTGCAAGCGGTTCGTGCGGCCCTGCCAGAATTCAATTCTGTCGGGACGAACGCAGTAGCCGCCCCAATGCTCCGGCAGCGGCACATCATCTATAGTGCTGTATTGCGCTTCCAATTCAGCCAACCGCATTTCGAGCGGTTCGCGGCCCGGCAAGACCTCACTTTGCGAGGAAGCCAGCGCTCCCAATCGGCTTCCTTTAGGTCGTCCCCCGAAATATGCCTCGGACTTTTCCTTGGATACGCGTTCCGCCAAGCCTTCTACCCGAACCTGCCGTTCGAGTTCGGCCCAGTAGAAAGTCAGCGCGCAATAGGGGTTGCTTTCGAGTTCCCGGCCCTTGCGGCTACTGTAGTTAGTGTAAAAAACGAACCCAAACTCGCCGGCTTCTTTGAGCAGAACGATCCGCGCCGAAGGGCGTCCGTCGCGAGTGGCGGTAGCCAGGGCCATGGCGTTTGGTTCTTTTAAATCAGCAGCTTGCGCTTCTTGAAACCAGGCCTGGAACTGCTGGATCGGGTTCGTTTCGCAATTTGCCTCGCTCAGTTCCGCCAGCCGGTAATCGGCCCGCAGCGCCTCAAGCGACAGGCCCAGTAACTTCCCAGGCGAAGTTCGTTTGGTAAATTCCGCCATCTCTTCTCCCCCAGTGTTGCACCGTGCTTTTCGCTGCTATACTCAGAGACGACATGTTGTACGTAGTCACAGCTCTGCACGTTATCATCTGTTTTTTCCTCATCGTTGTTGTTCTGTTGCAGAGCGGCAAAGCGGCCGATTTGGCGGGAGCTTTCGGCGGCATGGGTTCGCAGACGGTTTTCGGACCGCGCGGCACCGCGACGGTATTATCCAAAGCAACCACCATCGCCGCCGCGCTGTTCATGGTGACTTCGCTAACGCTCGTGATTTTGGCGAACGGTGGAACACACGGAACGGGCAGCGTGCTGGACCATCGCAAAACACCCGCACCTGCTGCTCCAGTGAAACCGGCGCCCAGTACCAAGAAATAAGTTTTCCTCGATTTGCGGAGATGGCGGAATTGGCAGACGCACTAGCTTGAGGTGCTAGCGAGTAACATCGTGGGGGTTCAAGTCCCCCTCCCCGCACCAAATTCATTCTAAAGTACTTAGATGCAAAAGCCACCGCTAAATAGCCGTGGCTTTTTGCATTTTGGACCTTGTTTTGGACCTGATGTCGAGGCAGACCACGTCTGGCTGCTCGGGACCGCACGGCAACATAGCTGGAGGCAACGGGCTAGGCGGCGTCGCTCGGTGTGTCTGTTGATTTTTCTGGCCGCTGAGCTCTCACCCATTGGTCCATTTTGCTGCCACTCTCCTGGATATCGGCAAGAGAGACGATTTGGTATCGATCAAAACAAGACCTGGTCTTGTGTCCGCTGATTTCCATCGCTCGTTTTTCCGATGCGAACAGCAGGCCTTCTCAAGTCATGGAAGAGAAGCCCCCGGCGCCGGCGTTCTTGACTGCGGCTCGCCACGAGTCGTAGAACGACTTGATTTGGCAACCCGGCGAGCCCCGCCTGCCACCGTGACCCTTCTTCGAAATCGGTGCAATCTCGCAATCCACCGGATACCAAAAGAATACAAATTCGCATTCAGGGAAATGTTCGTCGCGAAAGCTTTCTGGCGCCGGAACCACTCCTGCATATCGCCGTAAATCGGAGCAGCTACTGGCCGAGGCTTGCGATTCTGCATCCGGATGAATCGGATCACTCCATTCTGAAAGTCGACCTGTGGCCATTCAAGTCAAGTAGCGCTCCTTTCCGATTGCCAATGTGATAGCCGATAACAAACAGGCTCTTAAGGGAACGTGGAAGCTCGACAAGCACGTCTTCATATCGATCGAAATCGAGAAACCAAGCCGGACGTTGTCTTCGCCGGATTTTGGTATATGAGGAACCTTGTTCACGCGGCTTGGAGTTTTCTTGTTCGCCTCAACACACTTCTCGATTACATATGCAGATGGTTTCCTCTGTGCTTTGAGGTAGGCGATGTATTGGGTCAATAGCTCCCATGTCAAAATTTTCAACCGATCACCACGTCGCGAGCGGAACACAAATAAATGCCCGCTCACAGGGCTTGCTCCCATTGCCGCTTTTACCCGTTCAGCCAGGCGGTCAAAGCCGCACCGCATGTCGGTCGCCTCTGCCGCCAGCCAGATCCTCTGCGCACCATCCAGCGCCCGCAAACTCGGCAGACCAATTATGCCTCCGTCTCCAGGGCCGCCAACAATGCTTGCAAGTGGCTCGTATCGAATCCAGGCTCCACCATCAGACTACGGCCCTTCGCGCAGTCGTTTCTTCCATGCGTAGAATTGCCATTCGCGCAGCCCATGCTCCCGGCAAAATATCGCCACGTTTTGCCCGCTTTGCCTCTGATCGCTTACCAACCCTCGCCACCTTGTCCATTCTTCTGCTCTGTTCGCTCTCATCTCTCAAGACTCCTGCTTCCTGCGCCTCAGAGCAAGATGCGGTTCACTTAGCGCTCACCCACATCTCTCTTCTCCAGCGCAACTTGACAGTGCCCTATTGTGCTTTGTTTTAGAAATAAGTATTCAACTTCGTCCAAAGGTTGAGGGGAAACTTACGCGGAGTTTTCACCAAAGGTCCAGATTGTGGCCTTAGACTGCCACTATACATGCTCGTTGCTCGAAGGGTCTGCCTAATTCTTTCCCTACTGTTTTTACAGCGGCCGATGGCTGCTCAAGCTGACCCTAGGAACACAGAGATTTTCGGCACGATCAAGGACGTGGCGGGCGCTGTCGTGCCGGGGGCGGACGTTCAGATCGTCACGATGGAGGGGAAGCGGTTGGCCGGAGGTGTGTCGAATAGCGCCGGCGCATTCCGTTTGACAATACCGGCGATAGCCGGAGCCACGCTTCAGATCACCCACAAAGGATTCAAGCCATTTATCACGTCGATCCAGGTCTCGCCGGCGGCGCGTAAGCCCATCACGGTCGTTTTAGCGATTGCAGATCTGTCGCAGCAGATTAACGTCAGCGCCACGGACGAGTCACAGCCAGTATCCACG
>DATHIZ010000163.1:0-38841 GCA_035316385.1 Bryobacteraceae bacterium | reverse complement strand
AACCAGCTTGCCTACCAGGCCATGTTGGAGTCCACGGGCCCAGCCGAACAATTCGACCCAAACAAAGAGATTGATCCTCCAAAAAATCCGCATGCTGTTGCACTGGGCCGCCTGCGTGGCTTAAAAGCGGCGTGGCCAGAGCTGCCGCACTCACGCCGACTAAACGTTCTCAGATTGGAGCTAAAGCAGCCAAGGCACGCTGGGGAAAGAAGTAGCCTAAGTCGGCATCTCCTCTTTCGCGCGAAAAGTGACCGTGAATGATTTTCGCTTCAGTACGTTTTCATAAACCGTTCTTAGCAAATCAATGTTCTCCTGCGCGCACTGGTCAAACAGCGCATCGGAAGCCGGGCATTTTTCCGGAGTTGCAGTGGTGCGCTTGATGTCCGCTGCCCGATGAAAAGTAAGTAAACCTATCTCCGTATTGCACTTCGCGCAAGTCATGACGATAAACCGCGAATCGGCCATCGGAACGATCGTTTCTTTGGCAATAACTCACTTGACTAACCAACAATAAAGTTGTACTATTGACTCATGGGCGATAAAGCGCTTCCAACCAATCTCCGAGAAGCCATCATTTACTTCTCCGATCAGGATGTTGCGATTGAGCTCTTTCGCGATATCCGCTGGCCGAATGGCGTGGAGTGCCCCACTTGTGGCTCAAAGAACGTCACCTATCTGGCAACGCAGCGCCGCTGGAAGTGCAAGGCCGTTCACCCAAAACAACAGTTCTCGGTGAAACTCGGAACCATCTTCGAGGATTCTCCTATCGGTCTTAATAAGTGGCTCCCGGCAGCATGGCTAGTTACTAACTGCAAGAACGGTATCAGCAGTTACGAGTTAGCGCGTGATCTCAAAGTTACTCAACGCACGGCATGGTTCATGCTTCATCGCGTGCGCCATGCAATGCGCCTGTTGTCGTTCGATAAGTTCGAGGGCGAGACGGAAACGGATGAAACATTCGTGGGTGGGAAGTTGAAAAGTATGCACACGAAGTCCAAACGCCGCAAGAGTACTGGACGCGACGGCAACTGGGGCAAGAGCGTTGTTATCGGCTTACTCAATCGCGAGAAGGGAGAGGTCCGCGCCAAATTGGCCACTAATCGAAACAAGAAAGTCGTTTCACGGAAACCTGCGGGAAAACGTTGCTCCCCGCTCCAAGCTCTACACGGACGATTTCACCGCCTACATGGGTCTCACGCCAGAGTTCGCGCACGAAATCGTCAATCACTTAGAGTCATACGTCAATGGCCCGCGTTCACACGAACGGGATGGAGAACTTCTGGAGTTTACTCAACGGACGCTCGGAGGTACCTACATCAGCGTTGATCCGTTCCACTTGTTTCGTTATCTGGATGAGCAGTGCTTCCGCTTCAACAAACGTCGCCTCACTGATGCGGAGCGCTTTGTGATTGTGCTGGGTCAGACCATAGGCAAGCGCATTACCTACGACGAGCCGACGGGCAAAGCAGACACGCCCATCGTCCAAGCATGAAAGCGCTGCCCTACGCGAAACAGGGCAGGGGCAAGCGCAAGAAAGAAGACTAAGCCTTGCGGCGCTTCGGCTTCGGGCCGGGGCGCTGCTTATATGTGGTTTCGGCATGACGCTTTAGTTGCGCGTCCAGATCGGTCTTGGACACCTTTACCAACTTCCGCATTGTTGCCTTGAACTGCTCGAAGGGATGAACTTCTGTTTGGCGTGGTTCTTCCATGCCTACATCATGTCACGAAATCCCATCAGTTGGTTTGGTTTACAAGGTATCCGACCGGATATGGGAAATTGAATGGCAAGCTTTCAACTTTTTGCGGGTCAACGTGTGACTTTGAATAAACGGTAATCACAACAGGCTCCGTAACTGAAAATGGAGGGGATTGCCATTGGACCAGGATTGCTCTTCTGTCGCTCGCTAATATTCCGCCTTGCGCTTCGGAGTAAATCTGTCCTGGCGGATGTCCATACATCCTGCCAACAGGCCCGGAGAAAATAATCTTCATTGCAGTCGGAGATATATCCTTACTGGTTGTGAGAACGATCTCAAGCCCATACGGTAAATCAGCATCAGCGGAAGCAACCTGTTTCTGACTAGCTATGCGAATTATTGCGAGAGGGTCCTGCGGAGGCGACTGAGCACTTGGATATTGAGTTGGTATCGGCGATCTACCCTTTCTAAGGTCAGCAATTTCTTGCTTTAGACGAAAGATTTCTCCATCTCGTGTTTTTGGATCGACCAAAGCGCTGTTTACTAAGCGCAGTTTTGCATTAGCCGCAATTAACTGGGCATGATCATTGAAAACAGTTTTAATGGCCTGCCACACAAACACCGGACCATAAACCAATAGGCTCACTACGATCGCCACCCTTAGCGCTGTTACTATTTCTTTCTGCCAGTGCTGCATTACCGCTTTCCATCCGTGACTACTCCAGATAATGAGTAGCGTGATTCCGAACACGAGAAGCGTATAAATCCAATTCGAGACGAGACCGAGGGTGCTGCTACCCTCTGCTTCAGCAAAAGAATCCCAACTGCGGCTAAGTAGCTTAAAGAAGTGGTAGCGCCACTCTGGCACGATGACCGTGCAAGCAAATAGTAAGAACGTGGTAAGCCCCAACGTGACGAGACACCAAATAAGAATCCGCCTAAAACCAGCCCACATTCCAGAAATCCTATCAGCCCGCGATGCACAGATCGGGGACTATAGGAAATAGTACGAAACCACCGATGGTTAGTCAAGTGATTTATTTCGTTTCTTTGTAATGACGCACATTATATGGGGTTGGAGGAATAAACTTGCGGTCGCGGGACAGGACCCCTCCAGCCCCCTGCTGGGGTAGCTGATAGACTTGCTTGAAATTGTCACGCCAAGCCAAAAGGGACGGGACCGACCTATCGGGCCTCGAGAGCGCGGTCCGTACCTTGACGGCATCAGCAAATAGTCAACGAGACTCGTTCGACACCCTTCAACAGGGCACAAGGAAAACACTAAGCACTGTCATTGAAAAGCTGGACGGGCTCACGACAGCGGTAGAGACATTAAAGAGTACACCACATAAAACAATCCTAGGGCGACTGCAAGAGCTGATAACAGAGATGTTAACGCCAGCAGGATGGTGGAAAATGCTAGCGACTTTCGGTCTCCTGATTGGTATTGCCTCATCAGTTTACAGTTTACGGGCTCGAGTTTCCGTCTCGACTGGAGAGGTCTTGAACCCATTGAACCCATTCAATACAATCCTAACCGTTTCTAACGACGGCCCATTACCCATATCCGATGTATCCATACACTGCGGAATGAGTATCGCCATTCCGCAGAAGTCTCCAACACCCATTCCGGACTAGACAAAATCAAAGCCCAGCTTCACCGCACGTCTTAACTTTAACTACGGCGCCAATATTGCTTCCGTAATCCGGCCCGGGCAAAAGGCGACAACGAACGTCTTTTGCGCCATACCGATGCAGTTGAAGTATGCCGATGTCGCAGTCATCGTTTCTTATCGGGAAGTCGGAGTACCCAAACGTCAAGAGAGAATCTTTCGCCTGATAACTATACAGGGTTCAGATGGCCACATTGCGTGGATGCAACAGCCATATTAACGGTCTGGCCTGAGTAAATTCTCCTGGGCATTCTCAGTACTGACGAACCCGTCACCCTTCCCAGTCGTCAATGTAAAAGCAGAGCTTGAACGTGAATATGTCGAATTCTTTCGCCGCCAGCTTTAGCTTCACAATAGCATCGTCCTCGACTATGGACGTATAGTGCATCACACCGTGCTCATCAGCCTTTTTGCTTGGTAGTTCGCACGCCCTTGCCCTTTTCCGTAATCTAGTGGCAGTAGCCGGTGTCGACCAGCGTCACGGAAGATATCGTACTCCAGACCACACTGGCTAACTCAGTAATCTATCTTGTTTCTTCTAAGAAGATGTATTGGATCGCATCGCCACACATCTCTAGTTATGTTATTGTCCAAAAGGACCCTACATCGCAAGCCGCGGCCCAATGACAAACAAGTTTCCTAAAAAGGCCATAAAATGAATGTGAGGTTCGTCATACAAATGTATAAGTTAATATTGTCCAGCGGATTGTTGTGGTTGAATCTACTCGTCGCTCTGACGTTATCTTCCGCTTCGGGCTGGGCGCAAAACCTCGTCAAGAATGGCCAGGCAACGATCTCCATTACCAGTGCTCGAACACACGCTCAACGTCTCTTTGACGTTGCCTGGACTTGATGCAAAATCTGATACGTATGCAGCAGTACAGGTTATATTGAACGCTCATCAAGCCAACCATCTACCAGGGCTTTACAAACTAATTCCAGAAGCCGATAGCATTGATGTTATTCCCGAGCAGGTACTTAACCGTCGCGGGTCTACGGTATCGGTTACACCTGTCATGGGGACACACATCACGTTTCCGTATGGCAAACGATCCGTAATGATGACATTGCAATTGATTTGCGACTTAGTGTCTCAGGCGTCACATACCAACGTCATCTTGTTTTCGGGGCCTCCTCCGTTCGAAAAAGTTGAATTGCAGGCTTCGGATTAGCCAGCTCGTGAGGTTTTGGCGCGATTGATTACGAAGATCGCTTATCCGATGTCATACAAGGTTCTTTATGAGCCTGATTCTCAAAATTATTACTTTAATATCAGGGGAATGCCATTCGATCTTCCACCGCCTGTAGATCCAGAGACTTTAAAGCACACTGCCCGTTGAATTGGGGATCTAGCCGTGTTTAGGTTTCGGCATGGCGGCTTCCACCTGGCTCCAGGGCAACACATTGCTGCGTTTCGCCCAGTCCTTCCAAAGGCCTGCCAGCTCAGCCACTCTCTTCGGCTGATCGATCGAGAGATCTCTCATCTCGGTGCGATCCTCCGCTAGATTGTACAGGCCCCAGCCGTCCGGGTAGCGCGAGACCAGCTTCCAATCCCCGCTTTTCACAGCCTTGTTACCCTCGTGCTCCCAGAAGATCGCGTCGTGCAGCTCTCTCTTCTGTCCCTGGAACGCCGGGAGCAAGCTCTTGCCTTCGAGTCGATGAATCTCGTTACCCTTGTAAGTCGACGGATACTGGGCTCCAGCCGCATCCAGAATAGTAGCCATGAGATCGATCATGTGCGCTCGATCGTGGTGCAACGCGTTCTTCTGCTTGATGACCGCTGGCCAGTGAGCAATGAACGGACTCGAAATCCCGCCTTCATGAACCCAGTGCTTGTACAAGCGGAATGGCGTATTGCTGAGATTGGCCCAGGGCCGGTGATAGCTCGTGAAAGAATCGGCGCTTCCCGGGGGAACGCCATAAATCTCAGGAGCAATGTTCTCCTCGGCGCAGCCTCCGTTGTCCGCCAGGAACATGATCAGGGTGTTCTCTTCCTCGCCTGTCTCCTTGACCTTGTCGAGGATGCGCCCGATGTTGTGATCGAGCCGGTCTACCTGCGCCGCATACACGGCCATGCGCAGATCCCACTCGTCTTTGTTGGGGATGCTCGCCCACGAAGGCACAGCCTCATCTCTAGGAGTCAGTCCCCACTTGGCATCTACAATTCCTTTGGCAATCTGGCGCTCGTGCCGTTCCTGCCGGAGAACATCCCACCCTTTTCGGTACTTCCCGCGATACTTGGCGATATCTTCGGGAAGCGCATGCAGGGGCCAGTGAGGCGCGGTAAACGGCACGTACAGAAAATACGGATCGGGCTTTGACGCATACTCGCCGATGCGGCTTACCGCGTAATCGGCAAAGGCGTTGGTCATGTAGTACGAAGGGTCTGTATTCTGCCAGGATTTGTTTTCGAGGGCCATTTGATTCTTTGGCCGGAAGTAGTTGTCCGCGCCCGAAATCAACCCAAAGTAACGCTCAAAACCCCGGTCCACCGGCCAATGCGGGTGTTTCTCTCCCACATGCCACTTCCCGGTCATGAGCGGGTGGTAGCCGGCAGGCTTCAGCGCTTCGGCAATCGTGACGCAATGCTCGTTCAAATAACCGCGATAGCCGGGCAGGCCATAGTCCTGCACCATGTGGCCAATACCCGCCTGATGGCTGTAAATTCCAGTCAGCAGGGCGGCGCGGGACGGGCAGCAGCGCGGCGTGTTATTGAACTGCGTGAATCGAATGCCGCCGCTGGCGAGCCGGTCCAAATTGGGCGTGGAGATCTCTGAACCGTAAGGGCCGATGTCCGAAAATCCCAGATCATCGGCCATGATCAAGATGATGTTTGGACGTTTGGGCGCAGCCGCCGGCGCCAGCGATGCGGCCAGCGGAGCCGCCGCGGCTGCCTGGAGGAAAGACCGTCGTGTGATTGTGCTCATAACCTTGCCTGTCGAGAATATCATACTTCGTTGATAGAGAATATTCGGAATGCATTCTCTGGCTTACATGATTACCAGAGTCTGTTCCTTGGGCGAAATTCCGTTCGGGTCGTTGACCTGCGCTCCGTGAGGGGCTGGCACGGGACCATGCAAAAGCGGATCGCTCGTTTTTCGCATCCAGGAGTCCAGGCGGCCGCGCATATCCGCCAGAGCTTCCGCCGCGGAAGAATCGCCAACCAAGTTATGGTGCTCTGTGGGATCGAAGATCAGATCGTATAGAGATTCGGCCGGCAGCTGCTTTTGCTTCCAACCGTATTCCAGCCATACGCTCTTGCTCAGTCCGTCATCGCAGTTTGGAAGGACGGGAGCCGTGCGGTCGCCGTAGCGGCGGATATACTTCCATCGCTTCGTGCGAACCGCACGTTTCGGCTCGTAGGCTGCGTGATAGTTCACCTCCGCAAACACCTCCTCGTGAATCTCCTTCTGTTCACCGCGCACGAGAGGCAGGAGCGATTTACCCTCAACCCAATTTGGCTGCTGTATGCCCAGAAGGTCGCAAAGCGTGGGATAGATATCGAGTTGAGAAACTAGTGCATCGGACACTTTCCCGCCGCTAAATACTCCCGGTCCCCGCATGATCAAAGAGACGCCCCATCCGAAATCTTCCAGATTGCACTTCATCAGCGGAAACGCGACGCCATGGTCAGTGGTGCTGATGACCAAGGTGCGCCCGGCGAGACCATTTCGCTCCAACGCCGAAAGCACCCGGCCGACACCGTTATCCAGAACACGGGCGCTAGCGTGATAGCCGGCTACGTCCAGGCGAGTTTCCGGAGTGTCCGGTATGGGAGTGGGAGGCTGCAGGTAGCGAGGATCGTCCGCGGCTGTTGGCTTCTGATACTCGCGATGAGTCTCAAAGAATCCGACATCGAGGAAGAAAGGCTCCTTGGGCCGCCCATTGAGAAACTCGACAGCTCCAGGCGCCACATCCACGGCGCTCTTCGTCTTCGGTTTTAGAAGCTGGTCGTAACCGACTGTCTCGTCCTTTGCCGCGACGTGCTGAATGCCGGCAAGAACGGAATGATATCCGGCGCCTCGCAGCGTATGTACCAGGTGCTTCTTGTAATCGTTCAGACTAAAGCCGCGATGGGCCAGCCCAAGCATTCCATTCTGGTGGGCGCACTGGCCGGTGAGCAGGGCCGCCCGGCTCGGGGAACACGTGGGAGCGCCGCTAAACGCCTGGCGGAAGAGCACGCCTTCCGATGCCAAGCGCTGTAAATTCGGAGTTGGCACGGCATGGCCGTACGGTTGAAGATAGCGGCCGGAGTCATGCGAATGGATATAGACAATATTGAGCGGCTGGCCGTCCTTCGGCGGGGTGGAAGGGCGGGCTGGTGAGGCGGCTAGCAGAGTAGCTCCCGTGCCGCCGGCGACACGCTGGATGAAATCGCGTCTGGAATTATCCATCATTCCGATAGACTATCAGTAACTGCCTGTAAAGTGTTAAGCAGATGAAACCAGTGACCATCAATGGCGAAGCGCTGCCGCAAGCCGAGGTGCGTTCCTATGCGGCGAATATGCGTAGCGAACGGGAAGCCGGTGGACGGCGATTGAACCTCGAGGAACGGGTCGCGCTGCACGACGAAGCGCTTCGAATTTTAATGGATCGCATGCTGATGGTTCAGGAAGCGCGGCGGCTATCCTTCACGCCGAAAGACGCTGAAATCGATGCGGTGCTCTCGCAATGGGCGCAACGCTTCGATGGCGTCGCGGGATGCCGTGCCGGCGCGGATACCCCGGAATCGCGGGAAGAGATCGGTCGGCGCATCATGATCGACAAGCTGCTGGACTCCTGGCGCGCCGCGGCTCGCCGTCCACGGCTAGCCGAATTAAAGGACTACTACCGGATACACAAACAACAGTTTTATCAGCCCGAGACAGTGCACGCATCGCATATTGTCTGCCATTTTGAGGCGGCAACCAGTGACGATGTTCGCGACCAGATAGAGAACCTGCGCGCGCGAGTGTCTGCCGGCGAAGAGTTTGGCAGCGTCGCCGCACAGCAGTCCGATTGTCCGGAGAAGCATGGCGACTTGGGCTGGTTTGCGCGTGGTGTGATGGTGGACGAATTCGATGACGTTGTCTTTACAGCTCCAGTGGGTGAGTTAACGCCTGTGTTCCGGACTGAGTTTGGATTCCATTTTGCTTTGGTGCATGCCCGCAAGGCCGCCGGCATACGCCCGTTTGACGAAGTGCGGCCCATGATCGAAGAAGCGCTCTGGCTCGCGAAGCAGGATCAAGAAGTGGGACGCGCGCTGGCTGAGTTGCAGGCGAAAGCAGTCATCGGGAGCGAGGCATGAGTTCACTTCCGGTTTTGCCGTGTTGTGCTCCGACGAAGGCCCGCGCACACGTGCTGGCTGGGTCGATTCAAGCGTCCGCCGAGCGCGGACGCGTTACCACCGGCTCGCTCGAAGACATGATCCGGCTCGACAGCAGCCGTTTTCTGATGGGCTCGGAGGACTCCGACAGCATCCCGCCCGATGGAGAAGGCCCTGTGCGCGCGGTCACCCTGGAGACGTTCTATCTGGACCGCTATCCGGTCACTAACGATCGTTTTCGCGAGTTCGTTCAGTCTACCGGCTATCGAACCGAAGCAGAACAGTTCGGCTGGTCTTTCGTCTTCAAAGGCCACTTATCAGGCCACTCACCATCCGAAGCTCCAGCTGAGGAAATCCCTGGACTGCGTTGGTGGCGTCGCGTGAACGGAGCCGACTGGTCGCACCCCGAGGGGCCGGATAGCAGCATCAGCGGCCGCGCGAATCATCCGGCCGTTCACGTGTCCTGGCATGACGCACAAGCTTACGCCGGTTGGGCGGGCAAGCGCCTGCCGACCGAGGCCGAATGGGAGTGCGCCGCGCGCGGCGGATTAGAACAGAAACGTTTTCCTTGGGGCGACGAACTGACGCCCAACGGCAAACACCTTTGCAACATCTGGCAAGGCGAGTTCCCGGACTTCGACCTCACTGAAGACGGCTACTCAGCGCCTGCCCCAGTCGACGCCTATCCGCAAAACGGCCTTGGGTTCGCCACCATTACGGGAAATGTGTGGGAATGGTGCTCGGACTGGTTCTCGCCAGACCATCATCTCTACGGAACTCGGACGAATCCTGTGGGACCGTCACAAGGCACCGTTAAATCGATGCGCGGTGGTTCCTATCTATGCCACGCCTCTTATTGCAATCGCTATCGCGTCGCGGCGAGAACCTCGAACACGCCCGACAGCGCCACAACCAACATTGGCTTCCGTTGCGCCCGCGACTGATCCAATCTGCTATCATCATCTAGATTTCGATCAACATAGTGGAGTATTGATGCCTGCCACCCGAAGAGAGCTACTTCTCGCCATGGCTGCTGGTGCAGCCGCCTCCAAAACGGTCGCCGCTTCCAACGAGACAAAGCCTCCGAACATCCTCTTCATCCTCTCGGACGATCACAGCGTTCCGTTTTTGGGTCCCTATGGGGCGAAGTTCATGTCCACCCCGAATCTGGACCGATTCGCAAGCCAAAGTATCCGCTTTGATCGCGCTTTTACGGCAGCGCCGCAATGCGTTCCGTCGCGGGCGGCTCTGATGACAGGCCGTTCTCCGATCTCGATTCAGATGGGACGGTTCGGCCTACCGCTGCCTGCGAACGTCACTACCCTGCCCGAGGAATTGGGCAAGCTCGGCTATCACACGGGTGTTTGCGGCCGGTATTTCCATTTGGATGGTGTCATAGCGCCCAATGCAGTTACCAAAGCTGTGTATGACAATCACCATCTGCAAACCTGGGCGCATCGCGTCAATTTTAAGGACGTTTCGCCGCAGACTCAAACGGCCGATAAGTTCCGGGACTTCCTCTCTCAAGTTCCCGAAGGCAAACCTTGGTTCTTCTGGATTAACTACAGTGACCCACATCATCCATGGGACAAGGACGCGGGGCACGTCGATCCCGCGAAGGTTGAATTACCTCCGTATCTTCCGGATTTACCTGGAGTGCGAGAGGACTTAGCGAATTATTGCCGCGAAGTGGAACGTCTGGACGGTTTCTTCGGCGCCGATCTTGCCGTCCTTGAAAAAGCGCGGGAGCAAGACAACACAATCGTCATTTTTATGGGCGATAACGGTCTCGCGTTTCCGCACGGAAAGGGAGGCTTGTATGATCCGGGCTTGCATGTTCCCTTAATCGTGAACTGGCCGGGCAAAACGAAACCGGGCGCCTCGGACTTTCTGATCTCAGGAGAGGATCTGGCGCCCACGCTGATCGAAGCCGCCGGCGGCACGCCACCGGCCGAGATGACTGGCAGGAGCTTTCGCAATTTGCTGGGAGGCCAGTCCTATGAACCGCGAAAGTATATTTTTGCTTCACGGATTCATCACGGCAACGGCGCCTTTACCCGCACCACCAAAGCCGACGAATTTGATCTGTCCCGGTGCGTGCGGAGCTGATCGCTGGAAGGTCATCTACAATTGCACGCCTCAAATGGAGTATCAGCCAGTCGACAGCACCGAAAATCCAGGCTGGAAACAAATGGTTCAGGCACATGAATTGGGACATCTGAAACCCGAATTCGGCAGGGCTTACTTTACTCTTCCGCGTCCAGTGATCGAAGTCTATGACTTGCACAACGACGCAGCCGAATTCCACAATCTCGCGAATGATCCTGAACTGGCCGGTGTGATACAGGAACATTTAGCGGCACTCCAGGAGAAAATGATTGTCGATCACGACTACTTGCCCTCGCCCCTGGGAGATTCAATCCCGAAAGCGCCATCCAAATAGGACAATTAGCAGCCCAAACCCTATTGGATGAGGCCCTTCCGCATTGCGAACTTCACCAATTCGGTGGAACTTCGCAATCCCAGTTTTTTCAAAATCCGGCCGCGATGCGCGTCTACGGTGAAGACGCTGACCTCGAGAGCGGTCGCCACCTCTTTGGCCACCTTACCCTCCGCCAGCAGTTGTAGCACTTCGCGTTCCCGCGCCGTTAGCAGATCAAAGGGATCCGTCGTCTGCTGGTAGTCGTCCAGGACCGTGCGGGAAATCTCGGGACTCAGAAATCCGCCGCCTTCGGCCACTGCACGAACAGCCCGAAGCAGGTCCTCGTCAATCGATTCCTTCAATAAGTAGCCACGCGCGCCGGCGCGCAAGGATTCGCGCACATACACGGAATCCTTATGCATGCTCAGGATCAAAATCTGGCTTGCGGGGTTGGCTTCACGAATCCGGCGCGTGGCCTCGACTCCTGTCATCTCCGGCATGGCGATATCCATGATGATGACGTCGGGCCGCAGCTCCTTCGCCAGACGCACCGCCTCGGGGCCAGTGCCTGCCTCAGCAATCACTTCCATGTCTGGTTCCTGGTTCAGGATCAGGCTGAATCCTTTGCGAACCATCGCATGGTCGTCCACCAATACGATTCGAAGTTTACGCGGCATCCGGTTTTCGTGTTAAAGGAAGGCTCACCGTAATTGTCACGCCCTGGCTCGTCGTCGACTCCGTGCTCAAGGTCCCACCCATAGCCCGGGCGCGGGCGCGCATGCCGACCAGCCCAAGCCCCTGTCTCTGGCTGTCTTTCCGCATTCCTTCCCCATTGTCCGATATCGTCAAGATCGCGTGATCGCCGGTGGATGTCAACTCAATTCGTACTGCCGTTGCATTTGCATGCCGCGCAACGTTGGTCAGCGCCTCCTGAGCGATCCGGTACAGATGGGTTTCGGTCTCATCGCCTAAACGGCCTACCAGCGAGGAAGTGTACTTCACTTCGATTCCCGCACGCTGGGAGGAGACGTCCGACAGCCAGCTAAGACCGGCATCCAGACCGAAATCGTCGAGGATGCTGGGCCGCAACAACTGCGACAAATCCCGAATATTCTCAATCGCGTTCTTGATGAGCGCCAGACAATCCTCCATCCGAACAGGATGGTATTGCCGTGAATTGTGCATGGTTACGAGGTTGGCTTCAATGGCGCTTAGGGTTTGGCCGAATTCGTCGTGCAGTTCTCTCGAAAAGCGGCGAGCGGTGCTTTCCTGATCGGCCATGGTGCGCGAGGAAAGACGCGACAGTTCCGAACTGTGCCATTGCTGCCGCCGGAACATCTGACTGACGATGCGCACGGTGAGAACGGCTCCGGCAATAGCGATGGCCAAGGCTATGGTAAGCAATATGACCGAATAGCGGACGCGGTCGCGCGTTCCTTGCCGCTCCAGCTCTTGCGCCCTGGCGGTTACATCGAAGCTATTCGCGGCCAGCGCACTCAAAGAGGCGATGAGCTCCTCGTGGCTGCGGAAAAACTCCACGGGCGGAGCTTTGCCGGACTTAAGCACGGAGCGTCCGGCGGCTATAAAACGCTCGACGCCTTGCCGCACACCGGCCCACAACTGCGGATCTCCAGAGAGGAGTCCCGCGTCCATGGTGCGGCGGATGGCCTTCTCGACCGTCTCTAGTTTTTCGAGGAGATCCGGACGGTTTCCGGGATTCGTACTTGCCGCCAGTTCATAGAATACGGCGCTGAGACTGTCCTCTTCCCGCTGGATCGCGTCGATCAAACGTAGCGTGGACCGCTGCCGCTCCACCAGAGTCGCGGCGCCGACTTCCGTGGAGCGGACGGCGCTAATCTCGATATACACGGATGCGCCAAGCGTCAGAATAAGCAGCGAAAAGCCGGCAATCAGTACGGGAAGGATCGGGACCGCGGACTGATTCGAACGCTCCATCCGTCCAGATTGTCACAACTGGTTGGCACAATTATTCGATCTATGGCTGCGGAACCGGACTTGACTCGGCATTGCGCACGAGGGAGTTCGTGGCGGGGGCTTGTATCGAAACCACGTTTTGGGGAGTCAGGCCGCCCAATACGAGGAACACAAGGCAGGCGGATAGCGCCCAGCGTTCACGTGGCAGCGCATCACGGGCGGTGTTTTGCGTGAGTCCGTCCTTACCCAGAAATAGGCGGGCGAAAAGCCTGAACGCATGATAGGCGTTCAGGGCAATTGCCACGGGGAGAGCCGCCCCCCATCCCGGATACCCGGCAAGTACGCCATGAAGAAGCAAGTCCTCGCCTGGAAAGCCGAGCGTGCCCGGAAGACCAACTATCGTTAGCCCGCTGATCGCAAAGAAAACCGCAAGCCTGGGCATACTTGAGGCGAGGCCCATGAAGCCGTAGCCATCGAAAGCCCCGTCTACGCGTACTTCCAGACTTCGAATGACGGCAATCAACACAGTGGAGGAAACAACAAGAACGATCCATTGCAGCAGTGCGCCGCCGATTCCCTCATGACTCGCGGTAGCCAATCCCGCGAGAATAGCCGAAGACTGGCTGGTGATCAGCATGGCCAGCACCCGCCGAGGTTCCCGTTCCGCGAGTCCCAGCACTGCCGTGTAAAGGGCAGTGAGCAGCGCCAGTCCTCCCAACCATGGCAGCGCATCGGCCGCGATTCCGGGAAAGAATGGCATAGCCACGCGAGCGATGAGAAAGATGCCCAGATGCGAATTCACCAGCAGCGCGGGCAGAAGGAGCGAATTGCTCTCGAACAGCGCAACCGTGGCGCGATGAAAGGGAAAGATGCGTTCCCGCAGAATCGCGGCCAACACCAGAAAAACGAAGGCCCATGCTCCGCCCGCGCTATTTGTCACACCAGAAATATTGATTGATAGCGGCGCGGCAACGCCCGCCTTGATGCCGGCCAATCCAATCAGGATCACGGCGGCTACCAGCGAAATCGCGCTTGCTACGAGCACGAGACCAGCGAAGCGCCGCCCACGTTCGGCTGCAGGCCGCAATAACGCCGGCAATACCGCGACAATCCAGCCAACCAGGAACACAAGCAGATTCGATGCGGCGTAAGCGGCAAGCGTCGCTGAAGTCAGGGTTAACAGGCTTATCAGGAAGCGGCGATTGATATCACGGCGCGGCGCGGCGATCAACGTTACCAGGGTAACGGCGGCAAATAATGCCATCGGGACGGCGTTCAACCCGTCAGCCATGAGCCATGCCCCACCACCATCGAACATACGTAGGATGCGTGGTTCCGCAAGCATCCGTCCGCCCGCCGCGGACACCTCCCTCAACACTTCCAACAGCAGGAGCAGCGTGAGAGCCATGGCTCCGGCGGATATGTTTCGTGCATACAAATCCGCTTTTGTCCGGACGGCAACGACAGCAGCCGCCAAGGGCAGAGCGATACAGATTGTGAGAATCGGCGCCTGTAGCTCAGACATCCAAAGCTCTCTCCGGTCTTGGCGCACGCGTGACCGTCAACCTTTCTTCGAGTGACGCCATGCCAATAGCGAAACGCCGCGCGGGGCCCGCCACAAAGCGATCGAGAATCGCGTCGTGGTGGCCGCGATCCAGCGCAAGGCGGTAAAGCCAAAGCTGCAGCCGCGCAGGCAGTAGCGTGTCAAAGTGCGCTCCCGTCTTTACAAGGTGTCCACCCGCCGCCGCATGAATCTCGTGAAACTCGTGCAAGGCGGAGGGCGCTTTCAGGAATTGCAGCGTCCGCACAATGGCATGCCCGGCAATATGGAGCAGCGCCAGCCACGAGAGCCCGAAGCCGATCTCAACAAAAATCAGTCCGAGCTGCGAGATAGAGGAATAGGCGAGCGATGTTTTCGCGTCAGTACAAGCACGCGCCACCATTGTTCCGTGAATCGCACTGAGCGCTCCGACCACGATGACCGCGGCCGAGGCGATCGAAGACGCGGTCAGCAGGGGCTGCGCTCGCAACAGCAGATAAGCGCCCACGTGCACGGAGATCGCACCGTAGAAAATTGCGCTTGAAGGCGTCGGCCCTTCCATCGCGCGGGGCATCCATCCGGAGACCGGAACTTGCGCGGATTTGCCCATCGCGGCGAACAGGAGCAAAAGGCCAATCAGGGTCGCGCTGCCGCCTTGCATCACGGAAGCCTGCGAGGGCCAGGACCCGGTAAACACGGACGTGTACAAAGTAGAGCCTGCCAAATGATGCAGATAAAAGGCCCCAATCATGAGGCCGATGTCGCAGATTCGATATGTGATAAACACACGAATCGCGCTTCGCGCGGGTTCGGGGCGTTTCTGGAAATAGGCCACCAACAGCGCGGAGGAGACGCAAATCAGTTCCCATCCGCCCACCAATAGATCGAAAGATCCGGCGGCAAACACCAGCAGCGCTCCGAACGCGAACAGATGCACCAGGACGAAGAAGCGATGAAAACCAGGATCGCGATGCATGTATCTCTTCGAGAAGACAGTCACCAGTCCTACCAGCACGACTGTCAATGCGATTAAGGGAAGCGATAACCAGTCGACAAATAAAACCAGCGGTATTTCGAATCGGTGGATGGCGTACCAGGCTCCTTTTCCGGCGCTCACTGAGTTCAGACCGGCGAACCACATGGAAGCGATCAAGCCCAGAGCGGTTACAGAGGCGAACCCATAGGCCAGCTTCGCCGACCTCACGATGGTTGCTTCGCGAGGGGTCCAGCCCAACAGCCAGCCGAGACCCAGCGTTAAAAATAGAAGACCCGGCGTCAATACGGTGCAAGTCAGGAGTAGCCGTGGAGTAAGAAAGTGATGCAAGGAAAGTTCCTTTATACCCGCGGAGAGCCACCGATACGCGCGATGGCAAGATGCTGGATCTTTCCGCGGAACCAATCCACTGAACCCGCGGCTAGAGGCAGTTCGTTCTCGCCCCGGTCGAGTTTTTCAAAGCTTTGGCCGCGCCGCACATGGACGTCGCCCGTCTCGGGATCGAGCGTTGCAAGGCGGACCCAGCGATTCTCCACCAACTGAGACAGGCCAGGGTTCGCTGAAATGACTCTCATCAACCGTTCCGGAGTGGTTTCCACTACAAATAGAATTCGGACGGGCTCATGAACTTCCACCATCTGGAGAGGTAATCCAGTCCGGAGATCGCTCGCATGACCGTTCATCACCCCGATCAGGCCGGTTATGTTATGCGGCAGCTTGGTCCCGCAGCCATACCCCTCGTTATCGACGTAGGAGAAGTAATACTCCAGGCTGATGCCTGCGCAGACCGGCAAGGCAGCGCCGAGAAGCTGTGCTAAACCTTGATCCGCAGCGTCGAGAGCGGCATTGTAAGAGATGAGGAAGGCGCGGCGGTCCAGGAAGAGACCACGGGTTAACGCGCGCCGCCCTACTATGCAAACCGCGTTGGTCGCATGGCCATACTCGGGCCTGGGTTCCGCCAAATGCTGCGCCCGCTCCTGAACATGACGAAGGGCTTCGCGCGGACCGGCGCCGGCGCGAGCGGCTTCGAAGCGCCGCGACCTTTCCAAAGCGTCCAGGCGGCTTGCGCGATGCAGGGCCGTGCGAATTCGGTCAAGGTCTTCCCGATGGCTCGCGGGCAGGCGCTCCAGATCGTATAAATCCACGTCATCGTCGCACGTATCGTGATAGCCGCCCACAAACCACGTATCGTCCGGAATATGAATGCCACGCAGGAGGAGACCCTCGCGCACTTCGGGCCGATTCGCCATCGCTGCAAATATGCGCCCATTCGGACCGCCGCGCCGTCCTCCGCAAGCACCGCAATCATGCGCGGATTCGTGCGGATTGTTCAAGCTGTTGGATCCGTGCCCCAGGATCATCACGAGACGCGAGAACCCCTCATGCAGGCCGGCCGGTCCCAGTACGCCGGCTACGCGGTCTATCTGTTCCTGTGCCGAGAACCCTTGCAGCAGTTTCTCGCCTCCCACATGGGCCTGACCGCTGCCGCGTATGAAATCGAGTTCCGTTCGCGGGTGTGTCAATAGCCTTTTCTGAAGCCCTCTTAGGCCTCGCCCGTAGTATCGAGGCGCCAGCACTCTCACCAGCAAAGGAAACAGCGCTAGTAATCCTAAGCCCGCGGTACCGGCCCATCCACGAATTAACGTGCGGGAAGAAATGAATGTAGCCCGAGCGACGCGGGCAATCAGCATTCGGCGCTGGCGGCGTAGCTCATATAGATCCTTGTGTTCGTCTATGGGCTGTTCTCGTACCGAATGCTGCGGTTTGATGACCACGGGGCAGAGCGGAACGCCGTGAGCATCATCAATGCCGGCGTAATCCATCGCCACGCCGAAAAATCCCGCGGCGCTGTGGGTTTCGATGTCGGGAGCGATCTCTTCCAGATGCCGCCGCAACGATTCTTCGCGCTCATCAATACAAAAGAAGACCTGCGCGGAAGGGCGCGACGTCCACGGCTGCGGCGGATGGGTTTGACGATAGGTCGCCAGCGGCCTCAGCACATCGAGTTCGTGATGAAGTTCGTATGCCAGGTGCAGAATTCGCCGCCGCTCGAGATCACCGAAAGACCGAATCTCGTCCACCAGACGCTGCTTCAAAATTGCACCTAAGGCGGCGAGATCGGGAGCCGAAAACCCCAGTATCTGGAAGGCGTCAAAGAGCCGTGCCGCTTGCGCCAGCCGGTCCGCCATGGAACGATCCGGTGGCACTACGTTGCATTGCATCAGGCCGCGGATGCCTTTCGCTTTGCCGATGCTTGCCGCGGCCACCGCTTCCATCGTGAGACGGACGGCGAGATAATCCAGCAACGAGCAGGGCAGGTGTTCCTGCGGCGCCAGTTTCGGATCCTGCTCCAGGCAGTGCATGATGCCGGCCCATCCGGGCAGCGCCAGAAGCTCGGCTTGGATTACCCGCTCCCAATCGGTTTCCGGCACGCCGAGGCGGTCGAGCATCGAGATAACGACAGCGCACGAATCCATTTCGGCCTTGCGCTGAGCAGTGAACTCAGATCCCAGCTTTTCCAAGTGCTCCGGGAAAACAACCAGGCCTTGCGAGAGTAAGGAACTCACGCAGCGGAAAAACCCCTGTTGCCGGTCAGGCATCGGCCAATACGCCATGCCCTGATCCAGAAACGCTCCGCAGAGGCGAATCAGTAGTGGATGGACCACCTCATCGAGATCGATTCCCGTCTCATGGAGCAATACTTCCCGCGGGCGCGACGCAGGCGTTGCCTCATTGTCCTTTTCCTCGACCAGGCCTCTGCATGCAATAAACAGTTCCCGCAAAGCCGCCGTTTCCGCTTCCCTCCCGCGGGTTCTCAGGCGCGACGCCAGGGAAGGCTCCGCGCCGGATCGTAGCGACTGGAGAAGATCTGTCTCTTCCATGTGCCATCGGATCGTCGCCGGCTCGAATCGCCGCGGTCCGGCAATCAGCAGCTCTTTACGGAGCGTTCGACGGTCCAGACGGCCAGGAAGAATTGTTTCGCTGCTTTCGAGCTCCAGAACAGCTTCCACGTCTTTAACACAAATGCGGTTGGTCTTGAGGTAGTCGAGATAGACTTCCTCCCGCAGAAAAGGTTCGGTCCCGAACACTTTGGAGGCCGCGCAGACCGCATCTTCAAAGGGCAGGTGCTGGAATGCGTGCAGTGTATTGTGATGGATGAAAACGCCGATAGGTCCTTGCGCCGGAAGGAGATGAGCGGCGTGCTCCAGGGTATGGCTGAGGTGCTGCCGGTGATCTTCGACCGGATTCGAACGCGAAGGAGCGGTCTTGGTCATCTATAGCTTTTGAGCCGGTTTAATGCCGCGTGTCGCGAGAAGCGAGGCACTTCGACCTCAATTGAAGTAGACCTCTTAAAGCGGAAGAGAAGCAAGCAAAACAGACCTTAGGTACAGAACAGGGCTACAGATTGGACCAAATGACTTGTAGTGGCTTGTCTACGTCCAGCAAACGTGCCCATCCTAAATAGAGGTTCTTGCCACAAAGCGATCTCCTATGAATTCGTTCACTATACGGCAAGATCTCCTGGCTTCCATCGTTGTTTTCCTGGTAGCGCTTCCCCTCTGCATGGGAATTGCGATCGCCTCTGGCGCCCCGCCCTCCGCCGGACTGATTACGGGCATCGTCGGTGGCCTTGTCGTTGGAATGTTTTCGGGCTGTCCGCTTCAAGTTAGCGGACCGGCTGCCGGTCTCGCCGTCCTCGTCTACGAAATCGTTCAGGAGCACGGCATGCAGACACTCGGCATTGTGGTTCTAGTGGCCGGGCTCTTTCAGATTGCCGCCGGATTGCTCAAAGCCGGTCAGGTATTTAGGGCCATCTCACCCTCCGTCATTTTCGGAATGCTGGCTGGAATCGGCATTCTGATATTTAGCGCCCAGTTCCACGTCATGATTGACGATAAACCGCGCGCGGACGGTCTTAAGAATCTGCTCTCCATACCCGAGTCAATCGGCAAGGGCATCTTCCCGGTGGATGGCAGTGTGCATCATTTGGCGGCCTATGTGGGCGTTGGCACAATCGCGATCCTTATACTTTGGGCTCAGTTCGCGCCCAAGAAGCTGAAATGGATTCCAGGCGGGCTAATCGCTGTCGCTGCCGCCACGGTTGTCAGTTTCCTCTTCTCGCTCCCCATTCGCTACGTACAGTTGAATGATAATTTCCTCAGCAGCATTTCGATTCTTAAGCTAGACCAGCTATCACAAGCGTTAAGCGGCGATCTCTTCTTGCTCGGCGTTACGGTCGCGTTTGTCGCCAGTGCGGAGACGCTCCTATCCGCTGCCGCCGTGGATCAGATGCATGATGGTCCGAAAGCCAATTACAATCAGGAACTGATTTCTCAGGGTATAGGGAACTCAATTTGCGGCTTCTTGGGAGCGCTTCCGATGACCGGTGTCATCGTGCGAAGCGCCACAAACGTCGCTGCCGGAGCGAAGACAAGGCTGTCGGCCATGCTTCACGGTTTCTGGCTGCTGGCGCTGGTGGTTGCGGTTCCCTGGCTCTTGCGGATGGTGCCAACAGCGAGCTTGGCGGCGATACTCGTCTACACGGGATACAAGCTGGTGAATGTGCAGAATGTCAGACGCCTGTTTCGCTATGGAGGCGCGCCGGTATTGGTCTACGCCGCTACCGTAATCGGCATCGTCACTACGGATCTGCTGAAGGGTATTTTGTTAGGCCTCTCGCTCTCCATTCTGACCGTCATCTACGCCAGAACGAAATTCAGCGTTCGAATACAACCACACCCGGGCGGCCATCGCATGGACGTGTATCTGGTTGGCGCGGCAACGTTCCTGAGGCTCCCGAAGCTTGCGGATTCTCTGGAAGCGATCCCCGTCGAATACGAAGCTCATATCCACCTCCGCGACCTGGATTACGTTGATGATGCCTGCCTCGAAGTGCTTTCCGCGTGGGAGACTCAACGCACGCAAAAGGGAGCCATCGTCGTCATCGAGTGGGACGAAGCCCTACGGCTCTATAAGGACAAGAATCCGCTAGGATCTTATCAACGCGCCGATATCGCCGTTACTTCCTCGTCGCACTGAGCCGGCCCATGCTGCAACTTTCGATCTCCAATATTTTGGTGCCCGTTGATTTCTCGCGGCGCGTCGAACATGCCGCCCGCACCGCGCAATGCCTGGCGGCTCACTTTCATGCGGAACTGACCCTTTTGCACGTGATGGAACGATTCCATGTGGGCTACGCCATGGTGGAACCGTTCGAAGCCTCCTTGCGCGAGTTGGCGCGGGCTCACCGGTCCAAAATGAGCGCGCAACTGGATTCATTTGCCTTTCGTGACTCAAAGGATGTTAAAGTCACGCGCATTATCGCCGAAGGCGACGCGTCCGACGAAATTCTGAAATGCTCCAAAGATGCCGACCTTATGGTGATGCCAACTCAGGGTCACAGCCGGCTTCGCGGGATGCTGATTGGATCGGTAACCGCAAAAGTACTCGACGAATCCAGCCGCCCGATTTTAACCGGCGCTCACCTGGAGCAGGAGGGGGGTCTCGCCGAATGGCAGCCATTTCGCAATATTCTCTGTGCCGTCGATCTAGGCGCCCGCACCGATTGTGTGCTGGGGTGGGGCGCTGCTCTGGCGAATGAGTTCCACGCTAAAGTGACCATGCTTCACGTCTCCTCCGACCCTACCGCAGGCGACCGGCTGGCCAGTGTACTAAGGACGGCTGGAATCGAGGCGAGCGCTCTGGTCGCGGGCGGTGACCCCCACAAAGTGGTCGCCGCCACGGCCGCACAGATTAAAGCGGACCTGGTCATCATCGGCCGCGGCACCGCCGCTCACACACTGGGCCGTCTTCGCGCGCAAGCCTATGGCATTATCCGGCAGGCTCCCTGCCCGGTCTTGAGCGTCTGATTCTAAGCAGCAAACCCGAGCCTTTCGCAGCCCTTGCGTCGATTTGACCCGGAATACTTTGACTAGGAATAAGCGGATTTCGGCCGTGTTACTCCCGGGGAGAATCAATGCAACGGCTAAGCGCCACAACACTCCGAACGGCCATATTGTCTCTTCTCACGTCGCGAATTCGAATCATCTGGGCGCAGCAGGCTAGTATGCTCGATTGGCCGCGCAGCAGAATCAGATCGGAATCGTTTTTACTAATTCCGATGCATTAGTTGCACCCGCGGGCGGATCTCAGCCGCTTAACGGTACGAATCCCATCGCAATGGCCGCGCCCGGGCTAGGCGACGACATGTTCCTGTTGGATATGGCAACCAGTCAAGTTGCTTACTCGAAGATCCTCAAACTGCTAAGGAATCATCTGCCGATCGCGCCGGAGTGGATGGTCTATCCAACCAATCGCGATGCAACGCCGGAGAATGAGTCAATTACTCTGAAACCGAGGAGGATATAAAGGTCAAGGGCTGGGCACAATGGTGCAAATCCTTTGCGCATTGCTTGCCTCCATGCCACTTGACGCGGAACTGACTCACCTTTACCGCCCACGGTTCAACGCTCCGCGGCGCGTTAGTCATTTCATGCTGGCCATTGAGTTGCAGGCATTTGTCGATCCGGCACAAATCAGACAGCGGCTATCCGGGCTCCTCGCGCTGTTTAGACAGAGCCCCTCGTTGGAGGAAACGGCTGTGGCTGTGGCTGGAGACTACGAACGGCGCACTCGAGCGGAGAGGCTAGCGGAAGGGATACCAATCAGTCCCGAGGAAAGAGATGTCCTCGCTCCATATTTAGAGTCAAGCGATACCGCCATTTCCGTTTCCGGCGCCGCCCGCGGTTGACACTCACGCCGGGCCGCATTTTGTTGCGGCACGGCTCCTGGTCTTCTCATCTAAATCCTCCGCACTGACTTACCTGCCGCGAACCAGAGGGATTCGCAATGGCTGGAATATTTTTTCAGCCGAATTGTTCTAGGCTATGAGCCTTCACCCTAGAAGGAAGAACGTTTATAGCGCAAAAAAAAAGCATTATCGCCGCGCCTCTAGGTGTCGTTGAGCCATACAAAGGAATCACATAAAAGACAACACGGCGATTAGCGCTGAAACCGCAGCGCCACGAACGCCTACAACCAAGAGTGCATAGCGGCGCATCGATCACATTGCCATTGCAGTTCCCGGCCTGGAAGCGGCAATCCCTTTCTTCGCGGATGTTATCGGGTTCCACCTGGTCCGCAGACTGGAGACTAAGGGCAAGCGAACGGGAATGATCTCCGCCGAGATGGAGTGCAACGGGATCAAGTTCGTATTGTGCCAAGGAACTGAGCCTGAATCGCAAGTATCGCGCTTAATCGAAAAGCATGGGCCTGGAGTGGCGAGCTCATCTACAACGATGAACAGATTTCTCCCATTAAGGCGAGTGGTGAGGAATGGGTATATTATGTCGGGTCGTTCTCAAAAGCATTGTGCCCTTCTCTCAGGATTGGATGGATAGTGGCCGCTCCAGAACATATCCGGACTCTATCCATCATCAAAGAAGGCCTTGATCTCAACGTCGGCACGTACGCACAGTGGATTGTGCATGAGTATCTGACGGCAGGCGCATTGAGTACGTATATCGAGGCCTTCGAGCAGAATACCGGTTGCGGCGTGACGCGATGAATGAGGCTCTCCAGTCCGGCGCATTGTCCTACGGAGAGTGGGAAGTTCCGTCGTCCGGGATTTTTTTCCGGATCGATGTTCCGTCCCATATCAATACAAGTCAACTGCTAAGCCGTTGCATCGAATCCGAGCGTGTTTCCTTTTTGCCTTCAGAAGCATTCTCGCGCGGTATGCGGAAGAACGGAATCCGTCTAAACTTTAGCCGCTGCGCGCATCAGAGACGACTGCCGGCGTTCAGAGAATCGGAAACGCGCTGCAGCATATGCTGGAGGAGTTGCCGGCATAGCGGGAACTTGTCCTGTAAAAGAGAAGACTCATTCTTTTCCTGGACATATTTTGGCCATGTAAGAGAAAGATTCGTCTGTTCTTAGCCGGTAAATGCCGGTTTCCGCCCGCTCAACACTGTGTCTCGTTCTCCAGAAGGAAACAATTGCCCAGAGGAATAATCACTGAGTTCTTCAGAACTGCGCGATCAATTGTAAACAATTTGCAAAAACGATTCGGACTGATTCTCAACTAATGGGCAGTTCGTTAAGATTGTGATTGTGCATAACCATTCACCGCATACATCCGACCTGCGTTATGTAGCGGCATAAATTATTCGTAGTAAATCAGGCTACCAACCACATAGCAGCAGTAAGACCTTCTTAGTATGAATGAGTCGAATTTTGCGGAGATCTCACGCGATATGGACAACGAAATAGCACGAGAAACTATTAGTTGGGGCGAACTCGATCCTCAGTATTGCCCGGACGCCGTCAGATTTCAGCCGTTCCTGTTCTGGAACGATAGTAGAAATAGAGCATGATGACCGGAGGCGAGCACACAGAACCTACCTTCAGCGGGCTCGCGCGGTACTTAGACGGTTTGTATGGTTATGCCATGACACTGACGCGCAATCCTACAGAGTCAGAGGATCTTGTACAAGAGACTTATCTTCGCGCGCTAAGAGCTAAAGACCAGCTTAGGCCGGAGAGTAACATTAAGAGCTGGTTGTTCACTATTCTCCGTAACATCTGGTTAAATCAGATGCGGCGCACCCGTAACGGCCCGCGCATTGATGAGTTCGATGAGACGGCCGTCGATTCACGGAGTGTGGAGGGGCAGCTGACAAACGATCCGCTCGACTCCTACTTGGCGAAGCTTAAGCATGCTGACCTTCGGAGCGCGATCGAGGGCCTTCCTAAGGTTTACCAAGAGGTAGTGCTGCTTCGTGACTTCGAAGATCTTAGCTACCGGCAAATTGCCGAAGTGCTGGGGTGCCCTGATGGAACGGTCATGTCAAGGTTAGGCCGCGCGCGGGAAAAGCTCCGGCTCGCCTTGCAGCATTGGGCTCCACCGCGGCAAAAAGACTCCAACAGCTGCGTCGGGAGAATAGATAGGAACGCGAGCGGTTCCGCGGCAATTCCTCTCGCCGCCGCAAAAGCTGTGGTCCTGGATTAGTTTTTCGTTAAAGCTGCTACAATCGCACGCGTAGCGTATGACTTGCCGCGGTGGAACATGGAAGGGCGGCGCCGCCCGCTGATGGAAGCCGGTAGAACGCCTTGTCGCTCCTTCGAACTCACCGGACCGGAGGTTCATGTATGGTCCGTCCGCACTGAGGCATCAAACACGGTCATCGGACAGTTTGAGCAGTTTCTTGCAGCTGATGAGAAGCATCGCGCCGATCGATACCGCTTTGAGCATCTTCGGAATTCATTCGTCCTTGCGCGCGGCGCCCTGCGAATTCTGCTTGGATGCTATCTGGACGTCTCCCCGGCAGAGATTTCGTTCAGTTACGGCCCGAAGGGAAAGCCGGTACTTGCGCCACGTGCAAGCGTTGACTTCAATGCGTCGCATTCGGGCGCGGTGGCCGTGTTTGGGTTCACGGACAACTGCGAGATCGGCATTGATGTGGAGCAGATTCATCCATTAGACGAAATGCGCAATATTGCCAACCGCTTCTTCTGTCCAGAGGAGACCGAGGATCTAATGACGCTCACGGCGGACCAGCGCCAGCGCGCTTTTTTCCTCTGCTGGACGCGCAAAGAGGCTTACATTAAAGCCATTGGAGATGGCCTTTCCGCGCCATTGGACAGCTTCCGGGTAACGCTGCAGCCAAGCCAGTCCGCGCGGTTTATTCACGTGGGTCACGACACGGATGCCGCGAAGGCTTGGACACTACACGATCTGCAATTTGGCCCGAATTACGCAGGGGCGCTCGCCTATCGCGATATAGAGCGACCGGTCGCCGTCTTACCGCTTATCGACGCCGCCGAACTGCTGAACATTCGTTAATAGCGAACCTCCTCGCGTCTGCCGCGGGGCTCATGGTGCACCGCTAGACTTCGACTCAATTCGTGATCGGTCCGAGCTGAATGACATACCGCGCAGGACTGGCTAGCCGGCATATCTTCGCTCGAGACCAACGCATAGGTCAGGTGGCGGAGCGACCATGTGACGACCCGGAGCCCATTTCGCTGATGCGAATGAAAAGCGACTCCTCCCATGACGGTTGTTTCGCCGTCCGAGGCGGTGGCGTCCCGCTCGGACGCTACCATTAGACCGATTACCTGGTTGTTCATACTGTACCCGAGATAAGCCGTCTCGGAGCCCTTGAAGCGGACTACGCTCGCTCCAGTCAAATAGCAGAGCGGCCTCTCTCCAGGCGCTTGCTGGGAGGCTGGCAGACGGAAACTGAACGGAAGCTTGCCGGCAAACCATTTCGAGATCTCCGATGGCGAGCCGGTCTTCGTTTCACTGGGAAGACGCCCGGCGAGTTGGCGCTGGCGCGTTGCCACGGCGGTGTCTATAAATGCGTTTGCATTCGCCTTGCGTTCCGATACACTCCATAACATCGCGATGCCCGCGACAAATACAACAGTAGTGGCGGCGGCCGGTACGAGTCCCAGCGAAAAACGGCCGGCCCAGAACTTCGTGCGGCGCGCGGATGCGGCCCTATTACTGAGCAGGTCCTCAATTTGCCGCCGCAATTCAATAGGAGCAACGTGCAGCAGACCGGAGCGGCGAATCTCTTCGATGAGCAGGCGGCGGTCCTGAAGTGCGGCCCGGCAGGATTCACACTCATCGATATGAAGCTGAAACCGTAGGAGTTCCTCGTTGCCCAATTCGTCGTCCAAATAGAAATCTATTTGGCTGAGACATTCTCCACATGATGTCATGGTTTGCTCACCTCGCTCGCCGGCAGATTCGTCGTGAAGATCCAAAGCGGAAGCCAGGCGCCCCAACGGGACGATCACGGTGATCGATTTCAACTATGCGCGGATCAATTTGCGCGTGACGACAACGGTGAAAAAAGAAAAATATCATATACGTCTGACCCCGGAAGGTTACGAGGGGCTGATTCAATGTAGATGCAGGCGCAGACGTGTAATGTCCAAAATAGAGCTGCGGCCGATGAATCACATGCGAGCGACATGGCGCAGCGATTTGAGCGCGACCGGACGAAAGCTACCATTCTGCGTGCCGCGCGTTGCGATTAGTAATGCGATATAAGTTATTACACTTCGTCGCTGACGATATTCCCCTGAAAACACCGATACTAGGACCGGAATCGAACAAAAAGGGAACTCCAGTAGTAACACTTGGACAATAACCCAGGGTTCTAGGGCCGACCAACTAGATGAAGCACCAGCCGCGACAAATAAGCGCGGCCTGAGCATAACTGGGCTGCTCGGCAGCCGACGCGACTCCCGGAAGGTTAAACCGCTTTCACGGGATCCGGAGCTGCAGCCGGGCAATGGACGTCCCTTTCGCGAGAAGAGCGAATACTATCCACGCTGCAATCAAATACGCTGGTGCGTGTGGCGGCGCGGCGCGTTGTTGAGATACGGCGGCCGGGTCCCCTCATACGGAAATAGCGGCGGGACCGATGGTCCCGCCGCTTCCGATTGCCGCTGCCCGCTCTGTCGCTGATACTCGGCGAATCCCCTTATGGTGCGGCCATGTGCTGCAGGTGATAGCGATGGGCGAGCTCTTCCCAATGCACTTCTAGCTGTCCGCCCTGCGCCTCGCGTTGTTCCGCGGTGGCTTTTAGCAGATCGAGACAGGTGTGGTCAATGTAGTAAAGGTCTTGGATGTGTACGTGGATGGTCGAAGAAGCTGGAATCTCATCCAGTGCTTTCGCAAATTTAGGCAATCGCAGAAAGGTCGCCAAACCTTTCAGGTTTACGTCCGTGCGATTCCGGACAGAGTCCGTGGCCACATCAACCTGAAACCGGGTGGCTTTCCAAAAAACCTTCCCCACGGTCAAGGCCAACCCAATCAACACGCCAGTCAAGAGGTCGACACCCACAATTCCAACGAGTGTGGCGGCATAAATGAACACCGGCATCTTGCCATACTTCTTCAATTTGGCGAGGTGCTCCAGGTCTACGAGTTTGTAGCCGGTGTAGACAAGGATGCCGGCGAGGCTGGCCATGGGGATGAGCCGCAGCACGGAAGGAAACATCAGAACGAGCACGAGCAGCCACACACCATGCAGGATCGCGGATAGACGAGTCTTGGCGCCGGCCTGCACGTTAGCCGAGCTACGCACAATGACCCCTGTCATCGGAATCGCGCCAATCAGTCCGCATAGAATGTTGCCCACGCCTTGCGCGCTCAACTCTTTGTCATAGTCCGCCCGTTTTCCGGTGTGCATGCGATCCACCGCAGCGGTGGACAACAGCGTTTCCGCGCTTGCGATGAGCGCGACAGTCAGCACCGCGATGAGGGCGCGGGGGTCAAGAATCCCGAGCATGGATGCCTTATTAGGAAGCGTAAAAACACTCCATAAGTCGGTCGGTATGTCGACGTACTTAATGTTCAGCTGAAAGATGGCTGCAGCCGCCGTACCGAGTACAACGCCAATTAATGATCCAGGGATCATTTTCATGGATGCCGGCCGGAACTGATTCCAAAGCACGATGGAAACCAACGTCAACACGCCAATACTGGCGGCCATATGGTGCATGGTTCCCTCTGGCGGGAAAAACGCCTTAAAGAGAGCCTGCGGGATGGCGAGAATGTTATCGAGACCGCTGGCGTGAGGCTTGTCGTCCACCATCACGTGAAATTGCCCGGCCACAATCAGAACACCGATGCCTGCCAGCATTCCGTACACGACTGCCGGCGAAATGGCTCTGAACCATTGGCCCATTTTGAAGCGGCCAGCTAGCAATTGCACGACGCCCGCCAGCAGAAGAATAACGCCCATCGTGGGGATGCCGAACTCACGAACAGCTTCAAATACGATGACTGCAAGACCGGCAGCAGGTCCACTCACTTGCAAAGGAGCTCCGGATAACATACCTACGATGATGCCGCCAATTACGCCGGTCGCAATTCCAAGCGCGGGTGGTACGCCCGACGCAATCGCAATGCCCATGCACAATGGCAGCGCGACCAGGAAGACGACCAGGGAGGAGATGAGATCGCCCGTCAACGTGCTGGATTTCCCCTTGGTTTCTTTTGATTTTCCCTTGACTTCTTCGGGTGTTAATACGGCGCTCACGCTGCGTCCCCTTCCGCCATTTGCCGCGACCTGAGCTTGGGTGAAGCGGTTACGGCTTCCTGCTCGAGTGGACGGAAGATCCGGCGCTCCGCGTCGTATGACGTAATTTCTCCGGAGTGAATCTGATAATACCAGCCGTGAAGCGTCAATTCACCTTGGGCCAACTTGACGGCAACGCTCGGATGCGTCGCCAAATTTCGCAACTGCGCAATTATGTTCTCTTCGGTGAGGACATGGAGACGAGCGTCGTCGGTGACGCCCACATAGCTTTTCAGCGCCACCGAGCGTGCTGCCGCCGCGTGTTCCAGCCACGACGCCGTCGCCGGAAGATCGCTTAGTTTCGTGGGATCCAGAACGGCTTTCATAGCGCCGCAATCCGAATGGCCGCATACAATGATGTGCCTGATGTCGAGAGCTTTCAAGGCATACTCGATGGCGGAAGACACGCCGTTGCCGGCTGCCGCACCGTGAGCTGGAATCTGATTGCCCACCGTTCTGCACACAAACAGGTCGCCCGGCCGGGATTGTGTGATAAGGTCTGGGACGATACGTGAGTCGGCGCAGGTGATGAATAGCGCCTCCGGGTTCTGTCCGTTCGCTAGTTTCTGGAAGTGCTGCCGCTCTTGCGGAAAGACATGGTGTTTGAAATGGAAAAAACCGTTGATCAGACTTCGCATTGGTTGCTGCCTTTCGACGGCTTTCTTAGTGCACGCCTTTGGCCTATTCCTCGGTGTCAATTCCCACCCTGGAGATACAGTCACTTAGCGGCGAGGAATAGCGCCCGTGGGCAAAAACATTGGACCATATCAGGCAGGCGCGTCTAATTTGAGGCAGCAGCGAAACGCTTTTTAGAACATCTAAGGACATATTGCTTTTGGCCGTAACGAATCACTCACGCTTATGGGGAATCGCCGCAATATCCGCCTTCCTGGGCGCCATCGAACTCGGGTCGCGTCTGACGCCTCCCGACATGGAGCATTGGCACTATGCTCTTCACCGGCTTTATTACCTCCCCATCATTGCTGGCGCTCTCTCATTCGGATGGACCGGCGGCCTGCTGACGGCCATGATTTCAAGCGTGCTCTATATCATGCGCGCGTCCGCTATAGACTCGCCTGACGCACGGAACGTTTTTGACCGCAATTTGGAGACTTTTGTGTTCTGCCTGGTCGGCCTTGTTGCCGGTGTTCTGGCGAATCGCGAACGCAAGCATCGTCTCGAAGCGGAGCGAACCAGCGAAGAACTCCAACGCGTGTATCGCGAGTTACAGAACAATGTGGAGCACCTTAAACGCGCGGGGCGTATGTCGGCTCTGGGCCACATGTCGGCTGGGTTAGCGCATGAGATCCGCAATCCCCTTGCAGGCATCGACGGCGCGGCGGCTATTCTGCGCGATGAATCGCAGAACGAAAGCCGCCGCACTGAATTCTTGGACATTATTCAGAAAGAGACCCGCCGGCTGGACCGCCTGGTCACCAACTTTCTCGAGTTTGCCCGGCCTAGGGCGCCCGCCATGCAGCCTGTCCATATTGACGCGCTTGTACAATCGGTCGTGAACGTTGTAAAGCAGACCGCCGCGCGGCATAACATTGAGTTTGCGGTGGACATCCCCGCTAATTTGCCTCCGCTTGCTTGCGATTCGGGCCAAATTAAACAAGTTTTGCTTAACCTCATGCTGAACTCAGTGCAAGCCATGCCCGGTGGAGGCAGTATTGCCATCTTGTCCAGACTTCAGAATGATGCTGTGTCGGTGCGCGTTTGCGACACCGGACCAGGCATCCCGGCATCGGATGTGGAATTCATCTATGACCCGTTCTTTACGACGAAGGAAACAGGCACGGGCCTCGGTTTACCGACCGCTTACCAGATCATTGAACAGCACGGCGGCGAATTGAAGCTGGAGAAGAGCGACTCCTCCGGCGCCTGCTTTGTGTTTACCCTTCCCGTCAATGGAACGGTGCGTTCATGAGAGCGGCGCGCATTCTGGTCGTCGATGATGAGGAGAGCCTGCGCCGGGTGCTGCAGGTTCAACTGGATGGCCGCGGGTATGAAGTGGCGCTGGCGGCCAACGCGCGGGATGCGCTGGGGATCCTCGCCGGGTCGCACTACGATCTGGTCTTGACGGATCTGCGGATGCCGGGAATGTCCGGACTCGAACTGCTGAAGCAGATCCGCGAGAATCACCCGGATACGCAGGTGATCTTGTTGACCGCATTTGGAACGATCGAGAATGCGGTGGAAGCGATGCAGTCGGGCGCGTATCAGTATGTGACGAAGCCGGTGCGCTTTGACGAGTTGGCCATCGTGATTGAGCGCGCTCTAGAGCGCTGCCGCATGCTTGAGCAGATTGAAACGCTGCGCGAAAGTGTCAGTCAGAAGTATGGCTTTGAAAACATCATTGGCCATTCGAGCTCGCTAAGCGCCGCTGTCGGCATCGCTTCGCGCGCGGCGCGCAGCTCTTCCATCGTGTTGATTGAAGGAGAGACCGGAACAGGGAAGGAACTGCTGGCGCGCGCGGTTCATTTTAACAGCCGGCGAAGCGAGAAGCCCTTCGTAGCCGTGAACTGCGGAGCCATCCCAAAGGATCTGCTCGAGTCTGAGTTATTCGGTTATAAAAAGGGCGCATTCACCGGCGCTCATAACAATAAGCCGGGCCGCATTGAGGGCGCTGATGAGGGAACGCTCTTTTTGGACGAGATAGGAGAACTGCCGCTTCAGCTCCAAGTCAAGTTGCTGCGTCTCCTGCAAGAGGGTGAAATTCAGAAGCTTGGCGCTCTCGATCCCGTTAAGGTGGATGTCCGAATCGTGGCCGCCACCAACCGGAATCTGATGCGCATGGTGGAGGATGGTGATTTTCGCGACGACCTTTACTACCGGCTTGCCGTGATTCCCGTTACCCTGCCTCCGCTGCGCGAACGCTTGGAAGATATTCCCGAGTTGGTGCAGCACTTCTGGAAGTTGGCAACGCACAGGCACGAACGTCCCGAGCTTCAGCTTCCCGGGGCCTTGCTTCCGTACTTTAGCCGCCATCATTGGCCGGGCAACATTCGTGAGTTGGAGAATCTCATCGAGCGCATCACGGTGTTAAGTCCCGGACCTGTCGTTACGATCGAGGATCTTCCGGAAATCCTGCGGCGCGAGCGTGGCGTGCTCGATGCCATCCAGCTCGAGCTTCCGGCTACGCCCATCAGTCTGGAAGCAGTGGAGCGCGAATTGATCATGCGGGCGCTGGACCGTTTCCATTGGAATCAGACAAAAGCCGCCAGCTATCTGAATCTGACGCGCAAAACCCTGATTTATCGCATGGAACGGTACGGGCTGAAACGAGAGCAACAAGACAACGGCAACTAGAGCAACCGGTCAATTGGTTTTATGGCCAAATGGAGTCGCCGAGAACCATGCGAACTGCAGCGTGTGATTGTGCTCCGAAACGATTCCATTCCGCTGCGGCACATACTGATGAAGATATCCAACTTCGATGCGGTTGAACTTAGTCAGCTTGTACGTTATTGCCGCATAGGCCCGGTTTTGATCGAGATAGCGAATTCCGCGATTGCTGCCGAAGTGAAAAAACGGCTCATCGTAAACTGCTAATCCGAACGGTTTGCCGGCGGATGTTCTTATGGGCAGCGGGAAGTCCGCCCTCAACATGTACCGGAACCGGTTGCGCGTTTCCCATGTGTCGACTTCCGCCCTCGGACTGGGAACTATCCCAACCAGGCGCTGTTCCAAGCGGAGACGATGCTGGATCGGTATCTTTCCTACGCCGTGTTTAATCAGTACCTGCTCAAAAATCCGGTGCTCGGGGAAAGCGGCTCTGGCGGGCACGTCGCCGTAGCGGGACGTGCGTACATAGGCATATCCCGCAGTGAACAGGATGTGCTTATTCAATTGATAATTGATGCCGGGCCGGATCAAAAGCTGCTGCGGGGTAAGCCCGGCATCCGCCCGTCTGAATTGAGCTTCGAGGTGAACACCCCATGGGCCTTTCACTGAATGGTCGCCAAAATACATGAACCAGGCATGGACGTTCGTATCCTGTGTCGTTTGTGCGCCGGCCAGCGATGCCATGCTCGCGGCCAGCGCATACAAAATGAATTTTCCCATCTAAATTCGAGCGCTAGCTGCTGTCCTATTCTTAGGGCGCCAGCGTCGAAGCCCATCGCTGCGCTTCTAATTTTTCCGGTGAGTCATGCAAACGGATGAGTGTCAGCCCCTTATCGTCGGAGATGTAAAGAAGTCCGCGGCTGCTTTCTACCAGATGGCTGGTCACCACGGCAACATCTTTGGGAGTGCTTCCAGTTCCGGGATTCCACAAGGACAGCGAATAGCCCGGAGCGGGCTGCGAGGCGCTGCCAGCCTCTCCGCGCGACAGGAGTACTTTTCCGTCCGGCAGTACCTGCAAATCCGCCGCCGAAGCCAGATGGTCAGCCGTGATCGTTTTGACAACACGAGGGCTGTCTTCGTTCGTCACATCGACGATTGTCAGGCTGCGGTCCGATGTGCGATGCGCATACAGGTAGCGCTTGCCGTCAACGTGATGCAGGCTCAGCTTTGAATGCCCTCCGCCGGCTATCTCCACCTGGGAGACCACCAACTCCTTTTCTGCTTTCGATTCGGATGTTCCCGCGAGTAGAGGCGTCACCGCTAGTGCCGCGCAAAGACCCAATCGCGTCCACATCCCTTGCGCCGTTCTACTTTTTCTATCCGTTTTTCCGTCCACCTTGGGCGTTCTCCTTCGAAGCCTCTCATTGATGTGCATCCCAAGGCCCAAAGCGAAATGGCCAACTCACGGCACCTGTTGCCCTTTGTCTTTAAGTGGTTAGCATTTAAAGGCGGCCCCAGATTTTGGAGCGGTTGCCTCCATTCCGCCAGTCGTTGGCTGAATCGAGGCAACCGCTTTCAAACTCGTTCTAATATTGCGTCGGCGCCTGGTCGGCCGTGGGGGAATCACAACGTTTGCGTTTTTTCGGTTTTTCCTCTTAACCCTCGCATCATCATGTAGTTAGCCGCCTTTTCGGAAGTCCCGCCACAGCGGCGACTCCACCGAAGGGGCCGCGCCGCATGATGCACTGAGGTCGCGAGGCATCATGTTCAATTTCCGCCGTCTTTTCGTGGTCATCATTCTATGCGCGGCGTTTGCCGCTGGATCCGCGTCCGCGCAGGCCAATCTGACTCATATTCTGGACAGCATCACCAACCCGGACGGAAGTCTCTTCAATGGAACCGTGGTGATTACCTGGAACGGCTCCCCCTCGTCGGGGGTTGGCACAGTCGCCCCCCTTAGGTCGGCTACCGCAGTCTATGGCGGCGCCCTCTCGATCTTTCTGGCGCCGACCACCACCGCCCCGGCCGGCACCTACTATGTCGTCGCCTACAACAGCAGCAACGGCCTGATCACTTGGTCCGAGGTCTGGCAAGTACCTCCAGGCGCCGTCCCGCTTAGCGTCAGCCAGGTCCGCCAATCGAGCACCAAGGGCCCCGGCGGCGGCTCGAATGGCGGCGGCGCGCAGTATGCCACCTTGCCCATCGCGATTAACCAGGTGACGAATCTCGGCACAAGTTTGAATACTCTCAATACATCCGTCGCCTCTCTGAATTCCGAGCTGGACGCCCTCGCCGCTCAGGTAAACTCCGGCTCGTCGCTTCCCGCCCTGCAGGCTCAGGTTGCCGCGTTGAGCACGACCGTCGCGGCTCTGGGCGTCTCCGTAACGGGCAACACAGATTCCCTCGGCGCCCTGACCACCAATCTGACAGCCTTGAATTCCACCGTTAACACCAACGGTGATTCGCTCACCGCTCTCGGCGCCACCGTAGGAACGCTTACTACAGCCGTAACGAACTTGACTACCACGGTGAACTCACTCGGCGCGGGCGGCTCGAACGCTCTCTTCGTAGATTCTCAAACACCGGCGGGAACGGCTAATGGAACGAACAACTCCTTCGCCCTAACGCAAACGCCATCGCCATCCGCCAGCCTGTCTCTCTATCGGAACGGCTTGCTGCAAATGAACGGAGTGAACTTTACCGTGGCGGGAACCGCCCTGACATTCCTGGCGGGCAATCGGCCGCAAAGCGGGGACATCCTGGAGGCCTACTACCGGGTCTCCGGCGCCTCCACCTCCGTGGCTATCTTTGTGGATGGCGAGATACCCGGCGGCTCTATCACCGGAACAAATGCCACTTTCACCCTGGCGTCATCACCAAGCCCCGTCACCAGCCTCAGGCTCTATAAGAATGGCGTTCTGCTGAGTCCCGTCAACGACTTCACGCTTGCCGGGGCGACCATCACGTTCGTAACCGCCGCCATCCCCCAAAGCGCGGATACGCTGCAAGCTTCCTACCGGCACTAATTAGTTGCCTGTGCGCGCCGCCATGACAGCCGTTGCCGGTTGGAAGTCTGCGGCGCCAAAGTTCCACAAAAAGAAGGAGAAGATGTCTGTCCAGTCGGAGACCTGCTGCGCCACCGTATCGGTTAGCCCGTGGCCGGCGTCGTAGTTCACGCGGAAGAGGACCGGCCGTCCGCTTGCCGTGCTCGCCTGCAGCTTCGCCGCCATTTTGGCTCCCTGCCAAGGATCAACGCGCCGATCGTTTGCGCCGGCAGTGACCAACACCGCCGGATACTTCGTTCCGGGTTCGACGTGATAATAGGCGCTCATCGCATAGAGTCCCTTAAAACCCTCCTCGCTTTTTACCGAACCAAACTCGGGAATGTTGTCGGACCCGTTTGCCCCTGTCTCTTGGCGCAGCATGTCCGAACAGGGAACGCCGTCTACCGCCGCGGCAAAGAGATCGGGCCTTTCAGTGATTGAGCGGCCAATGAGAATACCCCCGGCGCTCCGGCTCCCAGAACTCCGCCACGTTCCAACCATCCCATGTACCTACGCGAAAATCCTGGCCTAAATGCATCCCCATACGCGCCATAGCCGATCAGCGCGGCGGGAGCCGATCCGTCTCGAACCAGCTCTTTTTTGTAGATAATCGACAGCGGAACCATGGTTCCATCCTGCGCCTTTACCTGCACCTCCTCCGATGTCAGGTTCACCGGATCGATTTTGTTCGGCGGCTGCAGCAGCATGGTAGTGGTCGTTTTCTTCTTCTCGTCATACCGGTAGTAGTCTCCGGGATCGGTCCATGAGGTCAGGTCCAGCACGGCGCCCGGCACGGACTGGTCCGTCGCCGTCTTTGCCACCTGTTGTCCAGCGGGCAGAGGCAGCATCTCGGCTTTCGCGCCAGCGCCGTAGGGTAGTCGCAGCACCTTTCCAAAACCTTTCTGGATCACTTGCAGATACAAGGCGTCGGAAGCCGGATGCAGCACGTCGCTTCCAATGAACCCCCACTCAGCACCAGGTCACTCGGCGGCACTACGACCTCGGCCGCTTGCAGATCTGGATGCGCCGCATCCAGCGGCAGAATCTTGCCATTGCATCAGAGACCTAGTCCTTTATGTCGGCGACCTTCCGCTATCCCTTGTGACTCGTCCACGTCGGGCGAAACATCATGGCCGAGCACCTCTCAATCGCCTCCGTCAACTCCCGTCCCGTGGCTGTGTCGTAGAGATGCGCAGTCTGCTCCTCCGAGCCGCTGAGCAGAAGAACCGGTGTTAGCCGGCGCATACGCCAGAAGAAGATGACCTCATATGTTGGATGGAGCATGGCGACATTTAAGTGAGATCGGCATGCAGGGAAATAGATTTGCCCACCAGCGGGGTGTGGAAGCTTCCGTGCAGAACCGCTGGGCCAATTGGGCGGTACTAGTCTCCTGACTTTCTGATTTGGTTCTTTTGCACGGAACCCAGTTCAGGCTATCAGCGCTTGGCCCTGCTACCTCTCCAACCCGACATTCACATCAAACGCTAATTTGGACAATAGTGATTCTGGATCAAATCACTTCGACTGACAGAAGTATTGGTGTCGCCGCTGACGCTCGGATGGATCGCGGACAGAAAACGAAGGCTTGTGAGCACCGGGAATATACCAGGCTGAAGTCGACAACTCGCGCCCGGAGAGTCTCGCGGTCGGAAATTCGACCTGGTACGGTTCCTGCTTATGTTGGTCAAGTCAATCGGCGAATCGTACCGCCCGTGACCGTATTCCTAAGAATTTACAGGGAATTGCGACGCGGTCCTGGGCCTTCGAAGCGGGATTTTGTGCTATACCTACAGAACCATGCGAATTGGTTTCTGCTGTCCTGCGGTGCCCGGCCACATCTATCCATTCACAACGCTCGCTCGCCAATTGCAGATCCGCGGGCATGACGTGGTCTTTTTGATGCCTGCCCCGGAGGCAGTCCCCATGGTGCGGGCGTGCAGGATGGAGGCCATCGCATTTTCGGAAGAGCTCTTTCCGTTGGGCGAGTTCCCGGCTAAGGGAAGGGAGTTCAGCGCAATGCGTGGCGAAGAGGCGATTCGTTATGTATTCGCCTGGATTGCCGACGTCAGCCGACGGATGATCGAAGACGGCGAGCGAATCATTGTCGAGACGAAGGTGGATTGCCTCGTGCTCGACGCGCTTTGGCGAAACCTCGATCTCGTGGCTATGAAGATGGGCGTGCCGTATGTTCATCTGTCAGCGGCGCTTCACCCGGACATGACGGGGCGAGCCCCTTATTTCATCTATGATTGGCCCTACGACCCATCGCCGGAAGGCATTGCTCGCAACCTTCGTGGATTAGAGGAATTCTTGCCGATCGTAGAGCCCTGTATCCGCGTTGCCAATGATTACGTAAAGAAGGTCGGTCTTCCGATCGATCTGCAGGACCCCTACGCGCCATTCTCGAAGCTGGCACAGATCACGCAAACGCCTCGCGAGTTCGATTTCCCGAGTGATTATTGGCCGCCGCAGTTCCACTATGCCGGTCCTTTTCACGAAAGCGAAGCCCGATTCCCGATTCCGTTTCCGTGGGAGCGGTTGACGGGCGAGCCGTTGATCTATGCCTCTATGGGCACGATGTTGAATGGATCGGAACAGGCATTTCGAATGATCGTCGACGGCGCATCCGGTCCGGATCGGCAGTTGGTTTTGTCGATCGGTCAGCACATGGATGCTTCACATATCGGCCCCATGCCGAGCAACACAATCGTCGTGAATCACGCGCCGCAATTGGACGTACTGAAGAAAGCTACTCTTTGCATCACTCATACCGGCTTGAACACGGTGTTGGAATCGCTGGCGCAAGGTGTGCCGCTCGTTGCCATGCCAGTCGGAAACGATCAACCCGGCGTAGCCGCGCGCATCGCGCATACGCAGACCGGAGTGTTCACGCCATTCACTCGTGTGACTATGAAGAGCCTGCGCGCGATGGTCGACACCGTCCTTTCCGATCCCATGTATCGGACCAATGCCGTGCGCATGCAGAACGCGATCCAACAAACGGACGGGCTGCGGTTTGCCGCAGACTCCGTGGAACAAGCCTTCGGAGCACGCCGCCCGGTGTCTGCCGCCATAGCCTCGTAGCTGTTTAGATTCGCCGTTCCTTCCAACTTCCTCAAAGGACCATGGCCGAATCACGTGCTCACGGATTAACACTGTCGTTCGTTACTATTACGCACGCAAGTTGCGCGCTAACCGTGCGGATTCAGTTAGCCCAGACGTTATTTGTCAGGAAAATTTGATCGCTCACGGCACAAGGTCGAATGTCATTTCAGATTTTCAGGCGGTCAGAGACCTAGGACCCCACGTCCGAGAGGTACTTCTGCAAGTCCGGCTTCAATTGCGTCTGAATGTCCGGATCATGCAGGTTCTTTACATCCACCAGGCGCGGTGGCAGAGCGATTTTCTTTGGTGTTTTCTCTCCCCGCAAAGCCTTCACCGCCTGCTCGAAAGCCGTTTCACCCATCCGGAACGGATCTTGAATCACCAGCGTGTCAATCCAGCGCGCTTCGAGCTGCGCAATCAGCGTGGGACTGGAATCGAATCCTACCAGCTTGATTTTGCTGCGCCGCGCCTTCAATGCTTGCGCCGCGCCCGACGTACCCGATTCGTTCGAGCAGAACATTCCGTCCAGGTCCGGGTGGGCCGTCAGCATGTTCTCGGAAACCGCCAGCGACTGCGCAATGCTCGCCATCCCGTAGCGCTCGTCCAAAATCTGGATCGCCGGAAATTTCGCCTTCATCTGATCCCGGAACCCGTCCTCACGCGCGGTCGTGGACGCGCCGCCCGGCACCGTCTTAACCATTACGACTTTTCCTTTCCCTTGCAGTACCGTTCCAAGAC
>DATHIZ010000162.1:0-4735 GCA_035316385.1 Bryobacteraceae bacterium | reverse complement strand
GCTGAGCGGAGCCGCCAGTCCCTCGAAGGCCCAACGCCGCGTGGGATGATCCGCCGCCCGCCGGATCTCCTCGAGCAGTTCCGGGTAGCGCGAGAGCTGATCCCCCAGGTACGGGCTTAGCTCGAACACCTGTATCATCCAATCGGCCAGTACCGGATGGTTATCCAGCAATTCCAGTTGCTGCAGTTCGTTCGATAGCGATTCCAGGAAATCAGCCAGCTTCCGCCGGGCGCGATGTACGCCCCGCGCCCGCAGGGACGCCATGAAACGCGGCGCCATGCGGTCCAGAATCATCAACTCGGCCCCGGACACCTCCAGTCCGCTCCGCTCCGGGTCGATGGGCGCGACCGACGCGGTGGATTCACCAATGGAACTCTGTGAATACTGCGGCGGCCGCTGCGCATGCACGATGCGTTCGTAAATGACCTGCACGTTTTCCAGCCGTTGGTGCAAGTTTCGTAGCAATTGACCGGCAGCGCTCGTGCCCGCCTCGCGCTGGGCCGCGGGCATGCCGAGCGGCCCGTTCATGCGCCGCGCCAGGCGCTCCAATTCCAGTGGATTCGAAGGCAGCGCGTGCGTTTGCCGATCGTCTTCGAGCTGCAGCAGATGCTCCAGGCGTCGGAAGTATTCGTAAGCATCCACCAGGCGCGTGTGCTCAGTGGTGGAGAGTAAATCCTTCTCATGCAGGTGCGCCAGCGCCAGCAGCGTGCCCCCCTGCCGGACGTGCATCTCGCGCGCCCCATGCAGTCGCTGCAGGCACTGCACCAGAAACTCCACATCGCGAATGCCCCCGCGCGCCAGTTTCACATCAAGCTGCGCTTTGCCCAATCGCTTGCTCGCCAGCTTTTCCGTAATGCGCTCGCGCGTCTCCGACATGGTCTCAATCGTTGAGAAGTCCAGTGTCGTCGAGTAGATCGACGGCTCCACGAAGTCGAGCAGCGCTTGGCCCAAAGCTTCATCTCCGGCGGCCCCCCGCGCCTTGATCAGCATTTGCAGTTCCCAGTCCCGCGCGCGTTTCGAATAGTATTGCTTGGCCGCGTCCAGAGAAATGCAAACCTCGCCCAGCGTGCCTTCCGGTCGCAGCCGCAAATCGACGCGGTAGCAAAGTCCAGCCGCCGTATGCGTGGAAAGTAGATTGGTAAATTGATTCGCTACCTTCTTGAAAAACTCTTTGTTGCTGATGACTTTCGGCCCGGAAGTTTCTCCATTGGCGCTATAGAGAAACATCAGGTCTACATCGGAGCTGTAGTTTAGTTCGCTGCCGCCGAGTTTGCCAAGCGCCAGCAGAGTCAGCGCGGCGGGCACGCCGTTATCCGCTCCCTCGCATTGCGTGACGGGACGCCCGTGGCGTTCTATCATTTCCGCCGTGACGCCGGCCAGCACGCGGGCCAGCACTGTGTCGGCCAGGTTCGATAGCTCTCCGGCAATTTCGGCTAAGGTCCCTATCCCCAGGCGATCGCGCAGGACAATACGGACCAGTTCCCGCCGCCGGAACAGCGCTAGATCGAGCGCTGTCGCCGTCATCACCCCGTGTTCTCCGAGGAACTCATCCAACCGCTCTTTGTAATCATCCCGCGAGTACGCAACCCGCAGATCGTCAAGCTTCCCAAGCCAGTCGGGATGACGCAGCAACTCTTCCGAGAGGAAACGGCTCACGCCGAACACTTCCGCCAGCCAGTGAAGGCGTTGCGGATCTTCCTTAAGCGCTTGGAACTCCGCTGCGTGCCGCGCTCCAAACTCTTGCAGGTAGTGAGCGACGCGCTGCGGGTCCGCGGATCGATCAATGGCTTGGTGAACTATCGACGAGTCCGCAATGGCTGAGTCTAAAGTGAGTGACATAGACGACAGAGTCTACTTTCCAAGTATATCTTCCGGTCCCTCTCCAAAACAGCAAACACCCAGCCAGGCAAGGTTGGGGCGGACGGTCTTGCCGTCTGCCTTCGGGCGCACTAACCTCCTACCCGTGCAACTCAACCGCCCCACCTTCCCGGCACGACTGATAGACGCCAAGCACCAACTCCAACGCGCGATAGCCCTCTTCGCCATTCACTAGCGGTTCGCGTCCCATCCGGATCGCCTCTGCAAAGTCCAGAAACTGGCGCTCGAACGTAGTGACTGAAATCGCCATCGGGTCCGATGACCCCGACGCGACGCTTGCTTGAATGGGCGCCGGGTCTGCCGCATCCGCTTGCTCGTCATCCAAAACATCCCAGGCCGTCAGGCAGTCGCCCGTAATGATGGCGGTCCCTTTGGTACCGTGAATCTCGATCCGCTCGGAGTACCCTGGCCAGAATGCAGTGGACGCTTGAATGACGCCGGTTGCGCCCGACCGGTAGGAAAGCAGCGCACTCACCACATCCTCCGATTCAATCTTGTGCCGGGCCCCGAGTTGCCACGCGCCAAACACCGAGGCTACCGGACCGATCAGGTGCAGCAACACATCTACCTGGTGGATGGCTTGATTGATCAACGCGCCGCCGCCTTCGGTCTCCCAACTCCCTTTTATCGGACGCGAGTAGTATTCATCGCTGCGGAACCATTTCACGTAGGCGTCCGCCTGCAGAATCTTGCCTAGCCGGCCAGCCGGAATCGCGCGCTTCAGGAACAGCGTGGAGTCGTCAAAACGATGCTGGCTCATCACGCCCAGCGCGATCCCGGCGTCGCGCGCTATGCGAATCATCTCGCCCGCATCTTTGAGGTTTGTCGCCATCGGCTTCTGCACCATGATGGGCCGCTTGATCTCCGCGCAAATCCTGACGGGCTCCAAATGAAAGTCCGGAAAGGTGCAGACGTCGATGAAATCAAGCCCGGGCAAGCGGCATAACTCCGCCGCATCGCTCACGAATGTGCCGCCCCAGCGCTTCACGAACTCCCGCCCGCGCTGTTCGGTCTTGTTGGAGCAAGCCACCAGTTCGAATCCGATGTTGCGGTACGCCTGCGCGTGCTTGTTAGCGATGGCGCCGGTTCCTAGAATGCCGATTTTCATGCGTCAGAGCCCCGTTTCCGAACCGCAGATGCTCACGCCTAATCCCGCATCCCGGAAGAATGCGGCCTTCACGGCCAGCGCCTTCCGCGCGCCCGCCGCATCCGGCGCATACGCCACCTGGATGTGATTCGCCTTGTGCCGGCCCATCATTTGATCTCGCGTGATGCCGTGGAATACCGCATGCATGATCGGCCATTGCGGCGTCGTGATGCGCCAGCGGCGTTCCGTTTCTTCTTGCGGAAGCGCGATGGCGCGCGCCAGCCCTAAATCGGCTTTCAGCTTGCCGTCTTCAATAAACACGCGGCTCCAAACCACCTCGCCCGGTTTGGCAATGCCTTTGAGGGATCCGCCGCCCAGTCTGAAATACATGGGAGGTTGGCGCTCGCTCACCGATCCCGCGTAGCCATCGATATGATGCGCCGCCGGCGCCGCGCCCGAGATTTCGAACACCCACACAAATTCTCCGTTGTACGTTTCGCCGAAGCGAAGATCGTGCAGCGTCGTCTCCGGCGCATAGCCGAGCGCATTCCACGTGCGATTGGTAATCAGCGCGTCTAAACCAGCGCATTCGTCCACTTCATTAAAGTGCGGGAGCGGCTGGCCTGCATACAGGATGCGTCCATCTTCGGACCGCACCGGGGGGCGGTCCGAATTATTAAGCAAGCCTTCCGCCAGGTCCGACGCCGGCGCCAGATCCTTTAAGCCCTGCTGATACTGAATGCCGATGGCCGCGCAGCCGAACTCGTCCGCCATGCGCACCGCCGCGATATACATCCGGCATTGATCCAGAATTTGTCCGTCCGTCAGATCTGTCTCCGGATTGCTGCCGGTTTTGAATTGCAATCCTTTCGCATCGAGCCAGGCCCGCACCGCGCGTGCTTCGTTTTCGGGTACCGCGCTCATGGCCGCGTACAACGCCGATTGGCTCAGCCGTTCTTTATAAACGCCCGTGGGGTTCAGCAGATGGTCGGGCACAATCGCGTTGAACATGCCCATACAGCCCTCGTCGAATACGCCCATGATGGCCTTATCGCGTTTGAGTTGCTGCGCCAGCGAGACTCCCAACTTCTCCGCTTCCTTTGGCAGGGGCAAGCCGTTCATTACGCGCACGTGCTTGCTGTCGTGCCGGACAGCCTCGCCGATGAGCCATCCTTTCAAGCGGGAAAGGAAGTATTCGTCCGTGAAGTTTTCTGACCACAAGGTCGAATAACGCACTTGCGCCTTCGTCAATGAGCCATTCAGGTTCAGCATGCCCACCAGGCCGGGCCATTGCCCGCTCCAGTTCGCCACGGTAAGAATCGGGCCCTTGTGCGTCATTAATCCGGGTAATACGTGATGACTGTACTGCCAGACGGCCTCCACCACCACTAATGGCGCATCGTGGGGGATGCCGCGAAAGACTTCCATCCCATACTTCTGTGAATCGATGAACCCATGCTGTTTTACCGCGTCCACCGGATGGGCGCGCGCGACTGCAAAGCCGAAACTCTGAATCGCCCGGGTCACTTGTTCTTCCACTCGCTGTTGGGCCGGCCAACACACGCGGTTGGCGGAGAGACGCAGATCTCCGCTGGCAATCATGCTTACGCTTTTAGGCATCGCCTCTTATTTTTGCAAAGCGTAAGTGCTGGTTGCTTATCGTTCGATCTGGACGAGATCTTTCGGCGCGGACTTCGGCTGCGGACCGTTCCATCTGAGGCCTTCGCCTTTGCGGTCAATGCTGTTCACGGCGCGGCCTACCGCCAGCGA
>DATHIZ010000161.1:0-9797 GCA_035316385.1 Bryobacteraceae bacterium | reverse complement strand
TCGAAGCGCCGTAGCTGAGATTCGGTGTCGCGAAGGTGGGCGTGTTTGTAACGGTGAAACCTTCGAGACGAAGCTGCAGGTAACGCTGCTCCGTGAAATAGATGTTCTTGAAGATGGCGACATCCGCATTCTTCAGGGCCGGGCTGCGGTAGGTGGAAATCGTGCGCGGCATGGAGCCGAAGGTATCGGGTGCGGGGCGAGAGAAGGCAGCCGCATTCACGTAGTTATTGAGCTTGGATTCGACCGAACCGGGCATGCTGGGATCGCCGATAAGGTTGGGACGCTGGGCCCCTTCCCACAGGACAGGATTCTGCAGAGCGACTTCGCGGAACTGGGAACCGCTATTGAGGGGAAATCCGGAACTGATGGTGACGAGGGCGTTGACCTCCCAGCCACCGAGCAGAAGATCGACCGGGCGGTTCCAGCCGCTGCCAATCGCGCGGCCCCGACCGAACGGCAACTGGTAGGAACCTGTGAGTACGAGGCGGTGCGTTACATCCATGGCGGACACGGAACGTTCGGAGCGTAAATTGAATGGATTCTGCAGGTCGGTGTAGCCGCCGAGCCAGCCGACATTGCCGGAAGAAAACGACGAATCGTCGATGAGCTTGGAAAACGTGTAGTGACCGAGGAAAGCGAGACCATGCGAGAAGCGCTTCTCGTATTGGAACTGCACACCGTGATAGATGGAATTGCCAATGTTAGGTGTAGCGCCGCTCACGGCAGTGTACTGTGGATAGGGTCGCAATAGCGTGTTCAGCGTGACGGTCGGCGCACTGAGGCGGGATTGGGGATTCGTGATGACGCCATAAAAGGGGTTCGTTACTTGAGCAGTTAAAGCCGTGCGGCCGATGGACCAGTAGCTGGGATCCAGGCGATTGATATTTTCAGCGCCGCCGCCGAAGTAAAGGTGTGTTCCTTTGCCGCCGGTGTAGTTGATCTGGAACACGGCATCTCCTGGCAGAGCGCGCTGAATGGAAAAGTTCCATTGCTGATATTGCGGATTCTGGTTGGGCCGCGTGTCAGTGCCTACATTCAGGCCGAGGAAGGTGGCCGCGCCCTGCGAGGCACCGGGGGGAATGTTAAGTCCATTGGGATATGGATTTTCCGGAGTGGCGTAACGTGTCAGGTTGCCGTCGCGGCTCCACTCGGGCTGGGAATCGGTGGAGAACCCCGCGCCGGTGTGGCCTTTGATGCTCCCTCGAGACACAGTGTAGAAAATACCGTAGCCGGCGCGAACGGCGGTTTTGGAATTGGCCTCGTAGGCAAAGCCAACGCGCGGTTGATAATTGCTATAGTCCGCGTTAACGGGACTGCGCGTGTTGTTGTCGGTGAAGTCGAACTGACCAACCAGGTTGGGATAGCCGGGAACTTTGCCGGCGATGGGAGATGGTGCGGTGGGGTCGAACCAGCTATAGCGGTTGTAGCGCTCGGTTCGAGGTAGATCAAAATCGTAGCGCAGGCCGAGGTTGAGAGTCAGTTTACGGGTGATCTTCCAGTCGTCCTGCACATAGAAGCCCAAGTAGCGGGAGGCCGAAGCGGACGGCGGATCAAGATTGTAGTTACCGGTGTTGCTGCCGCTGCCTCCGCCGCCCCAGCCCAGCAACATGGATGCAATCCCGTTGCCTTGGGCCGAGTTGCTGACGTTAGGATTTTGCATGGTGATGGCGCGGTAAAACTGCATGCGGCCCTGCGGGTAGCCGGGCTGCAAATAGTTGAGCAATAGAAATCGACCCTCGGCGCCGATCTTGAGATTGTGACCGCCGATGATTTTTGTGATGTTGCCGGTGATGCTATTGGCTTCATCGCCGCGGGCGATTAAGCCGTAGCCAACCTGACCCAATTCCTGGTAGCCCTCCGGAGTGAAGGTTGGAAACATTTTGATACCAGAGGTGAGGTAGACCTCGGGAAGCCCGAGGGACGTCTGGTCGAAGCCAAGACTCTTGGGGTTCGTATTGGCGCGTTGGCGCAGAAGGCCGTAACGAATGTCAATGATGGTATTGGGATCTTGAATACGAGTGTAATTAAAGACAAAGTTCTGGGTGCGGGAGGAACTATCTCCGTTTGTCGAGTTATCGGCGAGGTTTCCTAACAGAAGCGGGTTGACCGTACCACCCCAATTGAGGCTGTAACGCGAAGTGAACCGCTGCTTCTCACTGAAATTGTGGTCGAGCTTGATGTCCATCTGATCGGCTGTGCTGGCGGCGACCCCCTGGGCGTAAAAATTGTTGACATTCGTGAAAGCATTCCCGGCCTGATTGGGATCGGGGTAATACTTCATGACGTTCATGGCCACCGGGTCGAGCATCGACGTGGGAAGTCTATTTCCCGGGAAGGGATTGCGCAAGGTGCTGCCGCTCGGAGTCTTATAAGTGTCGTAGGGATTGAAGATGCCGATGAGGTTCCCGTTGCTGTCGCGCGTGTTACTGAAATCACCAGCGCGTTCTTGGGCAGTGGGGACGGTCATCAGCTTCGTTGTGGCCCTGGACTCGCGGCTGCCTTCATAGTCGTAGAAGAAGAACGTTTTGTCTTTCCCGTTATAGAGGTGCGGGATGCGGACAGGGCCACCGACGGTTCCGCCAAATACATTCCGTTTGAAATCGGGAATGGCGCGGCCGGCGCGATTGGCGAACCAGCTGTTGGCGTTGAGGGCAGAGTTGCGATGGAATTCGTAACCGCTGCCATGCAAACTGTTGGTGCCGCTTTTGGTAATCATGTTGACTACCGCGCCGCCTGTATTGCCGAACTCGGCGCTGAAGAAGTTAGTCTGAACCTTGAATTCCTGCACCGCATCGACCGACGGCTGATACTCGAGGTTAGTGATACCGCTGTTCTGCTCGACATTGGTGACGCTGACGCCGTCGAGGAGGACATCGGCGGTCGAATTGCGCGTGCCGTTGGCGGTGAAGTTGGTATTCGTCTGCCCACCCGGATTGAGATTGGACGGACTGACACCCGGAGTCAACTGGATGAGCGCCAGAGGCGAGCGTCCGGCGAGCGGCAGGGACAGGATGAACTTGTTATCAACTACTTGGCCGAGCGTGGCGCTGGTGGTATTAATCAACGCGCCCGCTGCCGTGACATCGACGGTCGAACTGACAGAGCCAACGGTCAGCTGCACGTCGATGCTTGCCTGCTGCTGCACCCGCAGTTCGAAGTCATGCTGTTCGAACTTGCTGAAGCCTGAGGCCTCGACGGTGAAATTGTATTTGCCGGGCTGCAGCGCGGTGAAGATGTAGCGGCCGGAATGGTCGGTATTCACAATTTGAGAAATATTGCGGCTAGCATCGGTGACGACTACCTTGGCATCCGGTATAGCCGACTGACTGGCATCAGTAACTATGCCCCGGATGGAGGCCGTGAAAGATTGAGCCTGAAGGAGAGACGGCAACATAGCCGCTAAGATCAAAGCGGCAAAGTTAGAAACACCACACAATTTTAGTGACACAACCCCAACCTCAAAACGGAGAGTATTTACTTGTTGCCGCAGTCTATCATGCTTTCTAATTTTCTAAACAAGAAAGTTGAGCTTACAAGCGATGGCGTCTTTTTTTTGTTATGTACAGTATCAAGACGAAATGAAAAGCACTGTAACGAAACATTCGATACTAAGCCGCCGGCGATGTTTGTTGATGTTCGGAACTGCTATCTCGGCGGCTGCGGAGCGGAGGCTCTATGACGAGTGGCGCCGGATCGCTGCCGCCACGGACGGCACAGTAGGGGCGGCTGCTTTGTACTTCTCATCCGGAGCACTCGTCAGCTTGAATGGTGACGAATCTTTTTCGTTGGCCAGCGTGTGCAAAATCCCAATCACGATGAACATCCTCGCGCTGGTGGATGAAGGGAAACTAGGGCTAACGGAGCAAATCGAAGTGCTGCCGCGGGATGTTTGGGCGGGAGTCAGCAACATTGAGAGGCGATGGCCGGCGCAGCGGCGCTTCCGCCTGGACGAAATGATCGAATTGATGCTGGCGAAAAGTGAAAGGCGTCCGAGTCGATCGAAGTGAGCGCCAGTGCGCGCTCGATCGCAATGGAGTCGCGCACTACCCTCCGCCATCGGAGTGGACCGACGGGTCCCTGGAGGGTCTCATGGACAAGGTTAGTACAGGCGACAGATATCGGGCGACGCTGCGTTATTTGGCCGACGCGCGCGATACCGGCACACCTTCAACGGCCCGCTTGATCGAGAGTCTGAAGGCAACCACAACCTTCCCCACGCGACTCAAAGGACTGCTACCGCCGGGCACGGTGGTAGCACACAAAACAGGCTCGACTGGCACAGTGAATGGCTTGACCGCGGCAACAAATGATAGCGGTGTCATCTTTCTGCCGGGCCGCGGCCAACTCGCCGTGTCGGTATACGTTAAAGCAAGTACGCGGACTGATTCTGAGAGGGACCGGATTATTGCGCGTGTCGCCCGTGCGGCATTTGACTTCAACCAATAGGCCATCTCGAATCCCTACGAAACCGACCCGGTGGCACATTGAATGCTCGTTTGAAGGCACGGTTGAAAGCGGCCTCCGAATCATAGCCGACCTGCGCTGCCACTTCCGCAACGCTGTGTCTGGTGGTGGTGAGCAGACGAGCGCCGAGTTGCAGCCGCCAGCGAGTCAAGTAACTGATCGGAGGCTCTCCCACGAAATGCCGGAAGCGTTCCGCCAGCACCGCGCGAGACACACCGGCCGATGCGGCGAGCGCGCCGATCGTCCAGTGACGCCCCGGTTGGCTGTGCAACAGCCCCAACACCTTTCCAACGTTGGGATCACGCGCTCCGGCCAGCCAACCGGTCGCCGCCGCTGGCAGCAGGGCGACATACCGGCGTAGCGTCTCGATAAATAACGCCTCCGACAATTTCGCGAGCACCGCCTCGGCGCCGGCGTTCGACGAGCTGGCATTTGCCACTGAAAACCGAATGGAATTCTCCAGCCACGCCCCGGAGGCGTCGTTTCGAATATTGATCCTGAGCAACGGCGGCAAACCCGCCAGTATAAGACTACTCACTTGCGGCTCGCAGGTCATGTAGCCGCACACAAACTTCGTGACCGCTCCGCTCCCACCCATGCGCGTGACGGTTAGCCCCTGCGAAAGAATCCGGGCCAGCTCCTTCCCGTTGTCCACCGCCTCGGTCGGTGACCCGTTGCCCATCAGGTGTGGATCTCCATGAGGGAAGACGACGATGTCGCCGGGGCTGAGTTCGACCCGCCGGCCCCCCTCGATCTGGGCCCACGCGACACCCTCTGTCAAAAGATGATAGATGATAACGTGCCCGGCGTCCGGGCCAAAATGTTGAGCGATGAACTGCGATGCTGGTGACCGGAAGCTCCATGGCGCCGAGAACTCCGCGTTGTAAAACACGGCTCCTTTGAGCGCAACGATTTTTAGAACGTCCGATAGGGCGTCCACTCCAACCCTCTGCTGAGCCGTCACCCGGTTCTAGGAAAAGTACACCCGCAAGGCACGGCAAATAACTTCATCTTATCTCGCCCTGGAGCAAGATATTCAGACGCTCGAGCAATCTAGAAGCCTGACTTTTACCGCGTATTGGGGTGAGACAGCGCCGAGCCGGAATGGCTGGCCAGACAAATTTTGAATGGAGAAAACAGATATGAAACGGATCATTGCGTTTGCTTACGGCATAGTGTGCTACGGCGTGTTTTTTTTCACGTTGTTGTATGCGATCGGGTTTCTCGGTAATTTCGGTGTGCCAAAGTCGATTGACTCGGGTCCAGAGGGCTCGCTCAGTGCCGCGTTGGCGATCGATGGCGCGCTGCTTGCTCTCTTTGCTCTGCAACACAGCATAATGGCACGGCCCTGGTTCAAACGGGCATGGACGCGCATCGTTCCGGACCCAGTCGAGCGGAGTACCTACGTTCTGTTCTCGAGTTGCGCTCTGCTCTTCATGTTCTGGCAGTGGCGTCCGATCGGCGGCGTTATCTGGCGAGTTGATGGCGGGATCGCCGGGATGGTCATTCTCGGCCTCTATGTGACCGGTCTGCTGATCGTTCTTCTCAGCACGTTTCTAATCAACCACTTTGACTTGTTTGGACTGCGGCAGGTCTATCTTTACATGGTCGGGCGCGGGTACACACACCTGGAATTTCGCACACCCTTCTTCTATCGCTACGTGCGTCATCCGCTCTATCTGGGGTGGCTGCTGACGTTCTGGTCGGCGCCGGTCATGACCGTGGCCCACTTATTCTTTGCCGTAATGACGACCGGCTACATCCTGCTGGCGGTCCGGTTTGAAGAAGCCGACCTGATCGCCGTTCACGGAGAGAAATACCGGCGATACCGGAAGCAGGTCCCGATGATCATTCCGGCGTTGGGAACGAAGGCAACCCCGGAGGAGCAAGCGATGACGGAGACGATGTCGGAACGCACCACGTAGGTGGAAGCGATTTCGTTAAGACTGTTGGCGCGGCGCCTACCAGTCTTCCGGCCGGTAGTCCTTCAAGAATTGCCCCCATACGTGCTTGCCCGTGTTGATGCCGCTGATTATGGGATCGAGGATGCGCGCTGCGCCGTCCACAATATCCAGCGGCGGGTGAAAACGCTGTTCGATCGTCTTCCGTGCCGCGATGGCAACAGGATCCTCGTCCGTTACCCATCCGGTATCCACGCTGTTCATGTGAATGCCGTCGCCGTGATAGTCCGTCGCCGCGGTCCGCGTCATCATGTTGAGGGCCGCCTTGGCCATATTTGTATGCGGATGGCGCGTGGTCTTCCAGTTCCGGTAGAACTGGCCTTCGACGGCGGACACATTGATAATGTGTTTGTCGCGCTCCGGCGTGCGCATCATTAGCGGCTTGAGACGCGCGTTGAGGATGAACGGCGCCACGGCATTGATCAGATGCACCTCCAGCAGTTCCACCGACGAGACTTCCGCCATCAGCAGCCGCCACGAGTTTCGCCCGCGCAAGTCAACCTGCTGCAAGTCCTGGTCCAGCCGGCCGTCGGGGAACAGGTGCTTTTGCCCGAAGAGTTCCTCTGCCAGCAAGGGCACTTGCGACAGTTCGGCCGAGCGGGTCAATCCGGTAACTTCCGGAATGCTCGGGCTAGACACCGCCTTGCCTTCCGAGACGAGGCCTCCGCGCAATCCTTCATACGTACCCAGCAGCCTGCGCGCCTCGTCTGGCGCGTCGCGCAGGGCCACTCTTTCGCCCTCCATCATGTGGGTATAAAACTCCGGCGGCCGGCGCACCGTCTGGCAGGCATTATTGATGATGAAATCGAGCCGGGAACGAGTGGCCAGCAACTCCTGGCAAAGCGCCTCCACGCTCGGCGTATGGCGCATGTCGAGTCCGAAAATCTGCAGACGGTGTCCCCACTGGCTGAAATCCGGCTCCTGCGCATACCGCTTCGCCGAGTCGCGGGGGAAGCGAGTCGTCACTATGAGTTGTGCTCCCGCGCGCAGCAGTTTCAATCCAGCTTGATAACCGATCTTTACGCGTCCGCCGGTCAGCAGCGCCACGCGGCCGGTCAGGTCAGCCAGTTCCGTGCGCTTGGCGAAGTTGAATTCGGCGCAGGTGGGGCACATTTGGTCGTAGAAATGGTGAATGACAGAGTACTTCTGTTTGCAGACGTAACAATGCTGCAACTCCATCGACTCTTCATATTCGGGCTCTTCCGCACCACCGCCGGCGTTGTCGCTCGAATGGACGTCGCACGGTTCAAAGCCTTCGGGCGCGAACACATTCGGCGTGGTGAATACCGGCTTCCGGCGTAGCGCGCGAATCCCCGTCTCATGCAGCACAGCGTCCGCGCGTTGAGTCTGCGCCTCACTCCGTGCACGTTCAGCGGCTTTCTGTCTGCGCCGCCGGGCGACCGGATCAGGGTTGTACAACTGTGCCACAGCCCGGTGCAGGCGCTCCCTATCTTCGACAGGCAGCTGGTCCAACAGGCCTCTTTCGGCATCGATCCATTCGAGCAGCTCAGCTGCGTGGCGCAAGCGTTCCAGGAGCACGGCGTCGCGGTTCTCAGGGGGTGGCGTGGTCGTCATCTTGTCGCGAAAGCGCTTCGGCACACGTCGCACTTCATTATCGCTCCCCCAACGGCGCAAGCCGCTTTACCGGAAACGCGCTTACCAGATAACATCGTTTTAGGGTGAAAGTGAGCTAGAGGGAAAATGCGAAAACGGCGAGCGGTAATTCTTGGCTCCATGAGCGCGGCTATTTTGGTCCTGGTTGCGGCGAAGGCCGAGGAAACGATTCCGGCATTCGCTCGCGAGATGTTGGAGTCTCACAATGCAGTGCGCCGGAAGGTGGGGACGCCGCCGCTCAAATGGTCGAACAAATTAGCGGCGCGAGCCGAGGAGTGGGCTAAGACGTTGGCCGCAACTGGCGGTTCAAAGATGCAAGGCATTCCGGGACAGAACATCGGGTATACGTCGCCGCCAGGTCGTGTCAAGGGCGCCGACGTCGTGGCGGCTTGGGCGGCGGAGGCGACGAACTATGATCACGGGAAGAATGCCTGCATCGATCCGAAACTCCGGTGCAATCACTATACCCAGCTGGTCTGGCGAAACACCAGCTACCTGGGCTGCGCGGCGGCGCGGGATGCAGAGCGAGATATATGGGTTTGCGATTACGATCCTCCCGGAAACAACGCCGCGGAAAGGCCATATTAGCGGACTTAGCGCACCCTCGGAGTGGCTGCCTTCGCCTTCTCGCGCGCGGCGACTTCCTTCGCGCGGAACCTCGCGATGCGTCCGATCAACTTCACGGGGACAGGCTGGGAGAACGGGAAGCGGATTGTCCCCTTGTTGACCTCGTATCGGGCAAGCTCATCCTTGAACGCCGCGATGACGTGCTCGGTAGCGGGGTAGAGCGAATAGTGCTGCTTCCACCCGGCGAAATAGAGCACGGGCCCGCTATCCAATTTGTACGTGGGGATCTTGTATGAGATCAGTTCCTCGGCTCCCGGCACGGCCTTACGGATAGTGCTCCGCACCCGCCCGAGTATGCCCTGCACGGTTTCGGGTTGCGAAGCAATATACTCGTCCACGGACTTGAAGGCGATCTTGGCCATCGTAATTCCAGTCTTCCGGCTCAACTTCAGTGCCATAATTTGCAGCGCGCCGCGAGAAGGCCTGTGGCCTCGGTGATATCAACGTCCGCGATGAGCAACCCTCGCTTGCCGTAAGCCTGGTAGCTGAGGAGTGTCCCGTCGGGCCGCACCACCGCTGAAGTGGTCGGCGACCCAGGGCTTGCACAGTTTACAGTTGCGAAAAAGCAGGTATTCTCGGCGGCCCGACACAAGGCAGCCTTCTCATGAAACGAGTTTGCGGGATCAGCGAAACTCGAGGGCCGGTAACTGCCGGGCTCGGCTTCGTGGAAATGAGGGTGGAACACGATTTGTGCGCCGTGCCGGGCGGCCCAGCGGACCGTTTCCGGATAACGCCAACCTTCATGGCAAATGGCGACACCGAATGTCAGCGAGCCGGTTTGGAAAACGCGTCTGCCTGAGCCGGGCGAATAGGTACTCTCCTCGGAGGGGTCGAGCTGCACTTTATCCTGGAAACCGGCGATCGTCCCGTCCCGATTGATGACAAGGGCGGTGATCAGCAGCGCGCCATCGACGACGCGTTCGGTGCCGAGAACAACCGCGAGATTAGCCTTGGCGGCAGCCGACGCAATGACGGACCAAGCGCGTTCGAGGAATACCGGATCGGGAGGCGGCACCAGCTTCCCCATGCCCCGGTAGCCGGGAATGAAACATTCCGGAAAGCAGATGATGCCGGCACGCTCGATGGACGCTTGAGCGATGGCTTGTTCGGCCAACACGATCGACTCCTCGG
>DATHIZ010000160.1:0-3726 GCA_035316385.1 Bryobacteraceae bacterium | reverse complement strand
ACCGAAAGCATCTTACTCTCCTTGTTTGGTGGCGCGGTGGGTCTGGCGGTCGCATTTGCAGGCACGCGCCTGATTCTGCATTTCGCATTCCCCTCGCTTGGCAGCACGGCGGGCGTACCCATCAGCGCGTCGCCTTCCCTGCCGGTGCTGTTATTCGCCTTCGCCGTTTCGTTGATCACGGGAGTTGCGTTCGGCATCGCTTCCGCATGGATGGCCACCAGGGTAGATCCGATGGAAGCGCTGCGCGGAGCCCACCGCTCCACAGCCCGCATGGGCTCGCTCCCGAGGAAGACCCTGGTGGTGTTCCAGGCGGCGCTCTCGCTTGTTTTGCTATCGGCGTCAGGACTGCTCACCGCCGCGCTGCACCGACTGGAGAATCAAAATACCGGATTCGACCAGGACCGGCGCATAGTAGCGAATATGAATCCACGGCTTGCTGGTTACCGGACACAGCAACTCTCGCCACTTTACCGGCGCATCCACGACTCAATAGCGAGCATTCCGGGCGTATCTTCCGTGGCTCTCTGCCTATACTCACCGCAAAGCGGCAACGGTTGGGGTGCTGCCGTGTGGGTGGATGGGCGTCCCGCTCCGGGGCCCAAAGACGACAACTCTGCTGCATGGAATCGAGTCACGGCTGGGTACTTTGACGTCATCGGAAACCCTGTCGTCAAAGGGCGCGGCATCTCTGGAGAGGATACATCGGCTTCGCGGCAGGTGGTGGTCGTCAATGAGGCGTTTGCGCGGAAGTTTTTCAAGAACGAAGATCCGATTGGCATGCACTTCGGCAACTCAGGGCCGGGATCCAGCGGTCAGTTCGAAGTGGTGGGCATCGCTAAAGATGCGCGCTATCTGACTGCCGATCTCGGCAAGCCGATTCGCCCCTTCTTCTTTTTACCCGAAGCACAAGCCGACTACACGCGGGGCAATATGGGATCGCTTTTCCTGCATGACATTGTCATTCTGACGAAGCCAGGAGCGGGCCTGTCCATTGCGCAGGTACGCCAAGCCATGGCTTCGGTGGATCCCAATATGCCGGTCATTTCAATTCGCACTTTGAGAGAGCAAGTAGCCAGCCAGTTCAGCCAGCAGCGCCTTATCGCACACCTCACTTCGTTCTTCGGAATTCTTTCGCTCGTCTTAGCTTCTATCGGGCTGTATGGAGTAACTGCCTACAATGCCGGACAACGTATCAACGAGATCGGCGTGCGCATGGCGCTGGGCGCTAATCGCGGCCACGTTGTGACGCTGATAGTACGAGGCGCATTCGGACTGATTCTCTTTGGACTATTAGTTGGCTTGCCGTTGACGTTCGCCGCGGGGCGGTTCCTGGGCAATCAGCTTTTCGGCTTGAATCCATACAATCCCTTGGTGACGTTAGTAGCCGTCGTGACACTCGGGCTATCCGCGTTAGCTGCGTCCTTGATTCCAGCGTTGCGGGCAAGTGCGATTTCGCCGCTGGAAGCGTTGCGCGCCGAGTAATCAAAGCTTTAGGATATCGGTCAGATTGGACAGCGGCAGAGGGCCGTCCGAAACGAGTGCTTCGCCGTGGCGCGTGCCGATCATGGAGCCGAAGTAACGGTCGCGGGACTCGAGAGCAAAGAGATAGTCGCCGAGGCCGTGGGAAGCAACGCCAAATTGCTCAGCAGTCTTGGCGAATTGCGATTCATGCAGGCGTAGAAGTTCGAGCTTGCGCTCATAGACGGCGGAGACGTCTACGACGAACGAAGCTCGAGCGTGGGGATGATGGAGCGGGAAATAAAGGAAGGCTTCGGGTTTGTGAGGAGGATCAGGCGAGGCGGACTTCTTGAGAATGCAAAACAGGCGAGAGTTTCGGACGATCTGGCCGGCCGCGGCGTGGTCCGGGTGGCGATCTCTCCAATAAGGCGCTAAGACGAAAGCGGGGCGGTAGCGGCGGATAACATTGGCAATGAGTTTGCGCTGTTCGGGCGTATCCATCAAGCCGCAATCCGGCAGACCCAGGTTTTCCCGTGAAACACCGCCGAGGAATTGCGCGGCGCGCTCGGCCTCCTGAACGCGCTCGGCCGGAGTCCCACGGCTGCCCATTTCGCCCTTCGTCAAATCGACCAGCGCGAAGGAAACGCCCGTTTGCTGAAGGATCAGAGCTATGCCGCCGGCGCCCCATTCGATGTCGTCCGGGTGGGCGCCGAACAGGAGAACATCGACTTGCATGGTTTCATCGTAGCGGGCTGGCCGTGTATCAAGCGGGACAAACCGAAACCAACAAGCGCTGCCGCCCGCGTCTGAGGCGAACGAAATACTTGAAGTAAAAACAATTTTAGTGTGTTTAATCCAGCTTGTCCGCAAACAGTGCTACCCACGGATTCGATGCCGGGCTTCCCAGAACGACAAAATTGTCGTCCGTTTTGAAATCCCGCGATTGAAGAAGCCGGGCGCGGAGCGTCTCCGCGTGCAATGGATGAACGAGCCGTCCAACTTTCAGTGCAATCTCTGCGTCAACGGTCAACGCCACGGGACGATCATCAGCGGACATCGACTCAAACCGCACGGAGCCGGAATTTTCACATACATTCTCCTTTGCCGGGTCGATATGCATTAAGTTAATTCCGCTGGGAAACACTAACGTTCTGCGGATTGTCTTAAAGCCGGTGATGGGTAAATCGCTATCTCCGTCGCGCGCTTCCGCGGAGTTGAAAATTCCATAGCGGGCCACCTTCGTCAGATCAGGATTGCCATCGGCGATCGAATTCAGGTCCGCAATCTTACCGCTAAAGACGCCTATGGGAGTGGTCATCCACAGCTTCCCTGCCCCATCATTTGATCACTTGATACACCGTCTTGCTGGGCAGCGCGTTGCGCAGCAGCATCACACTCTGGAAGTCGCCCTTGACGCGCACCAATCCGGAGTTGTCCGTGCCCAACCACTCCGCGCCCTCGTTGTCGTCCGCAATGCTCAGGATTTTTTCATGCCGCATGGCGTCCGGCCCCGGCAGAAACTTTCCATCCCGCATGCGGCTGATGCCCTTCTCCGTGCCGATCCAAATATCGCCCCGTGAATCCCTGGCAAGTGACCGGACGCTGAAGTAAACCAATCCATCGTTCGTGTAGTTGCCCTTGAACCCGTGCCCATCCCGGCGGCTCAATCCGCTGCTGGTGCCAATCCACAATTGCCCTTGCCCGTCTTCGCAGAAGGCGCGAATGAAATCGCTCCTTAAGCCGTCCCGGGTCGTAAAGCTCATCACGCGGCCTTTGGCAATGGCAAAAGCGCCTTGCCCGTCCGTGCCTATCCAGACCGTTCCTGAACGATCTTGGTAAACCGTCTGGACTCTGGCCTGTACGTCCTTGCTGGGCAGCCGCACGCGAGTGCTCTTCGCCCGTTCCAGATGCCAAAGTTCGCCCGTGATATTCGTCAGCGTGCCGGCTGGAGAGATCCTGGCAATCCAAATGGCATCTTCCGAGAAACGTCACCGCCCGAAAATCTCCCACTAGCCGCAAGTTATTACGGTCGCCTTTATCCGTGGAGTATTGCCGCAAGCCGGCTTCCGTTCCCAGAAACATGCTCCCATCTGGCATCTGCTGCAAACCGGAAACGGTATTGACGGCCGCGCCGCCGGGAAGGCCGAACTCCACTGGCGTGTTGTTCTGAACAAGGTACAGGCCCGTACCCGCCACCCACAGCCGGCCTTCGCGGTCCTCATAAAACGCGCGCACCGAGATGTACGGCGCTGTTACGCGCGGTGCATA
>DATHIZ010000159.1:0-2686 GCA_035316385.1 Bryobacteraceae bacterium | reverse complement strand
TGAACAGCAAGCTTCAGAACGTTTCCCTGGCGGGTAAGGCGCCCCAGGGAAGATCCACCCAGCCACACCTCCTCGTCATTTGGACGTCCGGGCGGCGCGGGGATCTGCAACAGCCGCATGCTGACGCTCTTGGAGTCGTCTCTCGCGGTGCGGGCCAACACCCGGCCATCGGCTCCCAACTGCGCAACACCGCCGTTGTGCAATGCCGCCAGCAGAGTGCCGTCCTGCTTTCCCAAAAGACCGGAGACGATGCCGCCGTTTGTGAATTTGGTCATTGTTTCCCAGCGGTCGCGGTCGGTGGTCAATACCTCAATCCGCTGATCGAACCCAGCAAAAACTTTCCCCCGGGTACGAGCCAGCGACCAGGGAGCGCTCGAGAGCCCTTCGCGAACGGTCCAGTATTCCAGGCGAAAGGGAGAAGGGAACCGATAGAGACCATCCGAACCGGACAGCCAGATCGTGCCGTCCCTGGTAGCAATGGCGTCGGCAAGATTAGGCAGGCCATTGGCCGGAGTTGCCACTTGAAATGATCCAGGCCGCCCGAGCGCGAGCGAATTCTGCCCGGTGAGCAGCATGGCTCCCTGCGGCGTCTCGCGCAGGGAGGCTCGCGGCTGCGCTCCTTCGAAGGTTAACGTGTGACCACCGCCGCCACAGTCGTAAATGTTCGTGTCCGAGCCGCCCAGCCACACGCATCCCAGGTGGTCGCGCATGACCCGCATGGGCGCCTTGACCGGGGAATTCGGTTCGGGATGATGGACGGCGACGATCCTCATTCCGGGCTGCCAGCGAACTACATCACGTAACCGCAGTTCGTTCCATCCGCGGCCGGGCCATGGATAAAGCAAAGCGTCATTCCGATCCAGCGATAGGGGACCGGGAGAATAGAGACTCATTACCCTGTCCGTTTTCCATGCGCCGCCGGCCTTTTCGATCCGGAACAGTGACGCGTCGATGGGAACACCCTCCGCGATGGGACCCATGACAGCAATAACAAGAGTGGGGGTGGCGGCAACTACGCTGACGGCCGCTCCGCTACTTACCTGCTGCACAGTTCCGTTCCAGAACCGGTAAACGCCCGTTTTGGCTGCGATCCAAATAGCGCCGTTTTTATCCTCCGTCACATCGTAAGTTGTGACATGCGGGAAACCGTAATCGCGAAGAAAGAAAAAGCGGCTTCCATCAAAAAAAGCCAAATCGGACCCCACCAACCACAACCGTCCACGGGAATCCTGAAACAATTTCTTGGCCGCCTTGGGAGCTCCGGGCACGGGAAGAAACGGGTATCGCTGGCCGGACGCCGGCTGACCCGGCAATACGAGAATCATCCAAAGTAAGAAACACGGCCGGAAGACAAGTAAGTTAGACATGCGTTTTTGGAGAACGCGCGCAAACGTGCGCCGGGCGAGCCGTTTTCGCGCTGGGTCCACCAGCATGCAGAGCATCGCCAAATCGAAGAGCTGGAACTGATGTGTAAGATAGCTTCCACTTATCAAGGTGTAAAGTTAGCAGGCAATTACACATAGCAAATGGGAATCCGTTTTGGAACGCACGGCAGAGTGCGCCATAACCGCGGGCGAACTATCCGAACGTGTAACTGCGAGTGAACGTTGTGTACTATGGCAACTGGCGTCAGCAAGCTGCCGCGCAATTACTAGAGCGACTTGTGATTGGCGGCGCGCCGGCGCTCGAGATCCGCAATCAGGCTTGCGGCCTGCGCGGCGTGCGCCCCGGCCGGATGCTTCACTAGAAAGTTTCGCAGGGCGAGCCGGTTGCGCTTATCCGTTGAATCCCAATCGGTCTTCTCCGCCCGATTGGGCTTGGCGGCACTGAGAACCTGCAATTGCTGACGCGCCTCCGCGCTGTGAACGCCGTTGGGGTACTTGGAGAGGAATGACTGTAACACCTCGGGATCGTTTCTGTCGACATACGGCCATAGGAGGTTCTCCCTGTCATCCGTAGGCGCGGATAGCGGCCTTGCGGCAGAAAGCAGCGCAACGTCATCACCGGTCAACACTGCGGTTTCGCCGGGCGCAAATTGGCGCGCGATGGTCTTCTCCTGGTAACCGGCACGGGACAATTCAATCGTGTGAGTGCCGGGCGGAAGCCCCGGCACCAGGTTCGCGCCACTAGTCACAGCGCCCCAGAGAACGCCATCTACCTTGATTTGCGTGTCCGGCGCGGCGCCGCGAATTTCCAGTGAAGCGGGCTTCGGGTCTAAGTGAAGATTGACCGCTCTGTTCGTATCGGTCAGGACGGAAATGATCACGGGGGCCGAGTCAATATAGCCAGGACTCGCCGCATAGACTAGATACGTATCGACGGGTAGTTTTAGCGTGAATTCCGTTGCTCGCTGGGGTCGCACGTACTTCTTGGAGTTAATAAAAACCTGAGCGTCCGCCACATTGGAGCGGATGGTAAGAGTGCCAGTTGAAGCTTTAACCGAGATAGGCGGAATTTCATAGACACGAGTGGGCGCTTTAGCCGCTCGCTGGAAGGGACGCCAAACGACAAACGTTGTAGCGACGGCCGCAACAGCCGTGAGCAATACTCCATACGCGGCCACTCGCTTCAAGACACGCCGCACGGGGTGAGGATCCACGTCAATGAGTGCGTCCGCGGCGGGACTTCTACGCGGGCGGCGTTGATGAGGTGGCGGGACTGAGCCTTCGGCGTAGGTCAACACTTC
>DATHIZ010000158.1:0-8977 GCA_035316385.1 Bryobacteraceae bacterium | reverse complement strand
ATTTCACCATAATGGTGAGATGAAGACAAGCCTCGTCAAAGGGTTAATTCTTTGCGAGCGTTCGGGTGCTCAGCACAGACGCGCTTTCTTTTTGTGAAATTGGCTTGCCGCCGCTGATCAGAATGCTACGATGTCACGGGGCTGTTGAGGAAACAACCACCGGCACCAGCGGTAAGACAGAACGGACCCTGTTCGAGCAGGCGCTTCGTTTTATTTCTAAAAGTCGCTTTTGTTACTCGCCCGGCGTGAGCGAAGCATCCTCTACAGAACAGCATGAACAACACCACAGTGGAAACCTATACGCCGGGACACACGCAAGATGCCGTGGCCTTCATGGCTCGGCGGAGTGCCGCCACGCACGCGGGCTTTTTTGTGCCGCTGCTGCGGCCGGGAATGCGGATTCTCGATTGCGGCTGCGGCCCGGGCGCGATTACTTTGGATCTGGCTCGCCTGGTGAAACCGGGAGCCGTGACCGGCATTGACCGGTCGGACGATCAGTTTGCGCCGGCGAGGAGAGCCGCGGCTCAGGAAGAACTGCCGGTGCAATTTCATGCCGCTGATATCTATGACCTGGATTTTCCAAGCGACTCATTCGATGGAGTGTTCGCGCACGCGCTTTTCGAGCATTTACGCGAACCCGAGAAAGCGGCCCAGGAGATCGGGCGCGTGCTGAAACCGGGTGGCTTTGCGGGGTTGAGGAGCCCGGACTGGGGCGGCTTCCTTTTGCATCCTTACCCACCTCCGGTGGCGGATGCGATCGCGTGCTACCAGGAGCTTATGCGGAAGAATGGCGGAGATCCTTATGCCGGGCGAAAGCTGGCGGCGGTTCTTCGCGCGGCCGGGTTCACTCAGGTTACGCCTTCCGCCAGCTACGAGATCTATCAGGATGCGGCGGTGATTGCGGAGTACCTGGCGCGGCAACTTGAGGAGGATGGTGTGGGCGGGGGGCATTTGCGGGTTTGGGGCAAGAGCCCCGAGGCGCTGTTCGCGCAGGCGTGGGTAGAGGCGATTGGTTGGAAGGCTTGAATATTTCCACGCTCTCGCTCATGTAAGATGTGATTGCTTTGCTAGGAACTGATTGGATGACTCATTTTGCAAGGTTGTGCCTGGCTGGGGCGCTCCTATCCCACGCGGCGGCCGTGCCGGGCGCCGCTGGCCAATTACCCGACGGGTCGCAAAAACAAACGGTATTGAAGCTATGCGGCACGTGCCATAGCGCCAACCTGGTGCTGGGAAGGGGCATGACGCGCGAGCAATGGGGCGACACCGTCTCCAGCATGGTGGCGCGCGGCGCGAAGGGCAGTCCGGAAGAGTTTTCTCAAGTGGTTGATTATCTGGCCGCGAATTTCCCGCCGAAGGCAAGCGCTACAAAGGCTCCCGCCGCCGCAACCACGAAGGCCAAGAAACCGGCCAGTATTGGACAGGGGGCCGACGATCAGCAGGTAGTGGATGACGTCTTGGCCGACCGCGGAAAGAAGATCTATATTGCCGAGTGCATCACTTGCCACGGGCCGAAGGCGCGCGGCGCCAACGAAGGGCCGCCCAATTTGCGCGGCCCAGACCTGGTGCGTTCCGTGACGGTGTTGCACGATCGCTACGGAAACACGATTGGCGCCTTCCTGCGCCAGGGCCACGTGACGCAAAGCGGTACGCCCAGCGCGGACTTTACAGCCACCCAAATCGTCGACCTTTCCCACTTCCTGCACCAGCGCGTAGGGGATACGCTGCGGAGCGGACCGTTCAATTCCGTTCTGAACGTTCTGACTGGTGACGCGAAAGCGGGCGCGGCCTATTTCAATGGCGAGGGCAAATGCAGCACGTGCCATTCGCCGAGTGGCGACCTGGCCGGAATCGCCCGCCGCTACGATCCCCCTACGTTGCAGCAAAGGTACCTGTTCCCTGCCACGCCCAGCTTCGGCGGCCGCAACGCGAAGAGCGGAAAACCGGTGATATTGACGGTAACGCCGCCGGACGGACCCGCCGTCACGGGCGAATTAGTCAGATTGGACGATTTCAACGCCGCTCTGCGCGATAGCGCCGGCGACCATCATTCCTGGAAGCGAACACCCGCTTTGAAAGTCGAAAAGAACGATCCGTACGCAACCCACAATGCATTGCTAGAGCAATACACAGACAAGAACATACATGACGTTGTGGCCTATCTGGAGACATTGAAGTAATGCGTATCCAATCGCTCATTCTGTTTGCCCTCACCACTTTTCTGGCATCGGGGGTTTTGCCCGGCCAAGGTGTTACACACGAAATGCTGCTGCATCCCCCTGCAGATAGCTGGCCGACCTATCACGGCGACTACTCAGGTCGGCGTTTTAGCCCGTTATCCAAGATCAATGCGTCTAACATTAACTCGCTCGGCCTGGCCTGGGTATTTCGAACCGGCGTAAGTGGCGGGGTGTTCGGCGCGTCCGTGAAAGCTACACCGCTGCTAGTGAATGGCATTCTTTATTTCACGCTGCCGGACCACGTTTGGGCCGTTGACGCCCGCACTGGTCATGAACTCTGGCATTACCAATGGGAGTCGAAAGGCGGCATTCACCTGGGAAATCGCGGCGCGGGCATTTACGGCAGCTGGCTCTATTTTGAGACGCCGGATTGCAACCTTGTCTCACTCAACACGAAAACCGGGAAGGAACGCTGGCATAAGCAAATCTGCGATTTGGATCAGATGTACTACGCCAGTACGGCGCCAGTCATTGTCAAGAACCACATTCTCACCGGAGTAAGCGGCGATGACCTGGATGTTCCGGGCTATATCGAATCGCACGACCTGGAGACAGGCGATTTGCAATGGCGTTGGTACGCGCATCCGCAGCCCGGCGAACCCGAGGCCGCAACCTGGCCGAACACCGAAGCGATGTTACACGGCGGCGGCATGACTTGGGGTGAAAGCACTTACGATCCTGAACTCAACTTGATCTACTTCGGCACCGGCAATCCGCAACCAGTCATTCAAGGGAGCGGCCGGTTAGGCGACAACTTATATACGGAGTCAATTGTGGCGTTGAATCCCGACACCGGCAAGATTGCCTGGTACTTCCAGCCATCACCGCACGATACGCATGATTGGGACGCCATCCAAACGCCGGTGCTGATCGACGGAGAGATTGATGGCGTGGAGCGAAAGCTATTGGCACAAGCTAGCCGCAACGGTTATTTCTTCGTACTCGACCGCACCAACGGCAAGAATATTGTCACCAAGAAATACGCTGCCGCAAACTGGGCCAAAGGGCTTGACGCCAAAGGACAGCCGATTCCCGATCCGGCGAAAATGCCGCAGACCGACGGGGCGCTGGTTTCGCCGAATCAAGGCGGAGCCGCAAACTGGCCGCCGCCGAGTTTTAGCCCGGACACCGGATTGTTCTATATCAACGCGACCGATGCCTACAGCGTTTATTACATCTTCGATGTCGATCAAAAGCCAGAAGGATGGGGCGGCAACGACAAGGGTGGATACTCGCAGCTCATCTTAAAGGCGATTGACTACAAGACCGGTGATGTTCGCTGGGCGCACAAGTGGGAAGGCCAAGGCAGCGCGCGCTCCGGCGTGTTGAGCACGGCGGGCAATCTGGTGTTTGCCGGCGATGCATCGAATAACCTGGTAGCGCTGAACGCGTCTACCGGCGAGCCGTTGTGGCATGTCAACCTCGGGAACGCGCCGAGTAATGGGCCGACCACGTTTGAGTTGGATGGGACGCAGTACTTGCTTGTGGCCGCGGGAGATACGCTTTACTCTTTCGCGATGCTTGGGAAGTAGCGTTTGCGTGTGAAGCGGCGGCCGCGGAGATTGGGAACCTCCGGATTTTTGTCGAGCAAGTATTGTTTCCGAAAAGACTGTCTTTCAGGCCATTAGCCGCAGCGGCGCTCATTTAGCGGGTTCTGAAAGAGCGAGATTTCGTATCGTATTGCCCACGCCATCAAGTGTTTTGAAGGTTGTGGTTCCGTCTACACGATAGCCGACCACTCCCTGATATGGGTCAGCTTCCACTCGGCGACAAGCCTGTTTTGCGAAGAAATAAACGATATCTTCGAGGAGCAACTCCGAGCGAGTGCTGCGACCGGCTTAATTCCAGTCGTAGAGTTCTGGGCAGTTGTCCTGCGAGAATCGGCTTGTGTGATACTTGCACCAGATTTCGGAATGTTTCGGGGTGTATAGATCAAGGTCGCCTGGCTTAAGCAAATTCAACAAAGCGAACCGTCGTTCCATCCACTTCGGTAAACGGCGCTCTGCACGATAATTGTAATCAACCTGCACATGCACCGCTGCTCTTTTTCAAGGTTTCCGCCCACCCTTTTGAACCAGTTCCGACCCAAGATGGTTGCTTTATTCTTCCATCCTTGCTATCCGATCATCCTCAAACCCGATCGCGGATTGCGGTGATTCAAAGGTCAGCAGGACAGCTTTCTTTGATTCGTGAAGTCCCGGTGAAAGGATTTCCAACGGGCATGGTTTTGAGCCATGACGGGAAACTGCTAATAGCTGCAACCGGGAATGTGGTGTTCTTGGACACAGGCCGCATGATGTCTGGCCATGGTGAACCAGTGCTCGGGTACCTCGACCATGGGAATGATCAAGGCAGTGTTTATGTCAATGTGACGCATGACGACAAATATCTGTTTGTGAGCAACGAAAATGCCGGCACCATCAACGTGATTGATCTGGAAATGGCCCGTCGAACTGGTTTCGAGCGAGAATCGATTGTCGGTGACATTCCAGTTGGACCTGCTCCAGTCGCACTGTCATTTTCACCTGACGAGAAATTGCTCTACACCACAATTGAGAGCGCGCGGGTGGAAGACAATTGGCCTAATGAGTGCCGTTCGGAGAGGCAAAATGCATCTCGAACTTACAGTTGAGCTTGTAGGTTACCCGGGCGGATCCGATCTGAACAGTTTTTCTGAATTTCATGCTGGGTTTGCATTTCGATAAAACATTTGCCCCGGCAAAGCCGCTGTGAACGCCCTGGGCTATTGTCGATCAGCGCCCGTGAGAATTGCCACTCGAACTCAGGGTGCGGATTTGTTTTGTCGCGAGGAGAGCAGATTCTAGCTCCTCTGTGCACGCTTTGTTGCGTGCCGGTTACCTCGATTCGCAGACGCTTTCGTGACCGCGTTATTTCCGAGCCGGGACAGTTCCCGCCAGGAGAATAGCAATACCGTGATGAACGACCAGAAAAGTATGTAGTACACGGCAAATCCAGTTACAAACGACATTTTGTTCGCCTTTCCGGGCCAGCTAAGTGAGCCACAATCCTAGTCTGGTCCGAACAGTTGGCTTAGTAGTCGAAAACCTGTAATCGTTTAGTAAAATCGACGCGGTGTCCGCGCTGTCAGGGAAGTTTAGCGGCTGTATGGGCGCTATGTCCCCGTGAGGCATCAGGGATGAGGATGAACTTGGAATAACCTGTTCCTCGTCACCGATCTCGCAGGCCAGTTCACATGGTGAGATTTAATCCACCGTCCAATCCCGTGCTTAACGGCATGGCGCGGGTGATGATCCTCCTGACTACGCGAGAAATTCTGGAGCGCGGGTTGGTCGCATCCGACGGCCACACTGCCGGTCATGATTTTCATCATGATTTTCAACTACGCGATCTCTCCCTACGAGAATTGGCATCGGCAAGCCTGGCGCCAGGATTTGTGCGCTAGCGCTCGTTCTGGGCGTGAACGTGATCGCACGACTATTTCTCTCCCGCAGTTCATACCTGCGCCGCGAGTAGAGCAATCCATCCGTGGTGCGCCGGGAGCAACACGCGTGGGGCATCCGGTCACGGATCCTTTCAAGTTTCTCGAATTGATTGCTATCGTGAGGATGTGAAAAAAGCGTCGCCAAATAGAAGGACAGCCGACTACGCCGACATGCTCGGCGCAATGGGCAATGAAGCGAGGCTACGGATTATGCAGTTATTGCTGTCGGCACACCCGGACGGAATGGTTGTCGGCGACATCATCACCGAGCTAGAAGTTCCGGCCTCCACCATATCGCATCATCTTGAGAAGTTGAAACATGAAAATCTGGTGACGGTGCGGCGTGATACTCGCTATCTGTGGTATTCAGCCAACACGGGGACGCTGCAGGAACTTCTGAACTTTCTGTATGCGGAATGCTGTTCGCGAACGAAAGCGATCGATCCGGGTTGTCTTTTCGGCGAGTGTAAATAAATTCTTCCTCTCACCGGCAAGCACTTGACATAATCAATATTTCGGCAATACTAGAAATATAAAAGCGAGTCCGCCGGAGCCAATCCCCTCCAACATCTCCTCAACCGTTCCGGAATGGCCGTCCGATGCGGTTTTGAAGCAATTGCGGGACCAAGCCGGAGTAGGGTGCCTTCTGTGCTTGCTCGATGAATCTGCCGGAGAGGATTGGGATTGATGGCTAAGAAACTGACGGAACCAGATGTACTGCGATACGCCGACATGTTCTTTGCCATGGGAACGGAAGCCAGGCTCCGGATTGTTCGACTCCTTCTCACCGCTCATCCCGAGGGGATGGTCGCAGGCGATATGGGCGCCGAACTCGACATTCCGGGATCTACGTTGTCCCACCATCTCGAAAAGCTTAAGAACGAAGATTTAGTGAAAGTTACCCGGGAGAGCACCTTCCTTCGTTATTCCGCCAACACCGATACGCTCCAGGAACTACTCAGTTTTCTTTACGCCGAATGTTGCACGCGCAACAAGGCAATCGAACCGGAAGCAGTGTTTCAGATCTGCCATTAACTTCCAAAGGAGGAAAGAATGGAACTTAAAGAACTCGTTCAAGAAAAATATGGTGAAGCTGCCCGCCGTGTCATCGCAGGTAAAGGATTGCCAACGGATTGTTGTTCCGAAACCTCTTGCTGCGAAGGTTCCGCGGCTTCTTCGTGCGATCCAATCACCTCGAATCTCTACGATGATGCACAGGCCGGGCAAATTCCGGAGGCCGCACTTCGGGCCTCTCTCGGCTGCGGCAATCCGACTGCGCTGGCTCAGTTGAACGCGGGTGAGGTGGTCCTTGACCTAGGGTCTGGTGGTGGCATTGATGTCCTTTTGTCGGCAAAGCGTGTAGGCCCAACCGGAAAGGCATACGGGCTGGATATGACCGACGACATGCTCGCATTGGCGCGGGAAAACCAGCGCAAAGCCGGCATCGAAAATGTCGAGTTCCTCAAAGGAGAAATCGAACATATCCCGCTGCCTGACAACAGCGTAGACGTGATCATCTCGAATTGCGTGATTAATCTGTCGGGCGATAAGGAGCAAGTGCTCCGTGAAGCATTCCGTGTATTGAAACCGGGCGGCCGGTTCGCTGTATCCGATGTCGTTGTGCGTGGAGAGGTTCCATTTGAAATCCGGCGCAACATGGAGCTTTGGGTAGGCTGCGTGGCTGGAGCGCTGCAGGACAGCGAGTACACGGATAAGCTCACCAGCGCTGGTTTCACCAAAGTTGGAATTGAACCGACCCGCATTTACGACATCGAGGATGCGCGTGCGTTTTTATCTAAGCAGGGTGTGGATGTGGACGCTATGGCGCCGGTAGTCGCCGACAAATTCATGGGCGCGTTTGTCCGTGCGGTCAAGCCGCTTCCGGCATGCTGCGGACCCGATTGTGGCTGCCATTCCGCCGCGTCAACTACGGGCAAATAAGCAAGAGGATTCATCTGAAGTGACTATCAATAGAAGCGCAAACTATCCCATCGGTTCAAAGGCGTGCGCGCCTGCCGAACGCAAGCGGCTGTCTTTTCCCGATCGCTTTCTGACTGCCTGGATTTTCCTAGCAATGGCAATTGGCGTACTACTGGGTCACTTCGTCCCTAGTACGACGGCGTTCATTCAACAGTTTCAGGCGGGAACAACTAACATTCCCATTGCCATCGGCTTGATCTTGATGATGTATCCACCTCTGGCCAAAGTGCAGTACGAGCGCTTGGGCGAGGTCTTTCGGAACAAAAAGATTCTCGGTTTGTCTCTGCTTCAGAACTGGGTGATTGGACCCGTTCTGATGTTCGTCCTGGCGATTACCTTCCTTTCCGGGTACCCGGAGTACCTCACGGGGCTCATTCTGATTGGGCTGGCCCGCTGCATCGCAATGGTGATCGTCTGGAATGAACTAGCGAAAGGCGATACAGATTACGCGGCCGGGCTGGTTGCCTTCAACAGTGTCTTTCAAGTTCTGTTCTACAGCGTGTACTCCTGGGTTTTTCTCACCGTTCTGCCGCCATTGATCGGTATGAAGGGGAGTGTTGTAAATATTCAGATGTCCCAGATCGCGGAAAGTGTTTTTATCTATTTGGGAATCCCGTTTTTGGCCGGGATGCTGACCCGCTTTGTTCTTATCCGCGCAAAAGACCGGGAATGGTATCGCACTAAGTTCATACCCGCGATTAGCCCAATTACGCTGGCCGCCCTGCTGTTCACCATCGTTGTTATGTTCAGCCTCAAGGGTAATGTGATCTTTCAACTTCCCATGGACGTAGTCCGGATCGCGATACCGCTGCTCATCTATTTCGTCCTCATGTTCTTTGTGAGCTTCTGGATGGGACGTAAGGTGGGCGCTGACTACACGAAAACCGCCACTCTATCTTTCACGGCCGCGAGCAACAATTTTGAACTGGCAATCGCTGTAGCCGTTGCTGTTTTTGGCTTGAATTCCGGCGCCGCATTCGCCGCCGTGATTGGCCCCCTGGTAGAGGTTCCCGTAATGATTGCCCTCGTGAATGTTTCGTTTTGGCTCAAGCGTAAGTATTTTGGAGACGGTGAGCCGGGATTTCAATTTCGCCCTGTTGAAGATACTCCCTAACATTGCATGAAACTCCTCATCATAGGTGACAGCGACGCCGGCATTAGCGCAGCCCTGCGTGCTCGCGAAGTAAGCTTATCCTGCGGATGAGTTTCCTAATTTCAGCATCTGCGGCCTACCATTCTTCCTCAGCGGCGAGACCCCGGATTGGAAACAAGGAGCGAAGAAACTGTGGCTTCG
>DATHIZ010000157.1:0-7920 GCA_035316385.1 Bryobacteraceae bacterium | reverse complement strand
GCCCGAGATCTGCTCCGCACCGTGAGCAGATACGGGCGCCGCGAAAGCGCGCCTGGCAAACCGGACACTGACTTGCCGGACTCAATTCGGCTTGCCCTCCATAAAGAACAGCATTTCTTTCAGCCCTCGCGAAGCTTGAGCAAGCGCTGCCGCGTCTCCAGATTCCATCGCTGCTCCGATCTTCTCGTGAATATTGATGGCTTCTTCTCGATCCTCCGCATGCATTCTCTCAAGTAGTTTTCGTGAGCGCTCCATCAAATCCAGGGCTTCCTGCTCACCCGGCAGGCTAGCGCGTTGCGTTTCCATTTCCAACACTTCGCCATCAATTTCATCGGTCTCGGCGAAGTCCTCGGGGAAGCGTCCGGCGCGCGATTCGAACAGTTCTTGAATCCGTTTCCGTCCTGCTGCAATCTCCTCCGCAGTCTTCGCCTGCAGCGCATTGGCGATGGTAATCTGTTTCGACTTGCCACTTCGCTTCTCCACTGCGGCGACTTCTAGAATGCCGTCCAGGTCGAGTCGCATGCGGCAGAGAATTTCGTTGGGGTCCTCCATCCCGGTCAGACCCTCGATGCGGAAGTCGCCCACCGGAATATTCTTCAAAGCGTCGTCATCGTCGCCCTGGTATATCTGCACGTCGACCTCGGTCTGAAAAGGATGGCTGGTTGCGAACTGTTCCGTGCGCGTCAGCGGCAAAGGCGTATTGCGCCGGATGATCGGCTTGTAGCAGTGAGGATACGGAAAGCCGCCGCGCTCGCCTAGAAACGAGACGCCGAATGAATAAGGCGAGACATCCACCAGCACGCGATTGACTTCCCGCCCCGCCAGGCGCGAGGCGAGCACCCCCGCTCCTAGTGCCACACAAAGGTCCGGATGAACATCCTGGCGAGGTTCGATCATCATCATCTCGCTGAGTAAATTGAACACCAGTGGGGTCCGCGTCGATCCGCCGACGAGCAGTACGGCATCCATGTCGCCAGGCTTCCTGCCCGAGTCCTGCAACGCCTTCGACACGCTGTCTAGAGTCGATTCGACCAGGGGACGAATCAGGCTCTCGTACTCGTTGCGCGAAATCTCCATTTCGAGATGCAGCGGTTTGCCCTCCCGCGTTACCAGGGCTTCCTCCCGGATCGCCGCATACGGCTCCTGGCTGAGCTTTTTCTTTGCCTCTTCAGCCGCCCACCATAACCGCGCCTTCGCCTCCGCGTGTCCCTGCCTCACGTCGATGCGATATTGTTTCTGGAACTCATGAGCCAGCCGTTCTGCCAGTAGATCGTCGAAGTCGTCCCCGCCAAGCCGGTTGTTGCCATGACTTGCCAGCACCTCGGTGACGTCGCCCTCCACGGTTACGACGGAAACATCGAACGTCCCGCCGCCAAGGTCGTAGATGAGCGCCGTGCGGCGTGAACCATCGCCGTATCCATAGGCAAGGCTGGCGGCCGTGGGTTCGTTCAGGATACGAATTACCTCAAGCCCGGCGAGGGCGCCCGCCTCGCGAGTAGCGCTTCGCTGCGCATCGGAAAAATAGGCGGGCACGGTGATGACAGCTTTTTCAGGGCGGTCGCCCAGCGACAGCCGTGCCCACTCAACCAGTTCACGCAGGATAACTGCGGAGATCTCCGGCGGTGTAAAACTCTGGCCGCCCAGCATCACGTTCTCCTGGCTGCCCATTCTGCGTTTGATGCTGCGCACGCTGCGCTCTGGATACAAGGTCTGCTGGTTGCGGGCGGGTTCGCCCACCAGCAGTTCCCCCGATGGCGAGAAGCCTACGCAGGAGGGTAGTATCCGCTGATCACCAGGACCGAGCACCTGCACCTGCGCGTTCACGAACGCCGCCACCTCAGAGTTCGTAGTTCCCAAATCGATGCCAACAATTAGATTGTTCATTTCTTTTATTGCCGGTTCACCGGCGCGCGCGATACTTTCACCTGCGCCGGCCGAAACACTTCACCATTCCATTCGTAACCGCTTCGATAGACTTCCAGCACAGTGTCACCGGGAACTGTGGCCGATTCCTCGCTCTCGATGGCGTTCATCCGGCGGGGATCGAATATTTCCCCTTGGCAACGAATTTCCCGTGCATTGAACTCGTTCAACGTTTGGTCCAGGCGCTCGATGCCCAGTTCGTAGCCTCTGATCAACGCCGCCAAGGCGTCGGCTGCCGAACCGGTGGAAGCCTTCCCGAAAACGCGCTCGCGCCATCCGGTTCGCGTACCGCCTGCGATCTCCGTCTCACGGGTTCGCACCGATTCGCGGCCGCGGCCCAACCGGTCGCGCAGATCGATCAGGGCACCTAATGCTTCTCTGCGGCAGCGCCGCTCGGCGTCACGTTGCAGCATTCGCTCGCGTTCCGCGTAAACCGCGCGAAGTTCTTCCGCAATTTTCTCCGTCTGCGCCGCCAGCGTCTGGCTGAGTTCCTGGAAGGCCCTGCCCTGCAGTTTAATTTCTTGCGTCAGAGCCGTCATGGCCGCCCACAGCGCGTAAGAATCGCAATTCCGGTTCTCGTCCTCCGCGTCCGCCATCACTGTGGAAAGAATCTCCGCATCGATCCCGTTCGGCGGCGCTTCGGCGGCCAATGCGGAATCCAGCAGCACTTCGAAGCGGCGCAGGATTCGGTCCCGGTCCAGGGCTGCGTTCATTTGGTCTTCAATACCTCGCGCCAGGGCCGCGGACCCGCGAAGATCCGCTGGACCTTGTGCTCGTCAATCAGCGAGACCAGCGGCGCCGCGAAAGTAGTCGAGAGCAGCATAGCCTTCGCGCGCTTACGCGGATCCCGCAGCGTGTCATAAGCATCGCGAATCCTTTCGAATTCCGCGGGAGAACGGTCCGGCGGAAACTCCTTCACTTTGCTCAGCCAGGCGGCGCGAATCTCTTCTTCGGTGGCGTTCGCCGGCACGCCCAGTATTTCGTTTGCATTCATTACTTCCTTCGCCCCCTCTTCTTGCCGCCGCCCCCGTTCGCGCTCCTGACTTCACCGGCAACGCGCGACATAACTTCCTCGGGAGAGTCGCCAGTGAGAAAAGACTCCCGCATGATTTCGAACAACTGCTTCGCCAGCGCGGGCGGTATCCCGTTGGGAACCGTGTCATTAAATATCCGGTCCATCTTCGCCTCATCGAATTCCGGCTCGTCTTCCTCTTCGTAGAACGGATCCAAAGCATTTTCACGCTCCTGGCGGCAATCCGGACATTGGCACAAGTCCCCCGGAACGGGGATAAGATCGCTGTAATCAGGTCCAGAGCCGGAGCGGCTGGGGAAAGCTGGTGACGCCAGTTCTTTGCGCACGACCTCGCGTGCCTCTTCGACGGTGAGGGCAATGGAATGGCCCCCCAATGGATTGCGTACGATCTCGATAGCCTTGTCGATCACATCCATATCGCGGTGGAAGCGGCCCAGTTCGGCGGCGGCGGCGGCCAATGCCAGGTAGCGAGCGCCGTGCCCGGGCGGGATTGACTGGGCTCGCAATAATAGAAAGCGTGCCTCCGCCGGTCCACTCTGCTTCAGACCGGCTCCCGATGCGTCCCAAGCCAATTTTGGATTGTCAGTGGCCATGCCCAGTTCCCCCAGTGAGAGAATCTGTTCCAAGCTGAGGCTGTCGCTCACGTCCGGAAATTGCGCCTCCGCCTCGCTGAAATAGGAGACAGGGAGTTGAAATTTCGTGATTCCAAGGTCTTTGACGATCGCCAACACCCGCGCTAGCGACGCCGGAATGGCCTTCCGTTCCTGCTGGCTGAGCGCTCTTGCCGGAGGCAACAACGCCGAATCGAGGCACCTTGCGACTGTCGCGATGCCAAATATGAGGAAATCAGCGGCCATAACGCCTCCCAGCAGACTCTCCGCCTCCCGCCGAGCCTCTGCTGCACCGCCTTCGTCTCCCGAAGCTTCGCAGATCAGATGCCGCAATGCAGCCAGAAAGCCTGGCCGGTCGCCCTGTTGCGACTGCGGAAGCTGCACCATCAACGCGAGCTTTTCCGCTGCAAGATGAGGTTTCTTCTTCTGCAGATGGTTCATGGCCCCAGCCGCCAGCAGTCGCAGACGAGCCGCCCGCACCACGCTATGAACAGCGTCGATATGCTCCGCTTTTTCAAGGTAGGAAAGGGCGGTCGAAAATGCCTTGCGCTTCTCGGCTTGTTGCATGAGGTAGAGAAGCGGTTCGATGTCGCCCGGCCGGATTCTGTGCCACTCGCGGCCCACCGCCTCTGCTTGCGATACGGAGTGCCGGGCCGCCCAGCACATCCATTGAGCGAAAGCATCGGAATGCGGGTCGATGACGCAGGCCCGTGCAAATAGCTTTTCGGGAAACAGAAAGTAGCGATCCTCTCCCCCTGTTTGTCTGTTCCCGGATCGTTGAAACTTCTTCAGCAGTTCGCCTGGTATCTGCTCCAAAACAGCCGCTATGTGGAGATACAGGGTGGCAGCCTCCACGCCGCTAGCGCGAAACCAGCCCTCCTGCACTGCCTGTTGACGGAACTTGTCCCATAGTTCGCACGCCTCTACGACGTCCTCCTCGTCGTCGGAACCCTCCATCGCCAACGCATACATTCGAAAAAAAGCGGCATCCTGGCGAGGCGCGCCTTCTAGCGCCCCCAGCAGTCCGCGGGTGTCCAGACACCCCACTGCGCCCCGTAAGGCGATGAGCTGTTTCAGTTCCACGAGCCGGTCCGGCGCGCTGTGGTGGCACTCGCGCACTGCCGCCCGCACCGCTTTGAAGATCCGGCCCTCATTGTGTTCCGCGAACGCCCGGTCAAGATTCGCCAGTGCGCCGCGCAATTCCGGTAAATTTGCTATGATTCGCGCAACCAGCATGGCTTCAGCCGGTTTAAGCGCGGTGGCCGTCTTCACGCCGAGCATTGCCTGCATCGCGGGTACCAGACGGGCCGGAATCGATTCCGGCTTGATCGCCGCAAGAGACTCCCGGCACGCTTCGTCCTCGCCGCGATGGAGGCAGGCGATCGCCCGGATCAGCAACTTCCAGGGTGCCAGCGGGCTGCGATACGGCACCTCCGGCAGCGCAATTTGCTCCTCGGTGACCGGGCCGCTGGTCACCATGTCGAAGGCCCGGTCCAGGGCGGTCGCGGCCTGCCGCAGACTATTTTCCGGAGACAGGGCCACGCAACCGGCAAGCGCGGTAAGGTCCGTCACCTGCGTTTGAATGATTCGTTCGATGCTGGTACGGCGTTCGGAGTTGATTTCGGGATCGTTCAACGGCTGCAACAATCCGGCCAGATCGCCGGCACGCGCAGAAACTGCCGCCACCGCCGTGTCCAGCCGCTCTCTCGCTGACGGAAATCGTTTCCGCACTAAATCGAGCAGGGACTTGGCTTCGGGCTCAAGATTCTGATCGAGAAGCGACTGAATACGCGCCGCGTATGCGTCCAGCAGCAAAGACTCTGAGGCGCTTGTACGCTGGACTTTGTGAAATTCCTTCGCGCTTTCGAGAGCATTTCTGAACTTGCCATTGGCGATCAACTGCCGCACGCCGGCTTCAAATGCGTGGCCGTTGCCGCCGTAAAAAGAAGAGGGATTAGGCGGGATGTTAGCCTTGGATTTTCGTGACACGGTGACGCTCGCGTTCCTTCTCGTGCGAGGGACTTTCAACGATGCTCAAGGAAATGATTCGCTCGTTGTCAGAACGGTTCCATCACATTGTCACACGGCATCCTTCAACAGTTAGCGGGAAGAAGTAACTGTACTCATAGCCGCCTGGCTGAACTGCTCGATACTCCCCCAGCAACTGCAAGCTCAGATGTTTGTGTGTTCGCAAGGCCGATCAATATCGGCACAATCCAGCACCGGACTCCATCTTCGAATCCCGTCCAGGAATCACCGCTTCTCCAAGCCCAGTAGCGCGGCGCACCTCGGAGCGGAATTGGAGATAGCGGTATTCCTTGCCCAGCGGAAAGCTCTTCAACAGAGCAAAATCGAAGTCGTGAGTGGGCGGTCCGATGATAATGTCACGGCCAGCCGTACCGTAGCGGCCCGCGAAGTTATTGCTGAAGCAGCACGTATTGAACCACATCGAAGGGTCATGATTAACGTCGTTCGGATTGCACGTGACATCGGGGACGTGTCCCGGTTTGAGTGCCGGACAACTGCAGGCCAGTAGTGGGATCAAGCGGATTGCCACTTTGAATAGAATTAATCCGATCCCAAGTATCGTTCTCCGTGTGATAGTCAAGTTGTTCGCCGGTATTAAATAACACCATCGGCACGCCATGAATAGCGAAACAATAATGATCGCTCCGGAAAAACCAACCTTCTGGATCAACGGTATCAGTCTTAAAGTCCAACTTCAGCTCGATAGGACGATTGGCCGTTTCAATGATCTGCCTTTAGCTCAGGATTATAAAGCGTTCCGACAACATTCACCTGATTACGATCGCCATCGGGCGGTGTTGGCCGATTGCCGATTGCTCATCCCACCCGATCATGTCCATGTTCAAATTCGCAACGGCTTTCTCAAGCGGGAAAATCGGATCATCCAAATAATAAAACGCGCCGAGCAGCCCGCGTTCCTCGGCGTCATATCATAATAAATAGAACACTCGCTTCGGCTTTACGCCACCCCGAATGAACGTGTTAGCAATATCAATCACGCCAATAGTGCCCGATGCATTACCATCGGCACCGCGATAGATTCTTCCGGCAACCGTACCCACGAGATCATAGTGGCCGCGGACCACGATGATCTCGTTTTCAGTCTCGGGTCGGAGCCTTCAATGAGACCCACCACATTGCGTGTCTTTGCCACCCGCGATTCCGTGAACGGGCACTGTCAAGTTGCGCTGGAGAAGAGAGATGTGGGCGCGAAAGCGCCTCTACTTGGACGAAATGATGGCGGAGCGGCTTTGTTGCGAAGTTTAGGAAAAAGCCGTTCACGCTCATAGATGTTGGCGATTGTTGAAGTCGGTTATGCGACGAGGCCGAACTCGAACAACCCGGCAATAAAGTGAGCTTGGCCGATCGCATTGCCTTTTGCCAGCCATCTCACTCGGCCCTTCCGGATCATGTGTACTGTTTCGATTCCCTGCAACGTCCGCCAAGCGCTCTGAAAAGAGCCATAACCTTTGGCCAACCAGACCCGTTTCTTCACCGCCCTATGGTCCTGTTCGATTACGTTGTTGAGATATTTGCATTGGCGTAAAACGACCCGGCCGGGAATGACGCCGTCCGCTTTCAGCGCTTCCACCGCGGCCGGATAGGCAGGATTCTTGTCCACATTCACCACCCGTGGCATCCCATTGCCAGATGCCTCGATAGCCTTGCACAGAAAGCGTTTGGCTGCGGCCGTATCGCGTTTGGCAGTGAGCAGGAAATCGATCGTCTGCCCTGTCGAATCGACCGCTCGATATAGATACTTGTCCTCGCCTTTTACCTTTATATAAGTCTCATCGATCCGATAGCTCTTGTTGGCCGGCTTCAGATGCGATCGGCAGCGTTTATTCAACTCGGGCGAGTACACTTGCACCCAGCGCCAGATGCAACTGGCATCCACCTCGACACCTCGTTCGGCCGCCAATTCCGCGACGTGCTCATACGAGAGCGGGTATCGCAGATACAAGCGGACGCATAAGATGATCAATTCTCCCGGGTGCTGCCGCCCTTTAAAGGGGTTATTCGCGGTGATCGGCATCGTTTTTTACCCTACCAACTTGCCCGCCGCAAAGTTCGCAACGGAACCCCTTTGTGAAATGTTCCGCAGTGGGTGTACACGGTGCAAAGAGAGACCGTTTAGTTAGCAACGCAGAATTTTCTGGGGTTTGGGCTTACACCCCCATTCCTTCAGTTTCTGATGGTCCTGGTTTTCGTGATCCACTGAGACCAAAGAAACTGATCACCTGCCTGGTTCCTCACTCGCTACGTAGCGTCTGAGCTGGATCGATTTGGACTGCCCTCAATGCCGGAGGTATCGATGCCAGCAAC
>DATHIZ010000156.1:0-4276 GCA_035316385.1 Bryobacteraceae bacterium | reverse complement strand
CCTCGTCATCGGGATCATGGACCTGCGCGCGATGGCTCTCGTGGCGGCAGCCATCACCGTCGAACGTCTCGCACCGGCCGGTGAGCGCGTCGCGCGAGCCATCGGGGCCGTTGTCGTCGGGGCAGGGTTGTTTCTGATCGCGCGAGCAGCCGGGCTCGGATGACGCATCCGCATCGAGCACCTGAACTTCGCCCACCGTCAACCACGACGAGCGTCCGCCCATCAGGAAACCAGGCGAGACGAGACGGTTACTTCCCACAAGCCCGGCTTCGGGATCACCTCATCCTTTCATTAGTATTCCTCGCTGGACCCGCACAGGCTCCGGAAGATCTGTCTGGTTTCGTTGGACTAAAGCTGCTGGAATATTGACTGCCGACGCGAGTGATTGCCGCGAGGGTTCATCCAAATAGGAACGGAGTGTGTCAAGCTCATCCTCTCTACGCAAATGGCTGCGAAGCGCGTGCACATACGCGATATGCGTGCTTGCAACCATCCCAACCCAGCGGTCCGCGGCAGCGCGGTCTGGATGCGGGTGTGTGAAAGAAACCGCTTGCCGGACCAGCGAACATTTCTGGCTCGTACAGGCCGCGCATTGCTCCGCAGTCGGAGTGGCCGCGCACAATTGCATGCGCACATGGAGCAGGTCAATGGCGTACTCGGCCGACTGACACGGACTGCGGGAGCAGACCGCCGACACCAGAATTGTGTCGATGCGTACCGAAACCAAGGCTCGCGCGGAACAGCCCGGTCGCTCCGAAAGATCACGGAACACGCAGGCTTTTCTCGCGTATGATCTACATATGCTCGAGTTGCGTTATGCCCTTCGTGCCCTCTTCAATAACCGGACCCTGGCCATTGCCGCGATCCTGTGCTTAGCGGTTGGCATCGGCGCGAACACGGCCATTTACACGGTTGTGAACGCCGTCGTGCTAAGACCTCTCCCCTTCAAGGACTCCGGGCGGCTGGCGCGAGTCTATACCGAGTTTCCTACCTACGGAAGCAGTGGCGGTTTCCATAAGTTCTGGATGTCGACTCCGGAGTTGCTGGATCTCCGGCGCCTGACCAAATCTTGGGAATCGCTCGATGCTTACGTCATCAGCGGTGTGAATCTTTCGCGTGGAACCGGCGAGCCGCTGCGCGTTACGGCCGCCGTGATTACCGGAGGAATGATGCCCATGCTCGGAGTGGCGCCGCAACTCGGACGCGTGCTGGTAAATGACGACGACCGGTTTGGAGCGCCCTTGACCGTGATGATCTCAGATGGTTTGTGGCGCCGCTCTTTCGCGGGAACTGCGGACATCATCGGCCGGCAAGTAAAGGTGAATGGCTTAACCGCGGCTGTTATAGGCGTCACCCCGCGCGGCTTTGCATTCCCACCCGGCGAAACGGATCCGCCGGAGCTGTGGTACCCGCAACAGATCAATCCCGCCAGCCCCGGCGCCCGGTCCTCCCACTTTCAGTCGGTGCTCGGAAAGCTGAAACCGGGTATCACGCTGCAGCGCGCGCAGGCCGAGTTCCAGCGCATCATGACGGAACAAGGCCGGGATAAGACGCCGAATGTGCATAACTTTGATCCGAAGTTCCACACCATCCTGGCGCTTCCGTACCACGATGAGGTGATCGGCAATGTCAAACCTGCCATGTTAATGATGCTGGGCGCGGTGGCGTTCGTACTCTTAATCGCCTGTGTCAATGTGGGCAATCTACTGCTCGCCCGCGCAGAAGCGCGCCATCATGAAGTGGCCGTACGCAAAGCCATTGGCGCAAGCATCTGGCATTTGGCAAGACAATGCCTGGTGGAAGGACTGGTCCTGGCGGGTCTGGGAACTGCGCTCGGTATGGTGTTTGCTTCCGCTGCTCTGCGCATGATCCTTGCATTCAACCAGGGCAGCATTCCCAGGGCGGAAGAGATTGGGATTGACGGTCGTGTTCTCGCGTTTACTGTCGGCGCGGCTGTTTTTACGGGAATCTTCTTCGGACTCGCTCCCCTGGCGCAATTCGCCGGAGACACGCAGGAATCCCTGAAGACGGCCGGCGGACGCAGCACCGTAACCAGTGGTGCACACTGGCTGCGCAGGCTCATGGTCGTAAGCGAATTGGCGCTCGCGCTGGTGCTTCTGGTCGGCACTGGCCTCATGGTACGGACATTCTGGAAGTTGCAGGCGGTGAATATCGGCCTCGACCCCTCACGGGTTGTAACCATGCGTCTGTCGCTGCCCGAAAAACAATACTCCCAGGCCCCCGCCGTGACGCAGCTCTGGAGCAGGCTGCTTGAGCGAATAAAGGGTATCCCAGGCGTGCAGTCCGCTTCGGTCGCTTCCGGCCTCGCCCCCTTGCGCCCCCTGAATGCCGATGACATGCAGGTCGAGGGCTACGTTAAAAAGCCCGGTGGTCCGGATCAGAATGTCGATTACGAACAGGCCGTGGCGCCCGGATATTTCGAGATGCTTCGCATTCCTCTGATCGAAGGGAGAACGTTCGATGAGCGGGATGGGACGGCAGGCAATAAAGTGGCAATCGTCAATTCCACGTTTGCGCGGACCTTCTATGGCAACCAAAGTCCTATCGGGCGCCGGGTGCGCGAAGACTCCGATAAAGCTCCCTGGCGGACGATTGTGGGCGTTGCAGCCGACGTCAAGAACGGCGGGATCGATAAGCCGACGGGAACCGAACTCTATCTTCCTTACTCGCAAATGGAGGGCGGCAACCGCTCGGTATTCTTGGCGGTGAAGACGGCAAATGACCCTCGACAGATTCTTTCGGCAATTCGCAGGCAGGTGGCTGAACTGGATCCCTCTTTGCCGGTTGCGCAGGTTCGTTTGATGGAAGAAGTCATCGCCGCCGCAAATGCCCGGCCACGCTTCCTAACCGTCCTACTAAGCATGTTTTCTTTCGTCGCGCTGGCGCTGGCAGCCGTCGGCATCTACGGCGTTATGGCGTTCATGGTAGCTAGGCGGACGCAAGAGTTCGGAATTCGCATGGCCCTTGGCGCCGGTCCCGCGAATGTCCTGAATCTGGTGTTGACACAAGGCATGCAGATAGGACTGGTCGGAGTGTCTCTCGGGCTTGCGGGAGCGTTTATACTGACCCGCTTCATCCGGCAACTCCTCTTCGGAGTTGCCGCTTTCGATCCGTTAACGTTCGTGGCAACCGCCGCCTTGCTCTTGCTCGTCGTAGCGGCGGCTTGCTACTTTCCCGCTCGAAGGGCCACGCGTGTCGATCCAATGGTGGCCCTGCGGTACGAGTAAGACACCGTGCCTTGCGGAACGGGATTATGCAAAGCCGCCATTGGCCCGCAACACCTGGGCGTTGACCCAGCCACCGTCCGGGCCGGCAAGGAACGACACAACGCTGGCGATATCTTCCGGCTGCCCTAGCCGCTCAAGCGGGTTGAGTTTGCTGAACTGCTGGATCTCGGCCTCCGTCTTTCCGGCTAGGAACAATTCGGTCCCCACTGGACCTGGGGCCACGGCGTTTACGGTGATATTGCGGCCGCGCAGTTCGTTCGCCAGCACATGGACAAGACCCTCGACGCCAGCCTTCGATGCGATATAGGGGCCATAGGTTGGGAATGACTTCGCCAGGACGCTGCTTGAAAAAGAGATAATGCGCCCGCCCGGCGAAACATGTTGAGCCGCCTGTCCCAGCACCAGAAAGGCGCCGCGGAGATTGGTCGCAATTACCTTGTCAAAGAGTTCGACGTCGCCCTTGGCAATGGGAGACAGCGGCATGATGCCTGCATTGTTCACCACAACGTCAACCTTGTTGTATGAATCCACCGTTGTCTTGAAAAGGCGCTCCATGTCCGCGGCGTTCGCGATATCGCCTTGCACTGCAACCGCCTGACCGCCCGCCGCCTTAATTTCAGCCACGGTCTCATCTGCCTTTGCGGCATTCCCGGCGTAGTTTACGATAACTGTAAAACCATCCTGAGCCAATCGCCTCGCGACTGCGCGGCCAATTCCGCGGGACGCTCCGGTAACGATCGCAATCTTTGCTGATGCATTTGTCATGCTATTCTCCTCTATCCCAGTAGGTTCATCCTAAAGCGATTAATTATCAGATACATTGAATGCATCATTTGAACCATGCATCGTTAGAATACTGCGCATGCATCAGATGCATCTACAAACAGGGCGCTGTCAAGTTGCGTTGGAGAAGAGAGATGTGGGCGTGAAAGCGCCTCTACTTGGACGAAAAGATGGCGGAGCTGCTGGGCTCAGTGGACCTCAAGCTGCGACGGTTTCCCGCCATGTTTCAAATCGATTCTGCCGTT
>DATHIZ010000155.1:0-8386 GCA_035316385.1 Bryobacteraceae bacterium | reverse complement strand
TCCCTGGAACCTTGCGCATATCACGGGTGGCTCCTCTGCCGGCTCTGCTGCCGCCCTGGCCGCGGGGCTGTGCTATGCCTCGGTCGGCAGCGACGATGGGGGTTCGGTTCGCATCCCGGCTTCTTTCTGTGGCATAACGGGGTTCAAGACATCGTACGGCCGAGTCAGCACGCGGGGCGTCATTCCGTCCGCCTATTCGCTCGATACTATCGGACCGATGACGCGCTCGGTGGAAGATGCTGCATTGATGCTCCAGGTGCTTGCAGGCTTCGATCCGGCCGACTCGATCTCGGCTGATGTAGCGGTGCCGGATTACGCCGCGGCGCTCCGTCATCCTATCGCAAGTCTTCGCGTCGGAATCCCGCGCGATTACTTTTTTGAAAAACTAGATCCGGAGGTCGCGGCGGCGGTCGAACGGGCGCTCGAGGTACTTCGTCCGAAGGTCCGCGAGGTGCGGGAGGTTGTTCTCCCACGGTTCCAATTTGTCGAAAACGGGAGTTACGATGTAGAGCTGTTGCACTACCAGGCGCCCTTCTTCCATAAGTCGCCTGAACTCTATCATGCCTGGTCGCGCCGTCAATTAACGGGACTCGAAAAGGTGACGGCCGTCAATTACGTCGAAACGCTGAAGCGGATTCGCGAATGCCGGCGCGACATCCGGCGTATCTTTGAACAAGTGGACATCCTGATTCTGCCCACTAAACGGGATACGGCTCCCACCATTCAAGCGACCGTGGATGAAAGCTACCGGCGGCCGCCGAGTAATACATCGGCGTTCAACCGCTTCGGCACGCCCGCTATGTCCATTCCTTGCGGTTATTCGCGAGGCTCACTTCCGATTGGCCTGCAGATTGTTGGTTCGTCCTTTGGAGAACCTAGTGTGCTTGCCGTAGCGCATGCCTACCAGCAAGCTACAGACTGGCACATGCGGCGTCCGACTTGACGGAGATTACGTAACGAGACCCTCGGCATTCCTGATATTTGGTAGCGGGATTTGGTTGAATCCTGTTGACCGACTGCGCCCTCAAATCAACAGGAGATGGTCTGCCCGGACATTGGGCAGCACGCAGTCTGCAACAGAACCAAGCGGTGGTGACCGCTTTCGCGGTAGCCCAGCGGAGAGCCCACCGAGGCCGAGGCGAACCAATACCGGCTGGGCTCGTTCGTGCGATTGTGGAATGCGTGCAGTGCGTTTATCGGAGCAACCAGAGTATCCCCTGGACCGCAGCGCACCCAGTCTTTTTGACCGTGCTCGTCGATCCGCAGGAAGTCGGTATGTCCTGAAACTACATAGAAAACCTCCGCGTACGGATGACTGTCACGGGAATTCCGATGCCGGGCGGCAGATCCATCTCGTAGAGACTTGTGGCATATCCGGTATCCGCGCCCGTCGCCTTCCATCCCAACAGTCCACGCGTAGCCCGGAGTATCCAAAACAGCTATGACGTGTACGATCTGATCACGAATTGCGTCAAGGATTTCTGCGCTTTCGCGCAGCCCGCGACAAGGTTCCGGAGACTGCTATGCGGCCCGAAACAAGAGGAGATCGAGACTGAATGTGACCGGCATAGCTACGGGTGGCTGGGATTGCATCGGCCGGTAAATGGAAAGCAAAACGTCGCCCACGGCGTCAGCGTCGAGATTGGTGGCGGTTGCGACGCGGCGTTGATCGACGAGTGTGAAGCCGGGTTCGAATGCTTCGATGGTTCGAGCCATGCGATCGCGGCCCGCGCCACGCAATTCGATGAGATCCTCAGGTGCGGGAAGTGCGACCAATAGGCGTCCGTCGTCGCGCAGGACGCGGCGGAATTCCTCGGGGTTCATCCGCGCCGTAATCGACTGGACAAGCGAGAACGATCTATCGGCGTAGGGAATGAAACGGTCGGCATTGGCTACAATCCACTGGCAGTCCGGGTAGCGCCGGGCCGCCGCGTCAACGGCCGGAATTGAGATATCGATTCCGTGCGCCTGGAAGCCGGTCTGGCGGGCGAGGGTTCCGAGGTAAAAACCGTCACCGCAGCCGGCATCGAGAACAATGTCGCGGGGTGAGGGAGCCAAAATTTCAGCCATGGCTTGGAGCAGGGGCCCGGTGACGCCGCGATCGTGCAAGCGCCGACGTGCCGCGACGGCAGCCGCGGTGTCGCCGGGCTGCTTCGATCGCCGTTCCTGCGGCTGGAGCAGATTGATGTATCCGCTGCGCGCAATGTCAAATGAATGTTTACGAGGGCAGAGCAGCCGCCGCTCCTCGCGCACAAGCGCCATGCGACAGCCTCGCACGGGGCAGACGAGCATGTGTTGAGTTTAGCGGATTCGCGAGTAGCGCCTTTAGCCGATCATCCACTTCGATTCGATCCAGCCGAGGGAAGCGGCTGTCATTAGAACTCCGACAACCATTACAACCGCTGGAGAAGCTAGACCCGCATAGTGAAAGAAAGGATGGCTGCCAGATTTGGTGCTTTCAGGCAGCAGGTTCTTCGCGTACAACACCAGGACGCCGATCAGCATCAACACCAGCGCCAGGCCCAAGCTGAACGATAGCAACAGGAGCAAGCCTAAGCCGGCCCGGCCCAAAGCGATGGCGCCGAGCAATAAGACCAGAGCGGATTCGCAGGGTACGAGACCGCCGGTCGCGCCAAGTGCGACTAAGCCGCCCCAGGACAGGTCCTCGGGAACGTGTGAATGATGGGTATGCATTCCGGGCCCGTGGTGATGATGCGTGTGGGGATGGTGATGATCATGTGCGTGCGTGTGCAAATGGGCATGCCCGGGTTGGCGGATGCGTTTATAAAGCATGAATGCTCCGATGACCACGATGGAGAGACCGGAGAGCGCACCCAGGAGAACGGTGATCTTTTCGGGAACAATGAAACGGAACAGGAATAGCGTGGCGAGTCCAAGGGCGAATACGGTGATGGTGTGGGTGAACGTGACCATGGCTCCCAGGAAAGCCGCATGCTTCAACGTGCCTCTAGAGCCGACAAGGTAGGCCGCAACGATGGCTTTGCCGTGACCGGGCGTCAGAGCATGAACCGCGCCTAAACCGAAGGACGCGGCCAGTGCGACCAGAATCAGCGACAGAGAGAGTTCTTTTTCATGGAGCAGCCGGGAGAGGAAATCTCCGCGCGTGACGGAACCGGGCTGCGCGCCTTCAGGCGTAAGCGTAACCGGCGCGGCGGAAACGGGGGCATTGTGCGGCTGAGGAATGCTCTTCACAATTTGGGTTGCAACCGGAACCTGTACCGGCTTCGCGGCCTTCCAGCGCAGTTCCGCGCGCAAGTCTTGCGGAGGCGCGATGGTTGGGTCGGCAGGATATTGTGTCAGAGCTTTGCTCAGGTCTTTGTCGGATTGGCTTACCTTTGTCAGAGAGACACCGTCCGCGGCAACGATAACAATCTCTTTCCAACCGGCTCGTTCCGGGTAATTGCGGTCCTCGTACTTCAAGGCGCCGCTTTCGGTATCGAGGTGGGCGCGCATGTCCATCCGAAGGATTGGCAAATTACCCGCGCCGTCGGAGATGGTCGCCCTCACAGCTTCAAACCTGGCTTTCACGGGACGGCCGCCCGCTGTGATTTCAAGGTGGCTGAGCCATTCGCGAGCTTGCTTCGTTGCGTGCTCGTCTATTTCGCGGGGTGAGGCAGAGCGGTCTATCTTCCATGTGCTCAGCAACTCGAAGGTGGGAATTTCGGCCAGGTCCAGGACGTATTGCAATGCAACGCCGTGAGTCTCAATCTGCAATTTTGAAAAATGACTGACACTGAAGTTTCCCATCGGGTGCGCAAAGACCGCCATGGAGCAAAGGAAGAATGCAAAGAGCTTTCTCACGGGTATCTCCTCTGCCTATTGAACGGGTGCGTGCGCCAGGGCGGTTTTGCCAAAGTCGAATTTTGGATTGAGCGACATCAGGCGGCTGGAATAGTCGCGCCCGGCTGTAATGTCGCCGCTGGCCGAGGCTATCTTGCTGGCGTGATAGTAGAACAGCGGTTCGGGTGTGTGAAGCTTCAGGGCTTTCACGGAAGCGGCTTTGGCTTCTTCGATCCGGCCGGTCTTGAAAAGTACCCAGGCCATCGCGTCCCAGGTGTAGACATCTCCGCGGACAGGAATCTCAGCGTTCATCAGACTTAAGGCGAAATCGAGGTGGTGGTTGCGGTCAGCGAGAATCAGCGCCAGGTTCCGGTTGGTTTTCTCATTCGTTACTTTGCCCAGGGTTTCCATGGTGGACAGCAGTTCGCGCTGTCCGGCGGCTTTGGCGGTCAAGCCGGATGCGGTGTAAAGATCTTCCAATGCCTGGGCGTATTCGACCAGGGGCACTATGGCTTGAGCACGCTCATAGTTTTTGATCGCGATGTTTTTATGGCCCAGGAAGGCTTCGGTTTTGCCCAGGCCGGCAAAGGCGCGGTGCAAACGCGGGAACAGTTGCAGGGCATCGTTGTAAGCGCCGGCGGCTTCCGGCACTCTACCGAGCTTGAAATATATGTCTCCGAGTTCGGCCAAGCACCAGGCCGTATTTTCGGGACTATCGCCGCCGGCCTGTACCGCATTTTGCATAAGCTGGATAGCGGTCTCGCCATCGCCTGTGACAAATCGCCAGTAGGCGAGACGGTTGTAGCTTGCGAGGTTGGGGCGGAGGGAAAACATTTTGACGTAGGCTTGTCCGGCGCGGTCGTAGTTGCCGAGTTCCATGGAGGCGTCGCCCAAATTTGCCCAAGCGGCGGAGTCGGAAGGGTTGTCTTTGGTCATGGTCTCGGAACGTTCGGCCACAGTTGCGAAATCGTGACGCTGCAGGTCGATCTCGTTTTGGTAGCGTAAGGCGGCTAAGTTTCCTGCGTCCTTTTCAAGCAGACTATCGACAAGCTTCGCGGCCCGGTCCAGATATCCGAAGTCGCCCGATTCGCGGAGTTTCTGAAGGTACGCTGCGATGAGACCGATTTGACTGGCGGTGCTGCCGGGAGACGATTTCAGCAAGTGTTCGTAAGCGCGGATGCGTTCGTCGGTCGGCTCGTGAGCGAGTTGCTCCGCCAAGGCGCGACTGACGATAGGATTCGCTTGCTGTGCCGTCAGCCGTTCGAAGGTTAGCGAAATAAGGAGAAGGCCCAGCAGCGCGCGTCTCACCGGTTCACCCCACTGAGCAAAGCCTTGACGCCTTCCGCCGGACAATTACCGTCTTTGAAGCTGACGGCTTCCTTCTGGTAGCCGGCGGCGGCTGCCGCGTCGCCTGCTTTCGCCGCAATCTGTCCGGCATGGCAAAAATAAGCCGGGTTACGAACGCCAACGGCCAAAGCGCGGTCCATCTGCGCCTTCGCTTCGGAATACCTGCCATTGCTGTAGAGAGCCCAGGCATAGGCGTCGAGCGTGGCGCAGTCATGACGTTCTTTGCTCATTCGAGTTGCCAGCGCGAGGGCGGCTGCCGCGTCGTTTTTTTGGTCGAGTTTAAAAAGGACAAGCTGGAGATTGGCATTGAATGGCCTTCCGGTTTCCGCTCCGGCTTGTCTCTCAAACTGCTCGAAAGCAGCCTCCGCCTCCCGCTTCTGCCCGCTCTTGTCCAAGGCCAAAGCCCAGTCGTAGAGATTGCGCGCGCTCTTGACTCGCGTGTAGCGCTTTTCAAATAGCGCGGCCGCCTCGCTGAACCTTCCCTGGGCCAAGCGCACGCGTGCGAGCACTTCCGTGGCGAGCTGTGAATCGGGTAAGAACTGGAAGGCTTGCTGGATCGATTCCTCAGCCTCCTTGGGGTATCCGGAAATCAGCTGCAAATCGCTCTTGCGCGTCAACAGCCAGGCGCGCTGGTCAGCGTCGTTCGGAGATGTTCTGCGATTGGCTTCGTCCAGAAATTCGATAGCGCCCGGCACGTCGCCGAACAGCACGCGTAGAGCGGCGGCCTTTTCAAAGCCGAGCGTATTGCCGGGGCGAAGGTCGAGAACCCACTGGGTCTGCACTTCGGCATCGGCATAATTTCCCAAAGCGATGTTCGCCTCGGCCAGGGAAGCCCAGCCGGCGATATCGTCAGGCACCTTCCGGTTTAACTCCTGGGCAAGCGCGAGGGCTGCGGCGAATTCGTGTTTCCCGAGCAAGACAGTGACCTGCAGCTTGCGGGCTTCGTAGTTGGCGGCGGAGAGTTGCAGAGAACGGCCGAGTGCGATTTCGGCCTGCTCGTAGACGGCCAGGTCTTCAGTGTCGCGGCCTTTTCTGCAAAGCGCGGCCGCCAGGTCATTGTAGGCGGTATATGACTCGGGACTCGTTTTCAACTTTGCCTGAGCCGCGGAGATCCTGGCCTCCACCGGGTCCGGCTGTTCGGCGGCAAGAGCCGCAGGCGCCAAGACGGCCAGCATAAACAGGGCGGAACACAGGCAATTTGAATTCGGCATAAAAAGCCGTCCGGGTCTGGTTAGTTGACAGGGCAAGGATTGCCGGAGTTCATGGTGCAGCCGGCCTCGCCTGGATCGATGTGTCTTCGATCCCGTCCACTCAGCGCGAAAGCAACATACGGGAATACTTCCTGGTACGGAACGTCGTTGGTGTTGACGCCGTCGCCGATACGGTAATTGAAAGTAGGACCGGCGAGTATTCCGGCAACGGCGCGGGCGGCGATGTCGGTCACATCGTCGGAAACGCGGCGGCCATTTGGAAATCCGGCTGCGTCCCCGGCGAGGAGACCAAGCCGCCTGCGGTTCGCTCCCGGAGTGGGCGCCACGCCGGTATTAAGGCGAAGCAAGTCAGCTACCGGTCCCGCCGGCGTGCCGGGTGCGGCAATCGGAGGAGCGTAGGTGACGAGCGGCAGCAGGTCGGTCCGAGGCGGGGTTGGGATTTGGATGCCATAAATGGCGTTCAGCACACGGGCCAAAAGCGGGTCAAGAGCAAAGTTGGCGAATTGCGCGTCATCCTTGGGCTGGCTCATGCTCCAGAAATCTTTAGAGCCGGTGCCGATGATCAGCTCGTTGATGAGCGGGTTGCCCATGCGCTGCACCTGCGAATAGGAGCCGGAGGAAACGGCTGTTAGGGGAGCACGCCGGACCGTCGTTCGGGGACGGTAGGTGGCTCCCCACGCGCCGATAGTAGCCGCCGGATCAGAAGCGGCTACCTGGCTTCCCGTACGAGTCAATGCCGCTACCGGCACTTCGATGGCAATGGTATTTACGTTGAAGCCGGAAACAAAGTCGGGAGCAAAATTGGTCTGATCGTTTGCATCGGAGGCTGGAGAGAGCACTCCACCGCCTGCCCCTTGCCGAAAATTCAGAGAATCGAAGGCCGCTCCGAGATCGATGTAGAAAGGATCGTCCACAGTGCCGGCAAACACTTTGATACCGCTGCCCAGTTCGTAGATGCCTTGGGCCGCGAGCAGCGGATAATTTGGCATGGTTCGCGGGCCGACGTTGCTCGGCACGGTATAGAGCGGAGAGCCGGCTGTCAGCGGGGTGCTGACGCCGTTCTTGACCATCGTGACGGAATACGATTGACGCAGGCTGAGGCCAGCCGCGCCCGGACCGTCCAGTGCAGTGATAGCGGGTGGAACAACCGGCGATCCTGGAGCAACCGGGGGCGGGGAATTAGCCGGGGCGTTGAGTCCACCTCCCGCACCGACAAAACCGGTAAAGACTTGGGGCGCCCGCACTTCCGTACGGAACTGCACCTGGAAGGTGATGTCTTCTACAGCATCGTTGTTGTTATCCACCTTGATGGTGTAGAGAATGTTGTCATCGAACGGAAAGTAGTTGGGCCCATTGCCGGGCTCCAAGAGAGGATCCACGTTCAAAATGAACGTCACTTTCGTGGAGTCGTTATAGCTAACAAATGCGAAGAAGTCTGTAATATCTGCTTTATGATCGAGAGCTGTAATAGGTGCTTCGCGGTGGCTCGCTGCGAATCCTGAAGGTGGAGCAGCCAGCGTCGCAGCCAGCGTGACGCAAGCGAATGATTTGAGTTTATTGGTCACTTTGTCTCCCTTAGCTTTTGTCTGCCCTATTTCACGCGCCGGCATAGCAAGAGCGTCAAGCCAACGCTGGTCAACAACAAGGGAAGCGGCTCAGGGATCGAGGCTGGCGCCGTTGTGAACTGATTCACAAATGTTCCACCAGCAGCGGTTCCGGCCAAACCTCCATCGAAAGTGAGGTCATTTGTAACACTTAAGAAGCTCACCGCGCTGAACAGGCTCGCATCCTGGTTTTGAGCGCCGTCAACGGTGGCGAGCGCGCCCGGCGTTCCTGTGCATCCACTGACGCCGTCCAGGCCAAAGCTGCCGCCGGCACAGAAGTTCTGCAGGCCGGTGGATGCGCCATCGCCGGTTTCGAATGAGTTAGAGAGGATGATGGTTGAGCCGATGTAAGAGCCGCCTGTCAGCTGGTAGGTGAATAAGGATTCCTGCACGCTGCCTGCGGAGGAAGTTACATTTGCGATC
>DATHIZ010000154.1:0-13361 GCA_035316385.1 Bryobacteraceae bacterium | reverse complement strand
TCGTAGCTGAAAATCCTTTTCTCAAGTCGGGACTGGCGGAAGAATCGCTGCATGTTCTGTTTCTGGCGGACAAGCCCAGCCCCGGTGCGATTGCGAAGCTCGATCCTGACCGGTCGCCGCCGGATCACTTCATCGTGCAGCGGCAAGAGGTCTATCTTCACCTTCCCGGAGGCGCCGGGACCACTAAGCTCACAAATGCCTACTTCGATGCAAAGCTAGCTACCGTGAGCACCGGGCGAAACTGGCGAACGGTAAAGAAGCTCCTGGAATTGATGCAAGCTTCCTAAGGATGCGCAATCACCATCAGGGTTCCGGCTCGTTTGAGCGTGCATTGCATCGCGACGCGCAGATTTTCCGGATCGAGGGCGGCAAAGCTTTCGTCGAGAATAACCAATTCGGCATTTTGCAGGAGCGCGCGCGCGATATAGATGCGGCTTTTTTCCCCGTGCGAGAGCTGCCATCCGCCTTCGCCCACCATCTGACGCATTCCCGCGGGCATGCGATCGAGCAACTCGCCCAATCCGAGTTCGCGGCATAGCGCTTCCGCTTGCTTGGAATCCTCGGCGGTAGGCGGCCAGCGGCGTCCCATCAGCACATTAAAGAGCAACGTTTCGGTGAGAATGTGGTTTTCATGAAACTGCGGGGCGGCTGAAACGCAGTGGCGCCAGCCGCTATCGCTTAGCGTGTGGCGGTCCAATCCGTTGGCCAGCAATAAGCCCGCTTCCGGCGGCCGCAAGCCTGAGATCAGAGACGCAAACGTGGTTTTTCCGCCGCCGGATGGACCTTCGAGCAAAATGCGTTCGCCTTTGTGAATGGTGAGGCTGCATCCACTCAACGCGGGCTCGCCGGTGGCACGATAACGGAAGGCCAAACCATCTGCCTCCATCACCTTTTGTCCAACCTCCGCTTTACGGGAAATTGAAACAACGCCCGCGGCTTCGGTTCGTCCGGCGGCGTCGAACAGCGGCCGGATGCGCTTCCAAGCCACTGTCGCAACGGCAATGTCAGCGAATGCTGCGGTCACTTTCCGGAAAGCGGCGTAGGCCAGCAAAACACCGCCCAGCAGGACTGCGGTCTGCGCACTCGTCTCTTGCTTGGCGATAAAAGACGGCAGCAGGCAGCCCAAGCCCACGAGCAGCCAGCCTCTCGGGATGGCTGCCGCCAGCCAGGCGCCGGTGCGGTCCAGGCGGTGCGAACGACCCAAATATTGTTCGAGCGCCGCGGCTTCACCTTGGTGCCAGTTATCCTGCTGCTGAGCGAGCCTGGTTCGATGGCCGACCATGTTCTCAATTAAATCTTGCGTCATCTCCAGTCGAGAAGACGTGCAGCTTTCCCAGTGCAGGCGGAAGCGCCATGCGGCGAACGCCATGAGAGTGCACCAGAAGCCGAGCACCAGCGCGAACTTGCCGAGCAGGAACATGGACACGGCCAGCTCGATCACTCCCAGGAGGCCTGCGATTCCCCCATTCACTGCGAGCGTCTCAACCGACCCGGCTTCGAGAGCCTGGCCCAGAAAGCTGCCTATTCCCCAATGGCGCATTTCCTCCGGTCGCAGCCGTAGAGCGCCAGCAAGAAGGCGCCGCTTCAGAAATGCGCCCAGGCTGATGGCAAACACGCCTTGCCACCAGGTGATGGCCGCTTGAAATGGAATGAGCGTGACCAGCAACAGCGCCCAGGCCGTCAGCCAGCCCCTGTCGAGCCGGCCGTTGAACGCCATCCGGCCGAGAATGGCCCAGGATGCGAGCCATAGCAGATATTGGCCGGTCTTAGCGGCGAGGAGGGCGACGGCGTTCGGCACGGCGCGGGCTTCCCGCAATAAATGAAAAATGCTTTGTCCCGTTTTCGCGCTGTATTGGGCGCGCAATGCCCAACATCCATCGAAGCGCTTGCCGGCGAATGGCTCGTTCATGAGCTGGTCGATGGCGCGTTCCTTTTTTGCCGGCGGAATTCCGGCCTCATCCAGCAAGCGGTCCCACTGCGGGCGCTGTTCCTGCTTCAGCGGCTCACAGAGAATTGCGCGGATTTCGCGAACAGGGAACGACCGTTTGGCTCCATCGGGGCCGAGCAAGCGAAGCCTATTGCCGCTGCTGCCCAGCACCAGCAGGAACGAATCCGCGTTGATGCGCAGCAAAGCAGGATAGGTCGCGGGCAATTCCTGTTCCAGATCCCCATATGACATCTCGGCGAGCTGCGCTTCACAGCCCGCGCTCTTAGTTACCCAATCGATCCATTCCGCCAGTCCGCTGGACTTCTGTGAACCCACTGGATTTGGAAGTTCCGCGTTTTGTATTCTCAGACCAGTCTGGTGAATGAGTGCGGAAATAGCGTCGCCAAGCCGCGCCACCGGCCAGCTTAGTTTTGCAGGAGTCATCACGCCACCGCGCTCCGCCCGCGCTCGCCTTTTGCCGGTACTGGCAGGTCTTCTGTTATCCGGCCCGATTGAATCTGGATGCGGCGCCACATGCTGTTTCTCCAAAGATCGGACGCGGCAGCCTCTTCCGCTTCCAGCATTTGTGTATAACGGGACTCCGGCCAGTTTAAAAGCTCAGACGGTGTCCCATGTTCAGCAATACGGCCATTCTCGACGACAACTACCTGGTCGAACCCGGTGGTTTCCGAAAGATCGTGGGTAATGCAGATCAGGGTGGACTGGCTCCAGAACGCGCGGGCGCGGGTGAGTAACTCGCGGCGCTTTTCGCGATCCAGACCACGGAATGGCTCATCGAGAAGCACCAGCTTGGCGTCTTCACGCAACAGCGCGCGGCCTAGTCGAACGCGCTGCCCTTCGCCGCCCGATACAAGCCCTCCGCCTTCACCGAGCTTCGTCTGCAGCCCCTCCGGGAGAGATTCCAGTACACCGCGCAGCATAGCGGTGTCGATTGCCTCGCCTACCGCAGGCGTTTCAGAGGCCGATCCATAAGTGAGGTTCGAAAATAACGATCTATTCCAGATCTGCACCGACGGGTCTACCCAAGCGGTTGCCCGGCGCAGTTGTTCGTGATTCGGAGGCTCGCCGTTGACCAATACTTCGCCCTGGCTCGGTTTCGACCAGCCGAGCAGCAAGCCCATCAAGCTGGACTTGCCCGCGCCGGAGGGACCGACGATCGCGACGTGACTGCCCGCTTTCAATTTGAGATCGATGTCACTGAGGATCGTATGGCCGGAGGCTTGGAAGCTCACGTTGTGAAACTCGATGACGGGCGGCATTAGCCCGCAGGCGATCCCGTTTGCATTCTGAACGGGTTCATTTTCCTCGGGCGCGCCTAGCGGATCGAGCACGCGCAGCGTGAGATTGCGATAGGCGGGATATTGCCGGGCCAGCGCGCAGATCTCCTGGCCCAGCACCGGAATAGACAAGGCCCAGTAAGCGACCAACAAGATTCGACCTGCTTCGGCTCCTTGCAGCGGACGCGTCAAAACCAGCGCGATCACCAGGCCAAAGGTAGCGATCGCTTGTAGCGTTTCGGTGCTCACGATCGCGCGCTGCAATCGCAAGGCGGCGTGTGCCCATTCGCCTAAGAGTTTCTCCTGTTCCCGGCGTACGCTTTGCCTGGCGCCATGCGCCGCTATGGCGACTAAGCCGAGCATTGCATCCAAGTAATAGCGCGTGAGGCCGGCGGCGTGGCTGCGCGTTCGCAGGTCCCGCTCGATGAGCAGACTTTGCGCCCCCAAGATGGGCAGAACAGCCGCGGCCATGGCAAGCACGACGAATGGAGCGGCCGTGGGTTCGAGCCAGAGAATGCCCGCGCCTGTGGCGGCCAACTGGCAAAGCGAGGAGAGCAGTTGGCGTGCTTGCACGGGCAGGTTGCGCAAGCGGTGGGTAACGTGACTGCGCTCGGCCATATCCGACGTGAGGCGGCTTTGGAAATACCGGTCACTCAATTTTGGAATCTTTTCAAGGAAAAGGATGCGCAGCCGGTTTTCCAGCTGGCGGCCCAGACGGCAGCTACTGGCAAAGGCCGGTACTTCCAGCAAGAGCATCGCCAGGCCAAACAGCAGCAGCGCCGCTCCCGCGCCCATGCGTTGTCCGGCAACATTGAGCTGGGTGTTTATGTCCAGGAGCCCGCGAAAGAGCAGGGCTTCGAGGAGAGTACCGCCGGCGGCTACCAGCAGCGCGACCAGTAAGAGCGGAGCAAGCAGCCATCCGCTTTGCCAGACGGCTCGTGCCAGTTCAGTGCCGGGTTTCTGTTGCGGCGCGCCTACCGCAAGTGCCAGTTCGGAGCGTATCTCTGCCGCTGATGTCTTGGATTTTTTTTGATCCTTCACGCGCACCAGCACCGCTCCGCGCATGAGGACTTGCTCTTCTCGCTCGTCGCCGCCGGGTATGGCTCGCACAGACCAGCAGCGGAGCGGGATCAGGTCCGGGTTGTCGATCAAGCGCTCCAGGAGTTTGGCACGGTGCCGCGCGCCCAGGACGCCTTTTGCGTTCGTTAACGACGTGAGCAAGCGGGTGGCCGCATCCAGCGCAGCGAGCGGGCGCCAGCCTTCCGATTTGACTCCGAGCGACAGCAGCCGCGCCCGTTCTGCTTTGCCTATTCCGATGGCGCGCATTCTGGCATTAAGCGCCGATTGAAAACTGTCTGAAACGGCAAACTCGCGCCAATCGGCCGCTCCCACGGGCATGGCGTGGTTGTACATTTCGCTGACGAATTTTGCACACGGAACCCAGCGCCGCCCGACCGCCGGGTCCATCACCTGCAGCAGTTTTCCATGCCGGCGCCAAACCACCACGAAGTGCGTAAGACCGTTGGGAAGTACAACTACGACAATCGCGGGTAAGGCCGCCGCTTCCTCCAGCAGCAGGTGATCTACCGGGAGCATGATCTGTTCCGCCTCGAGCCCGAGCTGATTCGCAACAATCTCCATGGTGTCGATGGATGTACCATCGAGCCCGGTTTGGCAGGCCTCGCGCAAACGCCCATAGCTGGCGGGGATGCCGAAACCTTCGAGCAGGCCCTTGAGGGCGGCGGGTCCGCAGTCCAGGTTCGAGGTCTGAACGACTTCCGGTGCGAGCAGGCGTCTCAACGCGCGCCTACAATTTGCCCCGCGGACCTTAGAAGCAGCAGGGCTGGGGTGACATGCTCCACCTCGATCTCGACGGAGCCAGGCAAGCCATGTTGTAGCGGAATGCGCGAGTGCGCGGGCGCGTTTACGGCGAGTTCAACGCGGACGCGGCCGTCCCGAATATCGCCCGCAACGCGCGAGACGCGAGCTGACAAGGTGCCGAACTGCGCCCAGGGAAAGCCCTGCAGCTTCACGATCGCGTCCTGGCCGGGGTGAATCTTGCCTAAGGCCGCTGACGGCGCGAACTCGGCTACGATCTGTAGTTGACTGCTCGGAACAATGACGCCGAGTTGCTGGCCTTCGTAAATGTGCGCGCCCGCGCGCAGGATAAGGCATTCGGTTAACGTTCCCGACACTTGCGCGCGAACCTGCCGCTTTTCTAGTTCGTGCTCCAACCGCCGGATGTTCGCGGAGGAGGCTGCCGCTTCGGACTGGAGTTTTGTCACGTCGACTAAGATTTCCTTAACCCGCACCGCGCGATCGCGATCCCGCACCAGCAACTCGGGCTGAACGCGTGAGACCGCCACTTTGGTGCTATCCGCCGCGGCGCGCTTGCTTCGAGACTCGGCGTCCGCCCGGCGGGCTTCGGCTTCGGAAATCAGCCCTTCTCTACGTAGCTGGTTTGCCCTCGCCGATTCTTCAGCCGCCAGCAGCGCTTGTGCCTCCGCCTGGCGATACTGTGCTTCAGCGCCGCCGATGGAAAAGGCTAATACTTTTTCCTCATCGCCGCGGCCCAGGCCTTCCTGTTCCATCTGAGCCCGAAGCGCGGCAATTTGCGGCTCCAATGACGCGCGATGGGTGCGTTCCATGGAAAGGTTGAGTTGTTCGTCGCGGCTTTCAAACTCGAGAAGAACATCTCCAACCTGAACCTCTCTTCCCAGAAACAGTCCGGAAGAAAACAACTTGCCGGTGAGATCCGACTGGATTACGTAAGGCGCGCCAGCTACTTCCAGCCGTGCTGAATCCGATGCTTCATAGCGCACGATCGGCGCTTTAAAAGCCCAAACTGTCCAGGCTGCTGCCAGCGCCAGGGCAATCGTGAGCGCGACACCGGACAAAGCCCTTTGTCCAGGCGCAGAGATTGATTCACTCGGTGGAAACTGTTGGGCATTTTATCAGCAGGGAACAATCAGATGACCGTTCGGATCTCTCCGAACGGTCAGCCAACCGCAAATCATCTAAGCTAGACGGCAGTTACTAGCTATTCACCCCAGATCGAGATGCCGGCGTTTACTTTGCTTTTAACTTTCATGCATGACTCCTTTCCGGACCGAGTGACCTGCGCCCCCCCGGCCGTAAACAGTACCTGGTGCTTTTCGTGCTATGAGGAGGAGTCTAACAGGGCTTACGTAGTCATTCAAGACCGCTGTCGACTAATGGTAATAGCCTTAGCCGTACGGTGTGGGGCTATGATGTGGCGCATTAACTAAGGCGAGCCAAAAAAAAAGACCGCCGGGAGTTAGCCCGGCGGTCTTTGTCAGTTAAAGCTTTCTAATTAACTGATGTTTACTTGTTTTCCGTAGTACTTAGTCGCCCATTGCGCCGACTTCTTCCTGCTTCTCGACTGGCTTAGAGGGCAGGGAACCGAGCAAGCCATCGAGCGGAACGAAGCCTTCCAGCTTCTTTTCTCCAAGGACATGCTCGCGGTAGAGACGGGCCATCTTGTCGTTCTCGATCTTGGCCTTCAGGGCTTCATCGCGAGCGCGGGTTTTTTCTTCGCGAGCAGTTTTGGCAATACCCTTATCGTCGAGGTCATGCTGGCGGCCGGCGGCGACGTGCGCTTCGTTCAGAATCAGATTATGCTTCTGTTCCACTAACGGCACGGCTTTGTTGCCGGCGAAGATTTCATGCTTGCCATTCTCGGCATACCACTTGGTGAGAGTCGACGTCATGTGCATCTTCTCAATGATGTTGCGCCAGCCTACGCCGGTGTTATAAGCGCAGAAGGAGATTTCGCCTTCCTGCGTGGCATACGGAATGATGCACTGCTCGGTGCGGCGGAAATCGTAGTTGAACAGATCCTGGAACCACATGCCCGCAATGAACAGGAAGTTCCAACGATCGCCGCGGCGCTTGTCGATGTCTGCTCGCGTACGGTCACCGGTTACTTTGCCATACACCTTACCGTGGTCTCCCTTACTCATGCCGAAGCACTTGTCGAACTTTGCGACCAGATCGTTCAGTTTGAAGTGTTTGGGAGAGGTGAACGGATCGTAATTACGAAGCAAAGCCAAAGTCACGCCAAATATCGAAAGCGCACGTCCGCGAGCGGCATCGTTTACTCGGGCGATGTCCTTCGCTAACTGGTCGGCATGCAGGAACTTGGTCACCGGAACGTATTCCTTGGTCTCCTTGTCGCACATAACCGCCATGCCGATACCGCAATTCGGGTGGCAGCCGCAGCTCAACTGACCCCAGTCGGCATTCGGCCCGTGAACGAGGTCGGCAAAATCAGAAAACGTGCTCATGAAGCTGATGGGGAACCAATCGCGGATCGGCTCGCCGATACCGGTCTGGTTCTTCACGTCATGCGCCAGGTGCGACAGCGTATAGCGCTGCGCCTGACGGCGCTCGTCGGTCACGGCTTCATCGCGCCCGGTGAAGGAGACAGGCTGAAAGGAAAGGAACGGGATCTTCTTTGGATTGTCGAGCGCAAACTGGACTACGCGTCCCACCTGCTCGTTGTTGATGCCGTTGATGATTGTGATGACCGGAACAATGTCGACGCCGTTGCTCCACAGATTCTCAATCGCGCGCAGCTTCACGTCAAACAGATTGCCCACCGCGCGATGCGAATTGGCTTCATTGCCGATGCCATCGAACTGCAGATAGGCATAGCGCAGACCGGCTTCGGAGGCTTGTTTGCAGAAATCGGGGCGCTTGGCGAATTCGATACCGTTGGTGGCCGCCTGCACGCTGGTGTAACCCACCTTGCGGGCGTAACGCACCGCATCTAAAAAGTACGGCGACAGAGTCGGCTCGCCACCGGAGAACTGTACCGACATTTGGCGGCGCGGCTTAATCGAAATGGCATTGTCGAGTAGCGTCTGGATATCTTCCCAGCTCAACTCGTGCACAAAGCCGACCTGATTGGCGTCCATGAAGCAGGGATCGCACATCATATTGCAGCGGTTCGTGAGATCGATCGTCAGGACCGATCCGCGGCCATGGGTGATGGTGCTGGTGCCGTGGTTGTGCAGCTTCTCGTCGTTGTGAGCGCGGATGTCGCGGCCCGGAAATACGTCTTCGAGATGCTTGGAGAACGCCGGATCGATCGACATCAGATCCTCGAACACGCCATGGATAGCGCATTCTTTTACCATGAGGATCTGGCCGTCGCGTTCGATGATCTTCGCCTTGATCTCGCCAACCGGCTGATTTAGAAGAATTTTGTGATCGACCTTACCGTCCACGATGCTCTGACGAATCTCGGGGATGCACTTGGGGCACAACGAGTCGGTTTCGCGCGGCCAGCCGAGGGGCGGCTTCGCCTTTTGGTAGCTCTTGAGCAGAGGCTTATCAGACCACTTGGGGGTGAAGGACGGGCTTTGGTTAATCTGGTTTACCCTGTCGAACACCTGCCAGACTGCGTTTGCGCCTACCGTGACTGCCTTTTCCAAGTACTTGATTGGTTTGTGCATGCTTAAGACCCTAGAACTCCGATCATTCAATCCGAAAAATTTGCCGGGAGTCATACATCCTCGGTCTTAGACAGTATAGGTTCCTCCTAGCCGCATGAAAACAAATTGAAAGCGAACTGCGCCGTTTGCGGGTTGTATGGTTATTTAACCGTATTGAACAGGAGGAGTAGAAATTTGCAACTTCTTCGCTTTCAGTGAGTTAAGCTGCGCTACTGGATCATCCGCGGGGCGGGCTTTGCGCCAGATCGCTCACTCGCATTGAGCTGAACGGCGTTTAGACGCTTTGCGCAAACTCGTTTAGATAGCTTCGAAGCTCATCGCGGACGCGCCGGAATAAGGCAAGCCGTTCATCGTCGAAACTGTGATGCAGCCGCTTCGCATGTCCAACGCGAGCATGACTCCTAATGAGTAGTACGTAAAAAACCGCCCTGTACTGTTGTCCGCATGGAACGCGAAAATCCGGACGAGCGTTCCATGCAGCGCCACGCTTGCGACCGGCGCGAATTTAGGCAAAAGAACGCCTTCAAACGATGCCCGGCCGTGCCGCCTGAGCAGCAATGTACGCAGCAAAACCCCGGCCAGCGGCGAGATGAAAATGAAGACCAGCACCGATGTGAGCAGCACGTTAAAGGGAATTGTGAGCGTTGACGCTCCATGTGCAAGAAATTGCACGACTGCAACAAACAACACGAGCATGATCACGCGCACTTGCTTACCACGCGTGGTAAAAGCCGTCGCGCTCGGACACTTCGAGCGGTACGCCAAACGTTGAGGACAGCTGCGCGGAGGTGAGGATCTCGCCCTTCGGCCCGTCGGCAAAAACAGCGCCGTCGCGGATTAAAATCACGCGGTCGATCTCGGGAATGATGTCATCCAGGTGATGCGTGACCAGCAGCAAGCCCACGCCGCCGCGCGCCAGCCCGCGCAAATGGCCGCGCACTTCGCGCAGAGTTGGCAGGTCGAGGCTGGTGGTGGGTTCGTCCAGCAGCAACGTGGACGGGTTGTGGATCAACGCGCGCGCGATCAGCAGGCGGCGGCCTTCGCCCGATGAGAGCTCGTCCAGCCAGCGGCCGGCCAGGTGTTCCACTTCCAGTTGTGCCATCGCTTTTTGAGCGGCCGATTCCATCTCGTCCGTTACGTGGTGATTAAGTCCGAGACCGATGGAGCCGAAGAATCCCGAGAGGACAAGCTCGCGCCCGGTGATATCGCGCGTGCATTGGGCCATCAATTCATTGCTGACCAGGCCCAGATGCGTTCGCAAATCGAAGATATTCCAGCTCTCCTGGCCGAGAATCCGGAGACTGGTCTCAGGACGCAGTAGCGGGTAACACTCGCGGGTGATGGTCTTGATCAGCGTCGATTTCCCGCTGCCGTTGGGGCCCAGGATGGCGACGTGCTCACCGGCTTGGATGGAAACGCTGAAGCCGTTGAGGGCGAGGCGTCCGCCTCTTTCGACGAAAACGTTACGAAGTTCGAGTAGTGAGGTCAAAATAAGAGTTGAGCATATTCAATTTTGCCGATCACAGCAGCGATAGTGAAAGACCTGGCGCGTGCCAGCGGGTTCGAACTCGCTGGCGTGGCCGCCGCGTTGCCAACGGACGACTTTGCGCGCTTTGAGATGTGGCGCACCAGGGGCATGGCGGGCGAAATGAAGTACTTAACGGACCGCCGTGGAGCCATGCGCGCCGATCCCCGCGAACTTTTGCCGGGAGCGCAAAGCATTGTCTGCGTCGGCAAGCTCTACAATACGCCGTACCCGCGATCTATTGAAATGAAAGGCGATACGAGCGATCTGGATCGCGGCTGGATCTCGCGCTATGCCTGGGGCGGCGACTATCACGAATTGCTGCGGGCGCCGCTGGGGAAATTGATTTCGGGCATTGCCGGAATCCACGGCGAGACCTTCGATTCCAAGATCTGCATCGATAGCGCTCCGCTGCTGGAACGTTCGTACGCGCGCGCGGCAGGACTGGGCTGGATCGGCAAAAATACCTGCTTGATCAATCAGGAGCAGGGATCCTGGTTTCTGCTGGCCGAGGTGCTGTTATCGATTCCGCTGGCTGTGGATACCGCGGCGCCGGACCGGTGCGGGACCTGCCACCGCTGCATCGACGCTTGCCCGACCGAGGCAATTGTTCCGAACGGAGCCGGAGAATGGACACTGGACGCCCGGCTTTGCATTTCGTATCTCAGCATTGAGAAACGGGGCGAGCTGCCGGCGGAACTCGCAAACCGCGTGGAAAACCATATTTTCGGCTGCGATATCTGCCAGGATGTATGCCCGTGGAACCGCCGGGCGCCGGTTACCCTGGACGAACATTTCGGTCCTGTGGAGTTTGCGCCGGGGTTGGAACGCATGGCCGATCTGACAGAGGTTGAGTTTCGTATGCTTTTTCGGCAATCTCCCATTTGGCGGACTAAATATGAAGGATTTTTGCGGAATGTGGCTGTAGCTCTAGGAAACAGCGGGAACGCTTCCGTGAAGGAACCGTTGGAGCGTTTGAGCAGGCATGCCAACAGCGTGATCTCTGGCGCGGCGAAGCGGGCTTTAGGCGAGTGGGAGGCCAGGCATGCGGTGTAGCTGGCTGGCGCTGCTTGTTCTTGCTTCCGTCCATGCTGCTTTCGCGGAACCGCCAGCTCCAGACCCATCCACGACCGACCCGGGTTGGGTGCATTTTTACAACAACGAGTTCGATGCGGCGCTCATGTACTTCGAGCGGGATCTGAAGGAACATCCCACTGAGGCGAAAAGGTTCAATCGCGTTGCCCAGGCCATCCTATACCGGGAAATGCTGCGCGACGGAGCGCTCGAAAGCCAACTGGTGTCCGGCAATAATCCGTTTTTGCGGCGTCAGAAAATGGAAATGGACCCGCAAGACAAACAACGCTTTCAAGACTGCGTGGCCGAATCGCTAAAGCTTAGCGAAGCTGCGCTGAAAGAGAATCCGCGCGATATTGGCACTCTCTCGGCTCTTGGCGTGTCCCATGTGCTGCGGTCCAATTTTCTGTTTCTGGTGGAAAAATCTTGGATGGATGCGCTGCGGGAAGCCACTGCGGCGCGCAAAGCCAACGAGCAGATTCTGGAGGTGGACCCGAACGACGTGGATGCGCATCTGGTGCTCGGACTGAATGCCTATGTGGTCGGTTCCTTGCCGTTTTACATGCGCGCGTTTGGTTTCCTGGGCGGCTTCCGCGGTGACAAGCAGGGCGGACTGCGGCAAATGGAACTGGTGGCGGCGCATGGAGTGCGCAACCGCTATGACGCCGAGGTGGTTCTGGCGGCGATCTACCGGCGCGAACGGATGCCGCTGAAGGCGCTTCCGCTGCTCCAGGACATGGCAGCCAAGTTCCCGCGCAACTATCTGTACCGCTACGAGCTGGTGCAGATGTATAGCGATTCCGGTGATAAAGCCTCAGCTTTGCAAGTGCTTGACGAAATTGAGGATTTGCGCCGCAATGGGGCTTCCGGCTACGCCCATCTGCCGGCTGGAAAGATACGGTACATGAAGGGCAATCTGCTCTTTTGGTATGGCGATCTGGCGCCGGCTCTGGCCGACATGAAGCAGGCGACGCTGGAGGCGAGCGAGTTGGATTTAAACACGGCAGTGCTGGCTTGGCTGCGGCTGGGGCAAATTCACGATCTGCAGGGCAATCATGCCGAAGCGATAGAGGCCTACCGGGAGACGGTGAAGACGGCGCCAAAGTCGGAAGCGGCCGCTGAGGCCAAAGGATACATGACGAATCCCTACCACCGCCGACCGAGCCGGGATAGTGCTACAGCGCGCGATAATCTCCATCAAAAACTGAGATCTTTCACAGCGGAGCTAAACTATTTATATAATGCAAGCCGCAAGCCCAGTTGAAAAGCCCGGTCCAAAGGCAGCCCTGTACCAGAATGTTTGCGAGCAGCTGCATCATCTGCTCGGCAAGGAAACGCACTTTGTTGCCAATGCGGCCAATACATCCGCTCTCTTGTTTAAGTTATTGCCGGATGTAAATTGGGTCGGCTTTTACATCGCCGACGGACAGCAGTTGGTGCTGGGTCCCTTTCAGGGAAATCCAGCCTGCTCCCGAATCCCACTCGGAAGCGGTGTGTGCGGTACCGCGGCAGCCAAATGCGAGACCATTGTAGTGCCCGATGTGCAGGCGTTCCCAGGGCACATCGTCTGCGATATCGAAGCCCGTTCGGAAATTGTCGTGCCGTTGCTCAATTGGGGCAAGCTACTGGGCGTGATCGACATCGACAGCGCCAGCTTGAACCGCTTCGACGAAGAGGACGCGGAAGGATTGGAGTCCGTGGTAGCCGTGTTTTTGGCGTCGCAGCTGACGCATAATTTGCCCGATTTGAGCGAAGAAGCCGCTGGTTGAAGAGCCGGCGCATCTCTGAAGACGCCCCGCAAACCGCTAAACGGCTTCTCACGTAGACTTAGTATTTGGCCGCCTTCCCTTCACCGTCGCAGCAGGAACTGGAGCAGCTTGCCAATCAAGCGCGCCAGCTGGCTGCCATTGGGCAACTGCAAGCAGCCCGTCAACAATGGCAGATGCTTTTGCAGTTGTTGCCCGCAGATTCCTCTTCACGCCCCAGCATCGAGCGGGAAATCGCCAAACTTGACGCCAGGTTGCAAGTAAGTCTTGCGCCCAAACCGAAAACGGATT
>DATHIZ010000153.1:0-14434 GCA_035316385.1 Bryobacteraceae bacterium | reverse complement strand
CCAGCAATTTTAACTCCCCCAAAACTCACGCCGTCGGCTATGGGACGCAAAACGGCGAAGATTTGCTACTCGAAAATATCGCGGAGAGCATTCCAAACCGCATCTAATTGGCCTGACGTCCTCACAACCGGACCTGCGTGCCGATTTCGACGATCTGCTGTGCGGGCATACCATAACGCCTTTCTTCTTGGACCGCGTTACGATTCAAATACGAAAAGATTGCCTCGGGAACACGGTTAAGGCCGGCATCTCTCGCCACAATGACTTCGTGCCCGATGTAGTAAGTCGTGTTGTCGAGGTCGACCGGGATGTGCTCGTCTTCGGAAATGGCGCGCAGCACCGGCAGCAGGAGCGGTTCCTCCATATATCCGAAGGAGATTTTAAGCCTATAGAAGCCGTCACCCAATGCGGCAATCTGATACCGTGCTTCCTCGGAGATTACCGGAGTCGTCACTTCCTGGACGGTCAGTAGAACGACGGTTTCATGGAGCGAACGGCTACGCTCCACATGATGCATCAGCACGGGAGGAACGTGCTCAGCACTGGGAGCAAGGAATATCGCACTCCCGGGAACCCTCGAAGAGAGGCTGCGTTGAATCAGTGGCATCGCCATTTCGACGCTTGAGTATCGGCCGGAGTACTGCTCCATCAAGGAAGTGCGGCCGCGGCTCCAGATCAACATGCCTGCAATTAAGGAAGCGCCAATTAGCATCGGCACGTAGCCGCCGTCGAAAAACTTGAAAAGATTTGCCAGCAGGAACGGGATATCAAAACTCAGAAAAAGCGCAAGAATCACCCCGGCCCGCCACTTACTCCAACCCCAGGTGTACCGTGCCACGATGTAATAAAGGATTGAGGTAATCGCCATCGTCCCGGTGACGGCGATGCCATAAGCCGCTGCTAGCTTCACCGATTCGCGAAAAGTCAGCACCAGAAGAATACAGCCGGCTGCGAGCAGCGCATTTACCTCCGGAATGAAAATCTGTCCTTCGGTGTGATAGGCGGTGTGTTTGATCGTTACTCGTGGAAGGTAGCCGAGCAGCATGGCCTGGCGGGTCAGCGAGAAGGCGCCGGAAATGAGCGCTTGCGACGCGATCACCGTGGCGGCGCTGGACAGCAGGACCAGTAGATAAGTAGGGATGCCGGCAGGTACAAGCTGGAAGAACGGGCTTTCTATAGCCTTGGGATTGCGTAAGATCAATGCACCCTGCCCTAGATAGCCGAGCAGGAGAGCCGGCAATACAAAGCCTGTCCACGCAAAGCGGATCGGCCGAACGCCAAAATGCCCCATATCGGCGTAAAGTGCTTCTCCACCCGTGACCACCAGGACGACTGAGCCGAGGATGAGAATTCCTGGAAGACCGTGATGAAAAAAGAATGCTGCGCCATAGTAAGGCGAGAGGGCTGCCAGGATCTGAGGTCTCTGCGCAATTTGATAAATGCCTATTCCCGCCAGGACCGTGAACCAAACCGTCATTACGGGACCGAAGAGTTTGCCGACATCCCCCGTTCCGCGTCGCTGAATGGAGAACAGTAGGGCTAGAATGACGCAGGTGAGTGGCACAACCAGAGGCGCTAGCCGGGGACTTGCTACGGCCAGTCCTTCAACCGCGCTCAGAACAGAAATAGCCGGTGTGATTACGCCGTCGCCATATAACAGAGCTGCTCCAATCACAGCCAGCAGCGCCATGCCGGTGACCTTGCCGGTCCGTGCCGCGGGCGTCCGGAACCGTTCCGGAACGATCGCGAGCAGCGCGAAAATCCCGCCTTCACCGTTATGCTCGGCGCGCATGACGAAGGTCAAATACTTCACGGTGACCACGAGCAGTAGCGACCAGAACATCAAAGAGAGAATTCCGAATAGATCGGCGGTCGTGGCTTTAGCGCCGCCCGCGGCATTCAAGCACTCTTTCAACGTGTAGAGAGGGCTTGTCCCAATGTCTCCAAAGACGACGCCTAGTGCGCCGAATGTTAACGCCGCGAGACCTGCCTTGTGACTTCCATTTACTTCATGAGTCTGGTTGGCGGATGAGCCTATGGGTGTTAACTCTTCCGCGTGTTGTAGCGCCATTATCCTATCGTCGCATTCGTCCGGAAGATCTCGAAAGAAGGCGGTGTAAGTGCCTTATTTGTGCCGCGAGAGATTAGGAATTAGTAAATAGAGCATAAGGTTTTCATAAAGACAGTCTGGATTTTCTCACCGCTTTCAACCGTTCAGGCTGAAGCGCCCGCAGGCTAACGCATAGAGTCGCCTCCAAAGCAGCCTGTTTACGATTACCACCATGGAAGCCATGACGATGGTCCCGGCAAGCAGGACCGGGAAATTACCAGTGTCGGTTGCGTGGCTGATGATCGCTCCTAACCCGATCGTAGTAATTGTCTGGCCGTGAAATCGAAAGTACTCGGCGATGATACTGGCGTTCCATGCGCCGCCGGAGGCAGTTACAAAACCGGTAATCAAGTAAGGAAAGATTCCGGGCAGCAGCAGTCTGCGCCAACGCTCGGCCCGGCTGAGCTTAAAGACCTGGCAAACTTCTTTGAGATCAGTTGGGATGGCGGATGCACCGGCAATAACATTGAAGAGAATGTACCATTGTGTTCCGAGCATCAGAAGAATGATTGAGCCCACGCCAAGTCCTCCGCCAATCCGGATCAGAGCGAGCAGAACAATCGGGAACAATGCCGTCGCCGGTACCGATGCCGCAATTTGAGCAAGGGGCTGGGCGATTGAAGCAAGCCTGGGACGCAGGCCCACAGCCACTCCCACCGGGATGGTCCAGAGCGCCGCAATGAGTAGAACGAACTCGACTCTTAGAAACGTTGCGCCCGCCCCTAAAAATATGTTGCTTAATTCGAGAAGGGATATTTTGGCCAGCAGGAAGCTCATCTTCACCACGGCGTATAACACGACCAGTCCCACAACGATCGTCAGGACACGAGGAAGCAAATCCCTCCGTTTGCGCTTCGCTTGCACCAGCCGGGGCAGTGTCTTGGCAGTTGAAAAGTGAAGAGTCAACGCTTCGCCTAGGGGCGCTGCCAGGGTTTGCCCGGCATAACGGAACACCCGGGAATGCCGCACGAAGTCGAGGATGGGCGAGCGTGGGACATGGGATGCTTCTACTTGCTCAAATTTGAATTTCTCGGCCCATGCAATCAGTGGGCGCCAAATCAACTGGTCCGTCAGCACGATTACCGCCACCATGGCGAACACTCCCCAAACGATCGCGCGCGTGTCCCCACTGTTGGCGGCCGTCTGAAGATAGGAGCCGAGCCCCGGCAGGCGGAGATCATGATTCCCTAGCACGAACATTTCGCACGCCATTAGGAAGAACCAGCCGCCCGCGATCGACATCATCGAATTCCATATCAAGCTGATTGCCGCGCACGGCAGTTCCACCTGCACAAACTTCTGAAACCAGCTCAACTTGTAAGCCTGCGCCGCCTCCAGCATTTCGCACGGGATATTTTTTATCGAAGAGTAGACGCTGAAGGTCATATTCCAGACCTGTCCTGTGGTAATCAACAGAATGGATCCCAGCTCCACTCCCAATTGCGTGGCGGGGAACAACGCAACCATCGATAGCATCACTGGCGGAAGAAAGCTTAGAACGGGTATCGACTGCAAGGTATCGAGAAGCGGGATCAAAATTCGTTCGGCCCTGCGGCTGTGAGCGGCGGCGTACCCGTAAGCGAGAGTTATCGTGAGACTGAGGACGTAAGCGATCGTGAGACGGGCGATCGAGAACAGCGCGTATTTGGGAAGCGCTGCTGGCGAAAGGTCAATGACCGGCTGCGTGTTTATTGGCCCGGTCCAGTAGTTTGTCAGCGCCATCAGCCCATACAACAGCGCCAGCAGCGCGATGATCACGGGTATGTCTTTTAGGAGCGATGGAATCGTGCTGGAAAATGCCGCCCACGGAGGACCCTGTCGATTCTCAGTGGAAGAGTGCATCATGCCTTCAATAAGCCGGCGCTAGCTTCCTCTGGAACAAGAGTATTGTACGGTAGCAGCCGGTCACTATCCGCATCGTACGTGAACAGGTCACCGTATCTGCCCCAGTTTAGTGCCGTTTCAATTTGCCGCTCCACTTCAATCTCGGCGAAGTGTTCCCGCAGCAGATCCCGGAAAAACTCTAGCGTCATCGAGTGGCCGGATTTACTCGCAAGGGCCTTGTGCATCTGCCGGAGCAGGTGGACGTGGGTGAGAGTGGCCTCGCGGAATAACTGCTTGCGGGCGATTATGTCCGCCTTGGCGAACGCATTGCCTTGCGGCGTAATCTCGATATCGCCGCGGTTGGATTTCGCGAAGTCCAGCAGGGCCGCGGCTTCCACGATTGGCAGCAGTCCATCTACGTCCATGCGCAGGTCCTCCGCTATCCGGTACAGATCGTCTTTTCCACCACGGCCGTTGACCAATTCCAGCAAGCCGGCAATCGAACCCTGCCGGGCGTGGGGCACCATCTGAAAACTTTTCGGTCCGCGTTGATATTGGGACGGCGGTCCGGCCTGGGATCCCGGCTGCATTAATAGCTTGTAGATATAGTCGACATACAGGACGAATTCAGCCGACGTGCGCCCCCTGGGATGTTGAATGGACACGCGGAAGTCGGCGCGGACTTTAGCCGGATTTCTACCCAGTACAATAATGCGGTCCGCCAGCATCACCGCTTCTTCAATATTGTGAGTTACCAGGAATATGCTGCTCGTCGGAATCTTTTTGCCGAGCCATAACTCCATGAGTTCTCCGCGCAAGTTCTCTGCCGTGAGGACGTCAAGAGCCGAAAATGGCTCGTCCATAAAAAGGATTTCGGGTTCCACTGCCAAAGCTCGCGCGAATCCCACACGTTGTTTCATTCCGCCCGAAAGCTCTTTCGGATACGCATTTTCAAAGCCTTTCAAGCCGACTAAACTCAGAGTTTGTTGGGCCCTCCCGTGCCGCTCTGCCTTCGCGATCCCCCGAGCTCGTAGCGGAACCTCCACATTTTCCGCCACCGTCAGCCAAGGAAACAATGCGAAGCTCTGGAACACGATAGCCATATTAGAAAGAGCTTCGGCGATAGGCTGGCCATGCCAGAATACTTGGCCGCCGGTTGGAGCCGCTAGTCCCGATAGCATTCGAAGCAGCGTGGATTTGCCAGACCCCGACGGGCCTAGCAGTGCAATGATCATGCCAGGCTCGATAGACAAATCGATGGGAGCAATCACCTGCACTCGCCCTCCCTCGGGAGTACGGAAAGACTTCTCTATTCGACGCGCATCAACAATGGGTTTGAGCGGTGGCAAGTCGATCGAGTCAGCGACTTTGCGGACAGCCGCGGCGCCGTTCATGAGGAGCGGCCATCTCTCCTCGGGTAGCTCCTCAAAAAGCCGGAGTCTTTCGGCCGGCTTGAGACGATCTACAATGGCTGTCCGGTCCTCGCTGGAGCGCGTGTGCAACAGAACATACGCGTCGTAGCAAGGAAGAATTTCGACAACTTTGGCTGCAAGCTCTAGGGGAAGGCGGCGAAACAGTTGATCCTGCTGTCCAGCCGGAATATCCATAAAAGTGGCGGCGGCGACCGACGAGTCTAGTCGCAGGAGAAGCGGAATCAACTGGTCCCATTTCTCCCTTAAAACGAGCGTCTGAACTTTGTCGATCGATGTCTTTAGCATTTGACTTCAGGCGCCTCCGGCTTCGATTTGATATCCATATACCGGAACATCCCCGCCGCCTCGCTTGACATTCACTTTCATCGAGCGAATCGCAGCCAACCAGAGAGCCCGGCTAGAAAGCAAGATCGTTCAAACGAATCTAGGGGCTTTCAGTGCCAGCGAATCATCGCAAGAGCTTCGCATACTGCGAGGATACGGCTTCCAACGTAAATAAGGTATAAAACGACGCTAAATAAAACCTAAAGACTCATGGGGCGCCGCGCAGCTTAACGTGCCTCCGTCGCGCGGACTGAGGTCAATTCGCGCGCGCGTACGGAGGCGAAAGACGATGGCAGCCGATGATGTCGAACGTGTTGAGCGAAGCGGCAATGGTGGTCACGCGAAGCAGCACTTCGAACTGAACCTTCTGATCGTAGGGGTCTAGGCCATGGGCTTCCAGCGTCTCGGCGACAAGGTCCGGATTTGTTACGAACTTGCCGGCGGCCTCGGTGGCGGCAGCGTTCGAACCGGCCAATATCATGATGTGCCCTGACTGGTTCGGATTGGCGAGAAACGCCGCAATGGCATATGCCTGGCCCGTGCCCCAACCGGGAACAGTCGGCGTGTAGATCGCGGCTTCACCCCGCGCGGGCCGCTTATTCCGAATCACTTCTTCCCTCTTTTCGAGATCGTAGGTGAATTCAAAATCCAGCAGATCCTGAAAAAGACCGACCCACGGATCGGAGGCAGGGCTGCCCATAATGATGAAATTGTCTTCGGTCTTGAAATCGCCGGATTGGAGCGTTCTGGCGCGGGAGGTTTGGATCAAGGATGGAGGCACCAGGCCGCTAATGCGAAGCGCGTTAGTTGCATCCACGGCGTCAACGTTGTTGCCTCGAAGCACCTTCAAAATATTAACGGCCTCCGGCGGCAAAGGATGACCGTCTGGTACGTAGCGGCGGGACGCGTAATCGGCGACAGAGAGCCTGATACCGAACAGTTTTTGGAAGCTTGCGATGTTGGGATCGCTGAACACAATCTTCAGCGGCCGGTTTTTCCGCAGCATAGCGGACCAGGGAATACAATTGGTTGCCGTGGAGCCCGTCCGCGCTTGGTGATAGCCGATCCAGGCGCCGGCTGCCAGGATGATCGCCAAGCATAGCCCCACGGCCAGACGTCGCGGGAAGGCCGATCCCCGCGCCGGGATCGTTTCGCGGTCGAGGGGAATTGTCTCGATAACCGCGGCATGGGGTGGGCTGATGGATGGCACGGGCGCCGCCAGCCGGAACTGGACAATGTAGGAGCCGGAAGGAAGAGCGATGCGGATCTCCGGCTCTGTTTGCATGCCAGCGTAAAATTGCAAAAGGCGCTTCCGGACGTCGCTCGCCGTAACGCGAACAATAGCGTCTTCGCTCGTATCATAAGAAGGATCTCGCCTGAATAGCTGGACGCCCAGCATGCGTTCCTTCAATAAGTCAAACTGGCCGGCGAGCGCTTTCTCGACTACGTACTCGAGAAAATCGCAGCTCCGCCTGCTGCCTCTGAAGGCGCGGCTAGTAACAATTTCGTAAACATGGGCTCGTAGAGCTTCAGCCTTATCCGTCACTTCTTCTATTTGTGAAATGGCAGCATCCTGGTGGAGCTGGCTTGCCCGTCCTAACATTTTCCTTGGATAGGTTAGCATGCATCTATGAACTACCCGTAGAAATAACGTTACGCTTGTAACTATTTAATTCTACAGCATATCTCATACAACGTTACACGGCTGCTTTACAAGGGCCATTCCGTTCCTCGCAGTATTACTAATGGATGACTCCGCAACAGCGTTAACCGGTGACACGGCGTAGAAGTGTGAATACTGAATGAATATCGAATCACGAGGCGGTAGAGGAATTCGTGGTTCCGTACTCCACTAAGTTGCAAATGGGTGACGGATAGATGCCGCCAGTGTGAACACGCAGTTTCAAACGGATCAACAAACGATAGTAACTACTGGTAGAAAAGTGTCACAAGAATAAGTGCTTTATCTGGAGCAATTTGCCCCTGCCGTTACGAAACCTGCTCTAACTATTTAAGCACCGGAATGCATGTTATCCATAGTCGTTACCTAAACAAAAGGAAAGACTGTAATTGTGACTAAGCGATGAATCACCGCATGAAATACCTTCTTACTTGTGCCGCCGCCTTATTATTGGCGGCTGTGTTGTCGGGCCAGGAATTCCGGTCAACCCTCTCCGGCACTGTTCAAGATCCGTCCGGCGCCGCCGTTACTGGCGCAAAGATCATAGCCCTTGGTGTGGATACCGGCGCACGATCGTCGACGACGTCCGGCAGCGATGGGGCGTACACCATACCTTTTCTTCCTCCCGGACGCTACCAACTCATTGCGGAGATGCATGGATTTAAGCGCTACGTGCAGGGCCCCATTCAAATCAGTACCGATGCGCGCCTGCAACAGGACGTGCACTTGGAAATTGGCAGCAGTGCTGAGTCCGTCACAGTTGCGGCGGACGCCAGTATGCTCGATACGGCGTCGGCATCGACCGGACAAGTCATCAATACGAAACAAGTGGAGAACATGCCGATTAACGGTAGAACGCCGTTCCTTCTGGCGCAGCTCGCCATCGGCGTTCAGGCCACCGCGAATCCCACGCAGGTGAGGCCATTCGACAATAAAGCCGCGGCCCAGTTTTCCATAGGCGGCGCCCCCAGCCAGAGCAATGAGCTACTGCTGAACGGCGTACCCGACATGACAGCCGCGCGCAAGGCCTCTTTTAGCCCGCCGATTGACTCTGTGAGCGAGGTGAAGGTGGAGGCTTTCCAGGCCGATGCAAGTTTTGGCGACACCGCGGGCGGAACGGTCAGTGTCACCACGAAGGCCGGCACTAATGATTTTCACGGGACGCTTTACGAATTCAATCAAACGTCCGCGCTGCAGGCTACTGGGTTCTTCACAAAACTGGCCGGCTTGAAGAATACGGTCACACGCTATAACCAATACGGCGGCACAATTGGCGGTCCGGTGTGGATTCCCAAGGTCTACAACGGGAAGAACCGCTTGTTCTTCTTTTTTGCCTACGAAGGACTGAAGGATTCAACGCCAGGTGGCTCGCGTATCACGGTTCCGACAGATGCCGAGCGAGGCGGCGATTTTTCAGCGCTGCTCCCGCTAGGCAAGAACTATCAACTCTATGATCCCGCTTCCGCCCAGTTGGTGAATGGCACGGTGGTACGCCAGCCGCTGGTGGGCAACATCATTCCGGCCAGCCGCCTGAGCAACATTGCGCAGAACTACCTCAAGTATTTTCCCACGGCAAACCAACCGGGGTTAGCGGACGGGACCAATAACTTGTACACAAACTACCCCAGTACTGACGATTTCACCTCATACACCGCGCGCACCGATATCAACCTCAGCGAACGCAATAAGTTATTGGTGGACGTGCATGAGAACGAACGTTTCCAGCTAAGCCAGAACTACTTCAACAACATCGCGGAAGGCCGTTATCTTTACCGGACCAGCTGGAACGCCGCGGTCGATGATGTCTATACGCTGTCACCGTCGCTGATGTTGGACACGCGCATCGGATGGACGCGCTTTGTGCAGATTGACGCGGTGCCCAGCCAGGGGTTTGATCCAACCTCGCTCGGTTTTCCTTCCTATATCGCACAGAATTCTCAAAATCTGAGCATGCCGATTATCGAGCTGGAAACGGGAAAGGTGGCGGATGGTTCCGGCAGCGATAAAACTCCAGACGATTCGTATCAAATCTTTTCCACGTTGACCAAAGTGGCCGGGGCGCACACCCTCAAGTGGGGAACCGATCTCCGCCTGTCGCGCGAAAGTGCAACTAGCTACGGAGCCTCGGCCGGCGATTACGTGTTCGATACGACATGGGTGCGGCAAACCTCAAACCCCAACACGGCTCAGCCCTTTGGCGGGTCCATTGCGGCGTTTCTACTCGGTTTGCCAACCAGCGGGAGCTATGACATCAAAGCGCAGAGCACGAAACAAAACCACTACATCTCATTCTTCCTGCAAGATGATTGGCGCATCAGGAAGAATTTAACCATCAACGTAGGCTTGCGTTACGAACACGAATCGCCTTCGGTTGAGCGCTGGAACCGTACTGTAAACGGCTTTGATCCAACAGCCGTCACGGCGGTTACCGCCGCGGCGCAGGCGGCATACGCGAAAAATCCATTAGCTTTACTGCCAGCCAGCCAGTTCAACCCGCTCGGAGGCCTCTTGTTTGCCGACGATCAACATCGCAATCCATACACCACGCCCCTACTGGATTTCAGCCCGCGCGCTGGCATCAGTTGGTCGCCCGAGGCGTTGCATGGCAAAACGGTGATCCGCTCGGGCTTCGGCATTTTCTACCAACCCTTCGGGCTCATTGGCATCAGTCAACCTGGCTTCAGCCAGACCACTGCCATGGTGACCACAAACGACAGTTATGTCACTCCGTTCGGCACGCTGAGCGATCCATTTCCCGGCGCATCCATAAAGCAGCCCGTCGGTTCGGCCCTGGGAGTGAACACGTATCTGGGCCAGAGTGTAGGTTTCACCAATGCCCAATTGCAGCAGCCCTATTCGATTCGTTGGAACTTTAATATCCAACATCAGCTTGCCAAAAACTTGATGCTGGAGATCGTATACGCCGGTAATCATGCGGTACACCTGCCTAACAACCTTGCTACCTCTAGTGCAACTTCTTTAAACGGGATACCAATGCAGTATCTCAGCCGGACGGGCCAGCAGGATCCGTCGGTGATCAATGCGCTCAACGCCGTAGTGCCGAATCCTTTTGCGGGACTGCTTCCTGGCACATCGTTGAATGGAGCGACAACCACCGCGGGTGCTCTTCTTCGTCGTTATCCTCAGTTCAGTGGAGACAGCGGCGTCCAGGTCGGTAATCTGACTAATGGCGAGTCCTACTATAACTCCATCCAAGTCGGCATCCAGAAGCGCTTCGGCAACGGTTTACAGTTTATGGGAAACTACTCCCATTCGCGCATCATGCAGCGCGACAGCGTATTGAATGTGTCAGCGCCGGATGTATTGGAAAAGCGTATTTCCCAAGAGGATGTTCCGAACCACCTGGTGTTCAGCGCCAGCTACGATCTTCCATTCGGAAAGGGCCGACGGTTTCTGGGACACGCCAACTATTGGGAGAACCTGCTTGTCGGCGGTTGGAACGTCACCGGGTTTTACATGTACCAGACCGGGTTGCCGCTCGACTTTTCTGAGTACAACTTTCTCTACAATGGCGGTCCTCTGAACTACGATCCGCAGAACTATCAGCATGCCTTTAATACTTCTGTATTCAATACCAACTCAACGCAGCAGTTGCAATATAACTACCGGACATTCCCAACCGGTTTCAGCAACCTGCGCAGCGACGGCATCAACAACCTCGACATGTCGGCCATTAAGCAGTTTCAGTTGGCCGAGCGCGTAGGCATGCAGTTCCGGGCTGAGATGTTCAACGCCGTGAACCATGTGCAGTTCAGCGATCCGAACTTAACTCCCACCAGTAAGCAGTTCGGCGCCATCACTAGTCAAGAGACTTTGCCGCGAACTCTGCAACTGGCTCTCCGCCTTGTGTTCTAGCGCGGCGCTTGGCGGAAGAATGACAAACAGACGTCAACTATTGTTGGGTATGACCAGCGTGTTGGGAGTGCGGCCAATGGTGGCCGCCCTCTCCGGCGCGGAACTGGCGACACCATTGGCCTTCGGCGCAAAGGCGAACGGAGAAGCGAAGGATACAAAAGCGATTCAGACAGCACTCGATACCGTGCACCAAGCCGGCGGCGGCACGGTCCGCTTTCCGGCCGGGCGTTATCTTTCAGGATTGTTGCAGTTGCGCAGTAACGTCTCGATCTGGCTCGACAACGGAGCCACGCTGTTGATGAGTCCGGACAACAACGATTTCATGCCCGCCGCGGCAGAGCGGCCCGCGCTTGCATTCCGGGCTGCGCTGTTGGCGGGCGAGGATGTGGAGTCTGTTTCAATTTGGGGCGACGGCGTCATCGAGTGTGACCGCAAAAAGCGAGGCGGACCAAAGCCGGTTTCGCTGCTGCGTTGCAAGCGCATCAGTATCCGCGGCGTCTCAATACGCAACTCTCCCAACTACACGATCAGTCTATTGGGATGCGAAAATGTAGTCATCGATGGTATTGAGATTCGCAACGGCTGGGCCGATGGCATTGACCCGGATTGTTCGCGGAACGTGAGAATCTCGAACTGTTTTGTGGAGTCGATCGACGATGCCATCTGCCTGAAGGCCAGCGGCGCTCTGGGCGAGCTTTCGTCCACTGACAACGTGACCGTCGACAATTGCGTTTTGCGCACCGCCAGCATTCATTTTAAATGCGGCACGGAGAGTTGCCGGGATTTTTCGAATATCACTCTTTCAAACTGCACATTTCAGGGCGGCATGGGAATGCGGCACGGCAACCCTGGCCTTGCGTTCTACACCGTGGACGGTGGCGCTCTGCGAAACGTCAGCATCAACAATGTGGTCATGCAAGACGTCGGCATCCCCCTTGCGATACGCAGAGGCAAGCGCGACCGCTGCCAGATCGGCGTAGCTGGCGTGCTCGAATCGATCCGCATTGCCAACATCACTGCCCGAAATGCAAAATTGCCAAGCGTGATCGCGGGTCTGCCGGATGCGCCGGTTCGCGATGTCACTATTGACGGATTTTCCGTGGCGATGGCACGGACTGACGCAGTAACGCGCGAACTTACAGACATTCCCGAACGGGCGAATGCCTATCCAGACCCAACCATGTTCGGCCTTTTGCCGGCGCACGGCCTGTATATCCACCATGCTGCCGAGATCACCATGCGCGGATTGCAAATGCCCGCGGCAGCGGAGGAAAAGCGCGCGGCTATTGTAATGGATGATGTTTCCGCGTCCCGGATAGAAAGCCTGAATGCCGCGCAGGTGTGGCTGAATAACGTACAAAGTTCCGGTATTTACGGCGCGGTAGGTAAACCTAGAGTGCGCGTGAGCGGCGATAAATCGCGAGAATTGCAGTTAGGCGCGGACGTGCAAGTTGCCGCGGATGCGGATGTTCCTAAAGGATTATTTTAGAAATGTGTAAGTTACTAGTAACAAGCGTGCTCTTTTTATCTCCGTTGCTCTCGTTCGCGCAGGAGCGGCAGGTGCCGAAGCACGCGCTCTCCGAAGCGATTCTGAATCGCCTCCCCGCGGACTATCGCGAACATGCGAAGGATGTGACCGCCACCGATCCGCAACAGGCCCACGCCGCGCAAATGTCAGACGAAGAACTGGCGGCCTTTGTGATTACGGCTATGGGAAGCAAGCCGGAGGGTAGTGAATTTCTGGTGGGGGAACTGGACAAGGAGCCCTCGGCCAAACTGCGCGCCGTCATTGTGCAGGCAGTGGGCCGCCATTGGTTCGCCCACCCTGAGTCGCAAAAGGTCCTGGAGCAGCACGCTACTTCGGACCCGGACGCGGGCGTCTCGATGAAGGCTCTGGAGACGCTGCGGCGCATCCGAATGTATGAACTGAACCGCATGGTCGAAGGGCGGCTCGCCATGGCGGCTGCGGCTGGCGATACGGCCGGCCAGACAGAACTCGGAAAGGAGGAAGAGCTTTCGCATCTCTTCGTGGGTGAAACCATGCTGCCCGCTTTTCTGCGCGTTCCTCCCCCGGTCTTCTCGGTCAAGCCTGCGGATCAGCCGATTCGTGTCCTGGCGTTCGGCGACTTTGGCACGGGCTCCCCGGCGCAGATCCATACGGCCAAAGCGATGGTGGATTACCACAAGCTGCATCCCTTTGATTTCGGCCTCACCTTGGGCGATAATTTCTACTCCCGAGGGATGATGAGCCCGGACGATCCGCGCTGGCAGACGCAGTGGGAGCAGTTGTACGGTCCCATGGGCATCAAATTCTATGCGACGTTGGGGAACCATGATTGGGGTTCGCCGGATAGCCCCGCTGCCGAGATTCTTTATTCGCAGAAAAGCCCGGATTGGCGAATGCCGGCTCCTTATTACACGTTTACCGCCGGGGCCGTTCAATTCTTCGCCTTTGACACGGTAGAGATCAATGAGGCGGAACTGGAGTGGCTGGATGCAGAACTCAAGAAATCAACCGCCCCGTGGAAGGTGGTTTATGGCCACTATCATATTTATTCGGCGACGCGCCTCGACAACAAGGTGCTGATTGACCGGCTCTTGCCCGTGCTCAAGAAAGATCATGTCGACGTGTATCTGAATGGTCACGATCACAACCTGCAGGAAGAAAAGCCGGAAGATGGTGTGCATTTCTTTGTCAGCGGTGGAGGCGGCGCGGGGCTGTATGAGTTCAATCCGTATGACCGAACTATCTTCAAACAAAAGCTGAACGGCTTCACCGTTCTGGAGGCGGATCCCAAACACCTTAAGATAAGTTTTGTCGGAACGGATGGCAAGGAGCTTCATCAGAGAACGCTGTCGAAGGGTGAATAACACGCCGCACCTCACGCGGCGGGCCTTTGTCTCGAGCCTAACGGCTGGAACGGGCTTGCTGCTAGGAGCCCCGGCGTCGGCTGATGTGACTCTGAACATTGCCCCGGCTCAACTCGAAGTTGCGCCGGGGCACACCATCACCACTAGCGCCTACAACGGAAGCTCGCCAGGCCCTTTGATCCGCATGCGGGAAGGCGTTCCAGTCTCGGTGAATATCTTCAATCAAAGTGACGTCGCGGAGTATGTCCACTGGCACGGGTTCGATGTGCCCGCGGAACTCGACGGTACGGAAGAAGAGCGCAGCCTGGTGGTTCC
>DATHIZ010000152.1:0-3701 GCA_035316385.1 Bryobacteraceae bacterium | reverse complement strand
GGCGGCCGGCCGGTTTATCCTATCCACGGTCGGCATAGGCGAAGTGGGACACGCGTCGGTACTTGGACTGGAGACAGGCGCGCGCGTCATCGTTCTATTGATCTTCAGCACGCTGGTATGGACCCCAATCGGCGTGGCCATCGGATTCAACCCGAAGCTTGCCCGCTTGTCGCAGCCGGTGATTCAGGTTCTGGCTTCGTTTCCCGCGAACTTTCTTTTTCCATTCGCCACGCTGGGCTTTATTAAATTGGGCGTGAGTTTGAACTGGGGAAGCATGCTGCTGATGGCGTTGGGAGCGCAATGGTACCTGCTGTTCAATGTGATCGGCGGTGCCCAGGGCATTCCGAACGATCTGCGGGAGATGGCGGCCAGCATCGGTCTACGGCGGACCCGCGCCTGGAAGGCACTGATCGGACCGGGCATTTTCGGATCCTGGGTGACAGGCGCAATCACGGCTTCAGGAGGCGCCTGGAATGCCAGCATCGTTTCCGAGCTAGTCTCCTGGGGCAACACGACGCTGCGGGCGGATGGTCTCGGCGCTTATATTGCCGATGCTACCGCCAAAGGCGACTGGCCACGGATTGTTTTGGGAGTCGGATTGATGAGTCTATTTGTAGTGGGATTGAACCGTCTAATATGGAGGCCGCTTTATGATTTGGCGGAGAGCAAATACCGTCTTGGGTGATTGGCGCTGACTATGGAATCAAACTCGATCCTGCTGACTGCTGAACAAGTGGTAAAGACCTTCCCTTTGCCGTCCGGCGGACAACAAACGGTGCTCGAAGAGGTCTCGTTAAACATCGCGCCGGGAGAGGTGGTTGCGTTGCTCGGACGCAGCGGATCCGGCAAAAGTACACTGTTACGAATCCTGGCCGGCCTGATCCAACCAAGCCGCGGGCGCGTGCTGGTGAAAGGAACGCCGCTCGCCGGGCCGAACCCGGAGGTAGCAATGGTGTTTCAGAGCTTTGCGCTGCTGCCGTGGCTCACCGTGCAGGAGAACGCGGAACTCGGGTTGTTTGCGCGCGGCGTGTCCAAGGATGTCTGCGAAAAAGAAGCCGTGCAGGCGCTCAGCATGGTAGGTCTCGAAGGTTTTGAGGGAGCGTATCCGAAGGAACTGTCTGGCGGCATGCGGCAGCGCGTCGGGTTTGCGCGGGCGTTTGTCATGAAGCCGGACGTACTCATGATGGACGAGCCATTCAGCGCGCTCGACGTGCTTACGGCCGAAAACCTGCGCGGGGAAATCAGCGATCTTTGGGAGCGCAACGAGTTTCCGGCCAAAAGCATTCTGCTGGTCACCCATAATATTGAGGAGGCCGTACTGCTTGCGGACCGCATCGTGGTGCTGGGCGCGAATCCAGGCAGCATCCGGGGCGAAGTGCGGGTGGATATTGCCCGGCCGCGCGATAAGAAGGGGCTGCGTTTCATCGCTCTGGTGGATTACATTTATACCGTGATGACGAATCCTAGAGCACCGGTCGGAGAGCTTCCCTTCACCAAGCAGCCGGACCGCTTTCCGATGCTGCCGCACACACGCGTGGGGGGAATTAGCGGTTTGCTCGAGATCATCAACGATCGCGGCGGCCGGGAAGACTTACCGAAACTGGCCGAGAGCCTGCAGCTGGAAGTAGACGATCTGCTACCCACGGTGGACGCTTCGGTGATGCTGGGCTTCGCGGAAGTAGCCCAGGGCGATGTGACGATCACGGACGCGGGGCGCGAGTTTGCAACCGCCGATGTACATCGCAGCCACGAGATTTTCAAAGAGCAGCTACTCAAGAACGTTCGCTTCATCTCGACCGTAATGGGAGCGATGCGTCAAAAGAAGGATGGCCGGATCGGGAAGGACTTTCTGCTGGATATCCTGGATGAGCACTTTTCCGAGAGCGAATCAGAGAAACAGTTTCAAACCTTGATGGATTGGGGTCGCTATGCGCGGCTGTTCGAATATGACTCGGATGAAGAACGGCTCTACGAAGTCTAACGTGGAGCCTCTCTTCGTGAAGACGCTATAATTTCGGGCAATGGGCCTGCCCGCCGCACTGGTAGTGGGAAGCGGACCGAACGGTCTCGCCGCGGCAATTGTTCTAGCGCAAAACGGATTTGCCGTAGAAGTGCACGAAAAAGCGGCAGTAGCCGGCGGGGCGATGCGATCCGGCGAATTGACGCTGCCGGGCTTCACGCATGATCTGGGCTCGGCCGTACATCCGCTTGGAGCTGCCTCTCCCTTCTTTACAACGCTGCCACTGGCCGAACACGGGCTCCGATGGATCTGGCCCCCGGCGGCCTTGGCGCATCCTTTCGATGACGGTACCGCCGTAACGCTCGAACGCGACGTGAGTGCGACCGCGGAACAGTGCGGTGTGGATGCCTCGGCTTACCGGAAACTGTTTGCGCCGCTGACAAAAGACTGGGCGTTGCTTGTTCCCGAATTATTGCGCCCGTTGCGGTGGCCGGAACACCCCTTCCTCATGGCTCGTTTTGGAGCGTTTGCCGTTCCCTCGTGCACTTTCCTATCGCGCGCCTTGTTTTCGGGTGAACGGGCGCGGGCTTTTTTCGCGGGTATATGCGCGCACTCTACACTCAAACTCGAAGCGCCGTTGAGTTCCGGATTTGGGCTCATTCTCGGCGCAGCGGGGCACGCCGCCGGCTGGCCGATTCCGGAAGGCGGATCACAGCGCATCGCGGAAGCGCTGGTGGGCGTGCTGCAAGGGCTGGGCGGGAGCGTCGTCACCGGCTCACGAGTTGCTTCGGTCCAAGAAACAAGCGGCGCGAACTTGACGCTGTGCGACGTTACACCGCAACAGTTTCTGAGGCTGGCGGAGGGGCGTTTGCCGGGTGGATACCGGAGTAGCCTGCAACGGTACCGCTATGGGCCGGCAGTTTTCAAAGTGGACTGGGCGCTGCGGGAGCCGATTCCGTGGAAAGCCAAGGATTGCCTACGCGCGGCCACAGTCCATTTGGGCGGATCGCTGGAGGAGATGGCGGCCTCGGAACGCGCGGCGTGGGACGGTCAGAATTGCGAGCGGCCCTTTGTCATTCTGGCGCAGCCCAGCCTGTTTGACCGCACGCGCGCGCCGGCGGGGCTCCATACGGCCTGGGCGTACTGCCATGTGCCGTTCGGTTCCAAGGTCTCCATGCTGTCGCGGCTGGAAGCCCAGATTGAGCGCTTTGCTCCGGGCTTCCGGGAGTGCGTTCTAGCGAGATCCGCTCAGGGTCCCGCGGAGATGCAGGCGTGGAATGAAAACCTGGTGGGCGGCGGCATCAATGGCGGCGCCGCGACTTTACGGCAGTTCGTACTGCGCCCCACCTGGCGGCGCTACGGCACTCCTCTGAGGGGCGTCTATCTGTGCTCCTCGTCCACGCCTCCCGGCGGCGGAGTGCATGGCATGTGCGGCTATTGGGCGGCGCAACGCGCGCTGCAGGCCTAAGTTCCATGTCGTTTACTTATACCGAAACGGAGATGGGATGAGAAGGCCGGTCCTCGGCGGAAAGCGATAAGCTTTCCGAAGAACGCACTCGAAAGGTGCAAGAAAGGACCGGCTTATGAAGAAGAATATCAGGGGAAAAGAGAGTCGGAAAGGTCGCGCGAAGGGCGCGGAAGGGCCGCTCACGATCGGTTTGGATCTGGGAGACAAAACGAGCCGATACTGCGTGTTGGACGGCCAGGGTGAAGTGAAGCAGGAAAGCCGTGTAGCCACGAG
>DATHIZ010000151.1:0-15123 GCA_035316385.1 Bryobacteraceae bacterium | reverse complement strand
AAAGAGTTGCTGGGGGCGGCCGAATCCCAGGCAGCTTGGAGCTACTACGTCTGCGAAAGCTTTTGCGACACGGCGGCGTGGCTGTACGCCGGGGTAAGACGCCACAACGAGTTCAGGCTGGCTGCCCGGTGGCAGGAGCGGCGGCAATCCTGGTTCGCGCGCGCCTTCGCGCAGGTGCGGACCTATTAGCGCTAAACTAAAGTACGGATGCTGTCAAGCTACAAGAAGAGTTTTTTGCCCATGGCGTTGTTGGCTCTCATTGCGGCGGTGTCCTGTTCCGCTCCAAAGTCGACCAGCGCGTCGGCCGAGAAAGCCGGACCACAACCCTCGAAGAACCGCAAACCGGCGGCTGCGTTTACCCTGAAGGACGCTAACGGCGCTTCGGTGCGGCTGGCAGACTATCGCGGCAAAGTGGTTTTGCTGAATTTTTGGGCGACCTGGTGCGGGCCGTGCAAGGTGGAAATCCCGTGGTTCATGGAATTCGAGCAGAAGTATAAGTCGCGGGGCTTCGCGGTGCTGGGCGTTTCCATGGACGACGACGGTTGGACGTCGGTAAAGCCTTTCCTAGCCGACCACAAAATCAACTATCGCGTGCTTTTAGGCAACGATTCGATGAGCCAGCTTTACGGCGGCCTGGACGCTTTGCCCACAACCTTTATCATTGATAAAGATGGGAATGTAGCGTTCCCGCCTCACATTGGACTTATCAACAAGAATGAGTACGTTGCTGAAATTCAAAGCCTTCTGGAAACCCACCAACAAACTACCGAGCGGCCTAACAGCCGTCCTCTTCCTGCCGCTTTGTTGCTTGGCGCAGCAAAATAAGATCGTGCTAAGTCCGAGCGATCCCGTTTCGGTGAAGCGGGGCGCGGTCGTCACGCAAATTCTGAAACCGGTGGTGCTGGCCGGATTTCACGTTAATAGCGACAAGCCGAAAGACGAGTTCCTGATTCCGCTGAAGCTGACGTGGAACGCGGGTCCGCTGGAGGCGAAATCGGTCAGCTATCCCAAGCCGGAAGAGATCAAGGTGGGCAGCCAGATGCTCGTGGTTTTCACCGGAACGTTCCCCATTCAGACGGAATTCAAAGCACCGGCTAATGCTCCGCCCGGCTCCGCCACGATGACCGGCAAGCTGCGTTACCAGGCGTGCAACAGCGAAATGTGTTTCCGCCCTTCCACGCTCGACATTCGCGTTCCAGTCGCCATTGAATAGGCTACTGATCCGGCCGGGCGCGATCGGAGATTGCATTCTCTCGTTCCCGGCACTCGAATACCAAAAAGCCGATTACACCGAAGTTTGGATTCCTTCAGCCCTGGCGCCACTGGTCCAGTTTGCGGATACAGTGCGGCCACTGGCGGCGTGCGGGATTGATCTGCTGGGCGTGGGCGACTTAGAAGTACCCGCGCCTTTGCGCGAGCGGCTGGCGCGGTTCGATGAGATAGTGAGTTGGTATGGGTTCAAACGCCCGGAATTCCGCGCGGCCCTTGAGGACATTAACCCGCGTTGTGTCTTTCATGCGGCACTACCGGATGGCAGGGTGCACGCCGTCGATTTCTTCGCCCGGCAGGTAGGTGCGCCAGACGGTCTCTGCCCGCGCCTCCGGTTTTCGCCGGTCTCTGTCAGGCGAGAGGCTGTTGTTATTCATCCCTTCTCGGGCGGCAGAGCCAAAAACTGGCCGCTGGACCGGTTTCGTGGGCTGGCTGATGGGCTGGCTGAACAGATGCCTTGCGCGGTCGAATGGATTGCCGGACCGGAAGAACAGCTCGAAGGCGCGCTGCGCTTCGAGAGCTTGCGCGATTTGGCGGAGCACGTCTCCGGCGCGCGGCTGTACATCGGCAATGATTCGGGAATCACCCATCTGGCAGCCGCCAGCGGCGTTTCCACACTGGCTTTATTTGGACCGACTGAGCCGGAGATTTGGGCTCCCCGAGGCGAAAACGTGACCGTGCTCCGCGAGGAGCCTCTTGAGAATCTACCAGTGAGGGTGGTGCTATCGGCAGCTAGTCGCCTGCTTGGCTCGTCACCATAGCGAGGCGCTTCCAACGCACCACGGGCCGGCGAGCGGCAGCGGTTTCGTCCACACGCGGGGTGCGGGTGGAGTGCGGCGCATTCAACACCAACTCGGGAGTCTCTTCCACTTCCTTGGCGATGGAAATCATTGCGTCGGCAAACAAATCCAGTTCGTGTTTGCTTTCCGTCTCGGTCGGCTCAATCATCAGCGCACCGCGCACAATCAGCGGAAAACTGACGGTATAGGGGTGGAAACCGTAATCGATCAGACGCTTGGCGATGTCGCCGGTGCGCACGCCCTTTTTAGCTTGACGGTCGTCACTAAACACGCATTCGTGCATGCTGGGCGCTTTGTAAGCGAGATCGTAATAAGGTTCAATCAACGCCCTGATGTAATTCGCATTCAGCAGCGCATCGAGGGTGGCTTGCCGGAGTCCATTGCCGCCGTGCGCCATGATGTAGGCCAGTGCGCGGACCAACACGCCGAAGTTCCCGTAATACGCCTTCACGCGTCCGACGGATTGAGGCAGATCGTAATTCCAGGACCACTTATCCTCTACCCGGGCCAAGCGCGGAAAGGGCAGAAATGGCGTAAGAACCTTGGCAACGGCAACAGCGCCAGCGCCCGGTCCGCCTCCACCATGCGGCGTCGAAAACGTTTTATGCAAATTGAGGTGCATGACATCGATGCCGAAATCGCCGGGCCGCGTAACGCCCACAAGGGCGTTCATGTTTGCGCCGTCCATGTAGACGAGCGCGCCTTTGTCATGCATCAGATCGCAGATTTTGCGAATATTTTCCTCGAACACGCCCACCGTATTCGGGTTGGTGATCATGAGACCCGCAACATCTTCGTCCACCAGGCGGGCCAGTGCCTCTACGTCCACCATGCCGCGCGCGTTCGATTTGATGTTCTGCACCTGATAGCCGGACTGCATGGCCGTGGCTGGATTGGTGCCGTGCGCCGAATCGGGCACTAGAATTTTTTTGCGCGCCGAGCCGCGTGCTTCGAGAAGAGCGCGGATCATCAAAATACCCGTGAACTCGCCATGCGCGCCCGCGGCCGGCTGCAGCGTCACGGCATCCATACCGGTAATTTCCGCCAGTGCCTGCTCCAGGACGGCGATAGTTTCCATACAGCCCTGCGACAAGGCATCGGGTTGATAGGGATGCGCCCAGGCGAGGCCTTCGGTCCGTGCGACAACTTCATTCACGCGCGGGTTGTACTTCATGGTGCAGGAGCCGAGCGGATATAAGCCGAGGTCGATCGCGTAGTTCCAGGTGGAGAGGCGAGTAAAGTGGCGCAGCGCTTCAAATTCGCTTACCTCCGGAAAGTCCTCGATTTCCGAACGAACGTTGCCCTTGCCCAACAATTCCTCCGCGTCGACGTCCGGAACGTCGAGCGGCGGAAGCTGGTAACCAATCTTGCCCGGTGAACTCTGTTCGAAGAGCAGTTGCTCGTTCTGAACGATATGCTTCGAAACTTTCTTGATCATCGCTTGATTAATGGGGTTAATGCTTCACAAAGACGCTAGCCAGCGCGTCCATATCCTGACGACGGCTCATTTCCGTTGCACACAAGAGCATGCAATTTTTGAGTTCGGGATAGAAGCGGCCTAACGCCAGCCCCCCGATGATTTTCTTTTCCAGCAAGGCGGTGTTGATCTGGTCCGGCGATTGGCCGTTGGTGCGGACCACAAATTCGTTAAAGAAGGGCGCATCGAATTGCAGCGGCAACTTGCCGGCCAGGTAATGGGCCTTTGCCAAATTCTGCTGGGCCAACTCGCGTAAACCTTCTTTGCCATAGACCGTCATGAACACGGTGGCCATCAAGGCCAGCAGCGCTTGATTGGTACAGATATTCGAGGTCGCCTTCTCGCGGCGGATGTGCTGTTCGCGCGTCGCCAAGGTGAGGCAGAACGCGCGGTGGCCGTTGGCATCGGTGGTTTCCCCCACCAAGCGGCCGGGTATCTGCCGGATATATTTCTCGCGCGTGGCGATAATCCCCACGTAGGGTCCGCCATAGCTGGGTGAAATCGCGAAGCTCTGCAACTCGCCCACGACGATATCCGCTTCACGCGGCGGCTCAATCAATCCAAGCGCAACAGCTTCGGTAAACACGACCACAAGCAGAGCGCCTTTGCTGGAGGTCAGCGCTCGAATCTCGCCCAGTTGCTCGAGCAGACCGAAGAAATTCGGGGTCTGCACGATCACCGCAGCCACGTTGTCGTCCAGCTTCTGCTTTAGATCGTCGAGATCGAGGCGGCCATCCTTGGCATACGCCAGATCTTCCACCGGTATGCCTTGGTGCTTGGTAGAAGTCGCCAGCACCTCGCGATACTCGGGATGCACGGTCCGGGCGACCAGCACCTTGTCGCGATGAGTGATCCGCACCGCCATCATGGCGGCTTCGGGAACCGCTGACGAGCCATCGTACATGGAGGCATTGGCCACTTCCATGCCTGTCAACTGGCACACCATGGTTTGAAATTCGAAAATGCTGGTGAGAATTCCCTGCGAAATTTCGGGCTGATACGGAGTGTACGAAGTGAGGAATTCGCCGCGCGAAACGATTACATCCACCAACACGGGCCGGTAGTGATTATAAACACCCGCGCCCAGGAAACTGGCGTATCCGTTAGCATTCCAGGAGGCGAGTTGCTTGAAATAATCGACTATCTCGTATTCGCTCTTGCCGTCCGGTATCGCCAGGCGCTTGTTGAAGCGCACGTCGGCTGACAAATACGAAACCAGATCTTCTTCCGACCGCAGTCCGATGGCGGCCAGCATCTCACGGCGTTCTGAATCGGATTTAGGTAAGTATCGCAAAGCTAGGACTCTTCGCCTATGTATTTCTGATAGTCAGGAGCTGACAGAAGTTCGCTCGTTTCGCTGGGGTTGGATAATTTCACCTTGACCAGCCATGCTTCGCCGTGCGGATCTTCGTTCAACTTCTCGGGCGTCTTCGAAAGCAGATCGTTTACCTGAGTGACTTCGCCGGAGACCGGAGCATAGATATCGGAGACGGCCTTCACGGATTCCACCGAACCGAAGGTTTCTCCGCGCGTTAGCTTTGCGCCCACTTTCGGCATGTCGACGAAAACGATGTCGCCCAGTTCATGCTGCGCGTGATCGGTGATGCCTATGGTGCCGCCATTACCGTTCACTTCCACCCACTCGTGCTCTTTCGTGTACTTGAAATTTTCTGGATAGCTCATGCTTTTGCCCTCTTATAAAACGGCGTTGGAACTGTGACTGCCTCCACTGGCGCATTGCGGATCAGAATTTGAATGGTGACACCGGGGACCGCTTTTTCAACTGGCAGGTAACACAACCCGATGTTCTTACCGAGGGTGGGTGAAGGACCGCCGCTGGTGACCCATCCCGCCGGCGTGCCGTCGATCCATACTTCATAGCCATCGCGCCCGATGCCGCGCTCTTTCATTTCGAAGCCAACCAATTTCCGGGTAAGCCCTTGTTCCAGCGCCTTTTCAAGCGCGGCGCGCCCTACAAAGTCACTTTTTTCCATTTTTACGATCCAAGCCAGATCGGCTTCAAAGGGGTGGATCGACGCGGTTAATTCGTGCCCGTAGAGCGCCATCTTGGCTTCCAGACGAAGCGTATTACGCGCGCCCAAACCACAGGGCTTAATGTCAAACTCTTCGCCCGCGCGGAGGACCTCGCCCCAGATACGCGGCGCCTCTTCCGGAGCGATGTAAATTTCAAACCCGTCTTCGCCGGTGTACCCGGTGTGTGCGATACGCGCGGGTGTGCCGGCCACCGCGCCATCGGCAAACCAATAGTATTTGATGGCGGATAGAGTCGTGTCAGTCAATTTTTGCAGCGTGGCGATTGCTTTCGGCCCTTGAATCGCTATCTGCGCGTAACGCTCGCTGGCGAAATCGACTTGGGCGTCAAACCGGGTCGCAAAAGACAGGATGTGCTCATAGTCCTTGTCTTGATTGGAGGCGTTGACACACAGAAAAAAGTTGTCGTCGGCTACTTTGTGGACCAGAATGTCATCCACAAAACCGCCGTGCTCATACAGTAATGCAGAATAATGCGCCTGCCCCAGTTTCAACTTCGCCGCGTTGTTGGTGGAAACAAAATCCACCAATTTGGAGGCCTCGGGCCCGCGGATCTCTATCTCGCCCATGTGGCTGACATCGAAGATGCCGACGGCATTGCGGACAGCGTTGTGCTCCTCCAGAATTCCCGAATAAAGCACAGGCATATTCCAGCCGCCGAAATCGACCATTTTGGCCTTCGACGCGCCGTGAGTATCACAGAGCGGAGTGTTTTTGAGAGGGCTGGCGGAAGTCATCACCGAGGAAGTTTATAGGTTAGCATTGGAACCCGTCCCACCCACACGCAACCACGGATTTGGAACCGTTAGTTAGCCGCGCTCGGAAACGGCTTCTTATCGTCGTCTTCGGGGAACACGGAATAGCCCGCCGGCGGAGGATACATGGTCTTCATCAGCGTCAAACGCTTGCGCAAGTGCCGGCTCGGCAATTGACGGGGTCCGGTCTCCACGTCGATGTCGCAGCAGATACCGTGCAAATAGAGCGTTAGCGTGTCAATGAACGACTGGCGCAGGTAATCGGTGAACGGCGGGCTATCGCGCTTCAAGTTGGTCTGCCGGCGCAGCAACGCCTGCTTGGCCTGCCAGCTATCATCGTCCACTTCGCCATGCACGCTGGACGTCAACTCGTCACGGATCATGGCCTTGAAAGCGTTGGCCGACGCTGGCTGCAGCTTATCCGCCACGAGCGCCGCCAGCCGCCGGTAAAGACGGTAGTGATACTCCGCGACGTCCTGCTCCTTTAACCCGAAGACCAGGACCGTTTCGTTTTCAAAGCTTACTTGCGAAGCCCAGGATTGCCGGCCTTCGGCGGGCCGCTCGCCTACCACGAAATCGCCAACCTTGTCCGTTGCACGGGTCTTGCGGGCGGTGGCGGGCGCCTTGGCCGCTTTCGCTTTGGCGGCCTTGCGGTCACCGGAGCGCTCCAAATACGGGACCAGCAAAATGGAGATGCGCGGGAGCATCGCCGCGATGGCGGGAGGCAGCGCGGCTACCGGCTCTTCCAGGTATTCCTTCAAAACTTCATCGCTCATCGGAACGGATGCGCAGAAGTAGCCGAACGTGGTGCTGAGGGGAATGACTTCAGCCCGGCATTTTTCCACGAACTGGCCCACGCTGACCCTGGCAAGGCTGGTTTGCGCGGCGATCGTGGGTGTCGGGTCTCTCTGACTGGGCATCTTCCGTTTTCGATCACGATTCTAGCAGAGCGGCTATCTTCGAATCGGGGATGGAGAGCATGACAAGCCATACTAAACTTGAGTGGCGACGTGGAGTTTCTTGTTTCGGCGGGGGAAGCATCCGGTGACATGTATGCCGCCGGCGTGGTGGAACGCCTGCGCAGCTACCTGCCTTCGGCACGTTTTTACGGCTGCGCCGGTCCCAAATTGCAGGCGCTGGGAGTAGAGCCGGTCATTGATGCCGCAAACCTTTCGGTGGTCGGTCTGGCGGAAGTCGTGTCCCACCTGCCAAGGATTTATGGCGAGTACCGCAAGTTAATCCGTTATGCGCGAGAACACCGGCCGGTGGCCGCGCTACTCACCGACAACCCCGACTTTCATCTGCGGCTGGCGCGCCATCTAAAACGGATGGGCATTCCGGTTTTCTATCTGGTTGCCCCGCAGGTCTGGGCGTGGCGGCAAGGGCGCGTAAAAATCATCCGAGAGCTAGTAGATAAGCTGTTCTGCCTCTTTCCTTTCGAGGAGCCTTGGTTCCGGGAACGCGGCGTGGATGCAACCTATATAGGACATCCCCTGGCCAATATCGCGCGCACCACTTTGCCGCGCGCCGATTTTCTGGAAAAGCATGGGCTGCGGAAGGACCTGCCGCTGCTGGTGCTGCTGCCGGGCAGCCGTGGCGGAGAAGCATCCCGGCATCTGCCCATCCTGCTTGAAACAGTGACCCTGCTGCAGCAAACCTTACCGCTCTCGGTTGTGCTGGGCACTCCGCATGGATTCGCGGAGCGCGGCGTTTTTGCAAATTTTCGGGAACGAATCGCGGATTCATCCATCAAAGTAATAGAAAACGAGGCCTGGGACTCTATCGGCCATGCCGATCTGGCTTTAGCGGCCAGCGGCACTGTCACAATGGAAGCGGCAATCCTGGGCACGCCTACGATAACCTTTTACAAAGTAACTCCGCTGAGCTGGTGGGCGGGAAGGCGCCTCGTCAAAGTCCCTTATTTGTCCATGGTCAATTTGATCGCGCAAAGAGAGATTGTTCCCGAACTGATTCAGCACGATATGACTCCCGAGAAGCTTGCCGCGGCGGCCACTGAGTTGTTGACCAAACCCGAGAGTGTGGACCGCATGCGCGCAAACCTGGCTCAGGTCAGGGCCGCTTTGACGCGCGAAGGGGATCCGTTCGAACGCGCCGCGAGCGTGATCGCAAGCGCGTTGCCCGGAACAGGACAAAGTCGAAACAAGAGAGAATAGATTATTAAATGATGCGCGGCGCCAAACGGATCTTTCATCTTTTCGCCCAAATTGGATTGCTGGCCGGGTGCCTACTCGGTCAGGATCGCGGCCAGGACCCACGAGCAGCGCGCATCGACGTCCAAAAGTACACCATCGATGCCAATATCAACCCCCGGACACAATCCATCGAGGCCACCGCCAAGATCGATTTCAATCCGCTGGAAAACGCCAATGAAGCGACCTTCGAACTGAACGGCGCGCTGGCTATCGAGAAGGCCTTGGACGGACATGGCGCAGCTGTGCAAACTTCGCGCAACCCCGATTCCAGTCTGCGAGTAGTGTTTCCCAGCGGTCTGCAAAAAGGCCAGCCTGCCACTCTGGTGGTGAGTTATGACGGAAAGCTGACCGGTGATGAGGACTCGCCCATCTCCGGGATCAAGTTTGCCGCTCTGCATCCCGATTTCGGTTATTTGCTGTACCCTGCCCGATGGTTCCCAATTTCCGGCTATACGGTGAACCGCTTTGCGGCCGACCTGCGCATTACTGCTCCCGCTGAGTATCGCGTGGTGGCCAGCGGAGACGCAAAGACAGCCCCTGGGACGAATGGCGCGACTGTATTTTCCTTTCACTACGAGAAGGCCGGCTTTCCGGGCAGCATCGCCGTCGTCAAGGGGGAACCCGCGCGCGTCTCTTCTCAAGGCATCTCGTCTCAAATTTATTTCCGCGACAACCACAAAGCAGACGCGCAGCCTTATGGCGAGGAAACCGGCAAGATTATGACGTACTTTACGTCCGAGTACGGTTTGGCGCCGCAATCGAATATGACACTGGTGGAAACGGAGGCGGGCGCGGTGAACGGGTACTCGGCGCCGGGCATTATATTCCTGGCTCCCGGTTCGATTGGACTGCAAAACAACTCGAAGCTGCTCGTGAACCAGTTGTCGCGCCAGTGGTGGGGCATGTTGACTTCGCCTATCAGTCGCAATCAAATGTGGCTTGCGAACGGACCCGCGCGCTTTTCCGAACTTCTCTATACCGAACACACCGCCGGACAAGCCGCCGCGGATGGCGATTTGAAGATGACGTATGTGGAAGCGCTGACCGTTAAAGATCCGCCCGTGCTGCAATCCTCGCGCCTGGAAGATTATTCGCCGGAGTTCTGGGCCCTCACCTCCGCAAAAGGCGCGGCAATTCTTACCATGCTCCGCAACGTGGTTGGCGACGCCAATTTCAAGAAGGGCCTGAAGGCCTTCCTCGACAAATACAGCTGGCAATCCGCTAACAGCGACGACTTCCGAAAGATCATGGAGCAAGCGGCCAACCAGGAGCTGCGCTATTTCTTCGTGCAGTGGCTTCAATCGAGCGGCTCGCCCGAGTTCAAGCTGGAGTACACCGTTTTTCGAACGACAACCGGTTTTCGGGTAGTGGGAAAGATCAACCAGGACCTGGACACGTTCCGCATGCCGGTGGATCTGCGAATCGAGACCGAGGGCAATCCCGAGGACAAGAAAGTCGAAGTGACCGGTACCTCGTCGGAGTTCAGCGTCGACACCTTCGGCAAGCCGCGCAAGTTGACGCTCGACCCCAACCACATTCTGTTGCGGCTGGATCCGACCATGGAGATTGCCGTGGCGATACGCCGCGGTGAGCAATTTGTGCAGGTGAATGATTACTCGAATGCGCTGCGGGAGTTGCAGAAAGCATTGGAGGTAAACCGGAATAGTTCCCTTGCCCACTATCGGATAGGGGAGCTATTCTTCAAGCAGAACAATTTCCAAGCCGCCGCGAACGAGTTTCGAGCAGCCATCAACGGCGATTTGGAACCGAAGTGGACCGAAGTGTGGTCGCACGTAAACCTGGGCAAGATTTTCGACGTAACCGGTCAACGCGATCGCGCCGTCAACGAATATAAGCAGGCCATACGCGTGCACGACAACACTGGCGGGGCACAGGAAGAAGCGGCTCGGTATTCGAGCAAACCGTATGAGCAAAAAAATTCGGAAATGGCTCAATGAGCCGGGCAGCAAAGATTTACGAGTAAATCTTAGGTACTACGGCATCAAAAATGCTGACCGCTAACCCGCCTTGGCGACACTAGTACTTCAACGAACAGAAACGAAGTTGAGCTGTGTTGGGATGCCCGCGCGAATGATAACCTTGAGGTACCCGGGAAAGGGGAGATTTTTGGACGACAGACTAAAGGACCTGATGCAGGAATTAGGAAACGCCATTAATGAGTCGCTTTCCGATTCAGATCGCATCGCGGGCGCAATCGGCGAAATCAAACGCGCCGGTTACGATGTCTTTCTTGTACTGGAAGCCACGATTGGATTCAATAAGCGGGAAGATGGCGAGGAAGAATCCGAAACCGGCGGCGTCAAGCAAGAATCGGATCGGCAAGTACATTATGAATCGGCGGGCAAGATTCGCCTGACCTCTCAGGATCAGAAGTTCTTGCGCGCATTAAAGATCTCGGTCGAAGAAGAAGGTAAGTAGCCTCTTCTTAGCCAAGCAGCTCCCGGTACACGGAGTAGCTAGTATCTACCGCTTGTTGCCAGGGGTAGGTTTCAGCCCGCAAACGCCCCAGACCGGCGAGAGTTCCCCGCAGTTGCGGATCGGCCGTTAACCGCGTCAATGCATCTGTGATTTCTTCCGGGCTTTCCGGATTTACCAGAATAGCGGCGTTACCGGCTACTTCAGGCAGAGCGGAACGGTTGGAAGTCACTACTGGTATACCGCGCGCCATAGCCTCCAGCACCGGCATACCGAAGCCTTCATCGAGTGACGGGAAGGCAAAAATCGAAGCACGCTCATAGAGCCGCTCCAAGGCGGACTGCGATACGTAGCCGGTGACTTCCACGCGATTGCGGCAACGGCTCCGCTCGATGCGCTGTAAAATTTCATCCGCGCCGAAGCCCGTGGGCGAGCCCGCCAACACCAAGCGCCAAGTAGTGTTGAGAGACATGGCTTCAAACGCCTGCACCAAGCGCGCGATGTTCTTGCGGACCTGCAGGGCGCCTACGAAGAGGATCAGCTTCTCACGCCCGGTCTCATGCGGTGTTTGCTCACGGAACGCCGGCTCGCGCGGCATGGGCATCCGCACGCCATGCGGGATCACGCGAATGCGGGCCGGTTCAACATTGAGTAGGCTGGCCACCTGCCCCGCGGTGAATTGCGAAACCGTGATGACGAGATCTGAATTTTGCGCCGCCTGCCGGGCCTGCGCGGTGAAGCGTTCCTGAAAAGCGGCTGACGAGTAGTTCCCAGTCATGACAAACAAATCGTGAAATGTCGCGACCACCTTCTTCGCGGGCCGCACATCCACGCGTTGGTTCAGCGCATGGAATAGATCGGCTTTGAATGCGGGAAACCAAATGGGCAAACCAGGCAGCAATAACCGGCGGCTGACGTTTGGTCCAGAAGGGCGCCCGGACCGCCGCAACTGCTTGGCCCGGTAGCAATGCAGGAACTCATCGCCAGGATACGAAGAGGCTAGCCCAGCTAACAATTCGCGGGAATAGACTGCAATACCGGAAGGATGTGGATCCACGCAATAGGTGGCATCAAGCGCGACTCGCACGCTCCCAATCTTACAAGCCGTACTGCTTGAGCTTGCGATAGAGAGTAGTTCTGCCGATGCCGAGCAGGTCGGAGGCGAGTTGACGGTCCCCTTTGGTCACTTGTAGAGCGTGCAAGATGGCGCGCTTCTCCAGCTCAGCCAGTGGAATCACTTCTGCCGTTAATTTCCCGTCCTGGCTTACTTCGACTCCCGGCTTTGCATCCATCCTCCGCTCCCAATCGCGGTTCACCACAATGGAGGGAAGATCTCCCACGGAAACCCATGGGCCCGAGTTCATGGCCACCATGGCCTTCACCGTTTGTTCGAGTTCACGCACGTTACCGGGCCAGTCGTATTCGCAGAGCAGCTTCATCACGTCATCCGGGATCCTGTGGCCCTCACCGTGGCGTTGCAGGAAGTGCAGGATCAAAGTGGGGATGTCTTCCTTGTGTTCGCGTAATGGAGGCAAGCGCAACCGCATTACGTTCAAGCGGTAATAAAGATCCTGCCGGAAGCGTTTCGCCTCCACTTCCTTCATCAGATCGCGGTTGGTGGCCGCAATGATCCGAAAATTGGACGTATGCGGCGACAGGCCGCCCACTGGGCGAAATTCTTTTTCCTGCAGCACCCGCAATAGCTTCACCTGCAAATCGAGCGGCAGTTCGCCAATCTCATCGAAGAAGGCTGTTCCGCCATTGGCCTTGTCCAATAACCCAAGCTTCTGATTCAACGCGCCGGTGAACGCTCCTTTTTCATGGCCGAACAACTCAGCTTCCATGAGCAAACCCACCAGGGCAGAACAATCCACCACCACGAAAGCGCCGCGGCCTTCCAGGTTGTGTATCGCGTGGGCAACGACTTCCTTTCCGGTTCCAGTCTCGCCTTGCAGCAGGACGGGGAATCTGGATTTGCTCATGCGCGGAATAAGCTGATGCAGCTTTCGCATGGCGGGGGAGTTTCCCACCAGCGTGCTGAGCGGAGATAAATCGTACGCGATCCGCGGTTCCAGGAAAAAGCCTCTGAGGGAAATACGCACCCCTCCTAGAGTAGGTGCGGGATGGATAGAGGAATTCTCCAACGGCCCAAGCGGGGCTTACGGAGCAGTGCTGCCCAGCGGCGCGGGAATAGTTTCGTCCAGCCGCACGATGAAGACATTCTTATTCTCGACGTTCAGCAGAGTGGACAACTTCCGCGCAGCTTCCATCGAACGCTCTTTTCCGACCAGCACACACCACCTTGTCGGGCTCCCGTGTCTGACGCTGAGTTGAGCGAAGCCATACCGCTGCTCATACCGTAAGCGAGCGCGCTCGGCATTCTCACGGATCGTGAATGCGCCCACTTGCACCGCATAGAAGTCGTCAGAGGGTATTTCGGAAGGCGCGGCAATCACTTCGAGGCGCACACGGCCCGTGCCCGGTCCCAGCAAATCGATCCGGCGGGCGGCGGCTTTTGAAAGGTCGATGATGCGCCCCTCGACAAACGGCCCACGGTCTATGACTCGCACGTTGACCACTTTCTCGTTTGCGACATTAGTGACCTTTAACCACGTGTTGAAGGGCATCGTGCGGTGCGCAGCCACTAGCGTTTCCATGTCGTAGATCTCACCATCGGCGGCGCGGCGGCCATGATACGGAATGCCGTACCAGCTCGCCACGCCCTGTTCCTCATAGCCCGTCCGCACCGGCTGAGTTGCTTGCCGTGCCGGAGACTTTGAAGAAGAGGAGCGCGCGGCGGGCGCGGGTTGCGGAGCGGACGGCACCCGGGCAACGCGTTTGTTTTTTTTTCCGCAAGCCGAAGCGAGCAACAAACATGCAGCCATCGTTACCGCCGCTACTCTCTTCCACTCACGCGTTCGCGATGTGCACACATCCTCATCGTCCATCACAATGATGGACGCGCGCAAGTGCGTTTGAGAACGCGAAATGCCTTCGCGCGGGTAAAACAAATTTGGAATGCTACGTTTTATTTGCGGCCCATAGATTCCTTCCGCTTCTCAAAAGTAGCCATACGAATTTTTTTCTTGACTTCTATAGAGAACAACTTTATATATGAATCACACTGCGATCTTTACAAAGATTGCAAATTTTTACGTTAGGGAGAATGACTCGATGAAGAACGCAGCTAAAAAGGCAGTTAAGAAAGCCGTTAAAAAAGCTCCTGCCAAGAAGAAGAAGTAAATGAAAGGCCCGCGTTAGCGGGTTTATAAAAACGAATATCGCCTCCGGTTTTGCCGGGGGCGATTTTTTTTGAGGCGTAGCGCCCGGGCATGCAACGCTTCGAGCGAGGGAACACGGAAGCGTTCACTGCTGAAGCCATGCACGTGAGGTCAAGCCGGCAAGGCCACTCAGTCGATAACGCGAACTGGACACGGCGCCTGATTCACCGACATGAAAGAACCTGACCCTTGCATGCACCTTATCCTTTTTTCTCTGGCGGCTGATCCATGCTGTGGAGCACCTGCTCAATGCCGTTTACTTAAGGAAATTCGTGAGTGACCGAGCATCGTGGTCGCTGACGCTTCCGGCTCGGAGTCAACAGTTTGGACTATTGGAAGAGTGACGCCGACTATCAGTTTCATTCTTAAGTAAATGACATTGAGCACCTGCTTCCAATCGCGCGCTCTTCGAGGAGCAGTAGGCTCCAGGGCCAGTTCGGTGCTCTCCATTTTCACGCGTGGTGCGCCTGCATCGGATGCGGGGCAACCGTGAAGAGGAGCTTCTCGTTCGACAGTTGAAAGTGCCGGACACAAAAGAAAAAAGGCGCCAGCCGGAGCCAGCGCCTTTCGGGGGGAGAATCGAAGTCCGCTTTTTACGGCAACGTGTAGCGCAAGTTGATGTAGACCAGGTTGGTATGAGCGCTCTTCGGGGCGCCGGGAGCAACAGACCAGGGATCGCGAATCAGATACGAGTATTGGTTGATGAGCGAGAGCGCGCCGTAGTTCGCGTTCTTCCAGAGCACCCGCGTGTAGTCGGCGGTGATTTCCTGGACGGCACGGTTGAAGAGCGGCGAGTTGGGGGCCGTGGCGGCGAATCCGTAACCGGAGTACGCAGGCTTG
>DATHIZ010000150.1:0-3748 GCA_035316385.1 Bryobacteraceae bacterium | reverse complement strand
CGCTGCTGGGATCGGCATGCGGGTTGTTCGTGGCCTGGGGAGCGTTGAGTGCCTTGCGCGCGTTGGCTAAAAGCCTGCCGCGCATCGGAGAGGTCACGCTGGATTGGCGAATCGCCGTTTACACGCTCGGCTGCGCTCTGGCCGCCACGCTGCTCAGCGGGCTCTTTCCAGCTATTCACGCGACCCGCAGAAATTTGGCCGCCGCAATGGCGCAGGGCGGACGGACGCAGGTTTCAGCCAGGAATCCTGTCCAATGGCTGCTGGTAGGCGTCCAGGTCGCGCTGGCAGTCACGCTGCTGGTAGGCGCGGGTTTATTGCTGAGAAGCTTTCGGGAGCTACAGCGTGTCCCGGCCGGATTCGATTACAGCCACATCTTGACCATGCACGTGAGCGGATCATGGGCCGAGACCGGGAATATGAAAGCGCTGACGAGCCGGATCGACCGCACTCTGAACGCCTTACGCGCCATGCCCGGCGTGGAAGCGGCGGCGACCACGGCTATTTTGCCGGGAGTACCCAGCAAGGTGCAAACCGAACTGAATATAGTGGAGCAAAAGACCAACCAGGACCGCAAAATTATTGCCGATAGCCGTTTTGTTTCGGCGGGTTATTTCGCTGTAACCCACATCCCGCTGCTAGCCGGCGAACCTTGCCGGATGACGGCTTACAGTCCCGTGGTAAGCGTCGCGGTGAACCGTAGTTTTGCGGATACTTATCTGCGGGCAGGGCAGGCGATCGGCCATCACATAGAATTTCCGCTTGCCGGGTTTGACTCGGGAATGCAGCCGGGCGAGATTCGCGGGATTGTGGCCGACGCACGCGAAGGCGGGCTGAACAAAGCACCGGTCCCTACTGTCTATTGGTGTCTCAGCGCTCCGCTCCCAAGCCCGAACTATTTGATCCGCACACGCCTGGAACCCATGGCGATGGCCGGCGCCATTCGCCGCAAGCTGCATTCTCTGGAGCCGGGACGCTCCGTCTTCGATATTTCCACTTTGGAAGAGCACCTCAACGACGCTTTCGGGGAAAACCGCTTGCGGACATTGCTCCTGTCGCTCTTTGCCTTGACCGCCGTCTCGCTGGCCTGCGTGGGCCTGTATGGAACGCTCAGCTATTTTGTCAGCGTGCGGCGGCGCGAAGTCGGTTTGCGATTGGCGCTGGGCGCTCTCCAGGGCGAAATTGTCAGGCGATTCCTATTTCAAGGGCTCGGCGTCACCCTGATTGGCTGCGCGGCGGGCTTGCTGTTGGCGGCGGCGTCCACGCGCCTGCTCTCCGGAATGCTGTATGGCGTGGGCGCGCTGGATGGTGCAACCTTCGCGGGGGTCACGCTGTTGGTCGCGATGGTCGCGGCGTTCGCCTCGCTTATCCCGGCGTTACGCGCTGCGCGGCTGGAACCCATGCGCGTCTTGCGGGAAGAATGACAGATCGGGAAGTCCGTTTCGCAAAATGCGCCGTTTCTTCGCCTAATTATTCTTCCTCGATTTTCCCTGCGATCTCCACCCGGTCCATTGCCAGAAATTGCCGGACGTGCGGATGTTCGCATTGCCCGAGATCGGAAACCGGGCCAAAGTAAATGGCTTCGCCTTTGTAGAGAAACATCACCGTGTCCGCCACCTTGCGCATCAGGTCCAGGTCATGGGTGACGACAATCGACGTCAGGCCCAATTGCTTTTTCAGCCGCAGCATCAGATTTCCCAGATCATCGGACATAATGGGATCCACCATGGTGGTCGGCTCGTCATAGAGGATGCACTCCGGCTGCGCGGCCAGTGCCCGGGCGATTGCCACCGCTCGTTTGTAACCCGTCGACAAATCGGTGGGCGATAAGTCTCGTACATGTAGCAGGTCCACCATTTTTAGCAGGCCGTTGACGACATCTTCTTTGTTTTGCTCGTCGTAATCCTCGCGCAATTCCAGCGAGAAGAGAATGTTCTCACCCACCGTCAGCGAGTCGAAGAGCGCGCCGCTTTGGAACACCATGGTCACTCGTTTGCGAATCTTCCGCAGCTCGGCTTCCGTCATGTTCGTGATATCGGTATGCGATACCACGATCCGGCCCGAATCCGGCTTCAGAAACCCCATGATGTGGCCAAGCGTGACCGACTTGCCAACGCCGCTGCGGCCGATAATGGCGATAGTCTGCCCGACATCCACATGAAAATTAACGTTCTTCAAAATGGGCCGGTCGAAACTCTTATTTACATCGCGGAATTCGATGTAGTGATTTGGCTCACTATTCGTGGTTACGTAGCTTGACATAGGGTTTTTTCCAGGAAGATAGCCCATTGCTCGGGCGTATTGACGTTTACAATAACCCCATCCACAGGCATTTCGACAGCCTGTACAGCGGCCAGTAACTCGAGCAGGCGCAAGCGGCGGGTATCTAGTCCTTCCTGTATAGACGCCAGGCAGGCGGTGCGGTAGACGGCGCAGAGCGGATGCGTTTTTCCGGCTGCGTCCTTCGCGGCGACACACAGCGCACCCGTACTCTGGGCAGTAACTAGTAACTGTTCGAGCCAGCGCGGCTGCAGGTCCGGCATGTCACATCCGACGACGAGATTCAATCCCTCGTGAAAGCTCCGACGGCTGCTTGCCAGAGCAGTTTCCAAGCCGGACAAAGGGCCCAGTCCGGGACGTAAATCCGCCAGACACTTCACATCAAGATCCACGTAAGCCTCGGGGCGCCCTACGAGAGCAACATCCTCAGTAATTTGAATTACCTTACTTAGTACATCTTGGACTAAGAATCTGGATTTAAATAACAGACGGGCCTTATCCTGTCCCATGCGCGAGCTTTGGCCGCCAACCAGCACAAAACCCTTCGTTTTCATGCACAAATAGTAGCACTCACCCGGGCATTTTCCAGGTATAATTTAGAGGCACGAAAGGTATACAACCTACGTGGGTGCAAGCTTAGGAGGGAGGATAATTGGAGCAACCAATGAATCTGGCCGCTCGTCAGGGTTCTTTCGACGGCTTGTTACGGTCTTTTTGTGTATTCTTTCCAAGGGAGGGGCGACGGCTCATTTACGTTTCCTGACCTTAGGTCTCCTACCTTCATGCCTTCTCTTCGAAGATACCTCCCCATCTCCGCGGCTGCGGTGCTATGTTTCTCCGCGCTCTCTCTAGTGGAGGGCGGAGAAAACACGACGAACTCCCACGTGGAAGCAATTCGCTTTTGGTCTTTTGGCGATGTCACCCGTATAGCGGTGGAAACCGTGGGTGAATATAAGGTGGCCTCGGACCAAATCGGAAATCCGGACAGAATCTACTTCGACTTAGATGGTCTACATCCCCCTTCTACCGTGCGCCGCGGCGTGCAGACGATTAACGTCGGCGATCCACGCGTCAAACAGATTCGCATTGCCGAGGTCAAGCCGGGCAAAACACGGATCGTTTTCGATCTGGAAGGACCATCTGACGTAGTTTCCTCTCAACTTGTCAATCCGGAACGGTTGATGGTTGAGATCCGGCACAAAGGCAGCAACGCGACAGTCTCCACCACCCGCAGTACTACTGGTTCGCAGCGCATCGATCTGGCTGCCGCCACGGGCGATTTAGACAGAGACCCGGCCCTCGCCAAGGACATGCGCGCGGACAAGCCGTCGACGCCGCCCGTATCCGGCACTGCGCTTCTGACTCCCCCAAACGTGCCGGTCAACGTTCCCAATGCCGGGTTGTTGAACGGTCCGGCGGGGCTTCCGGGACGAATTACCCCACTGCCGCTTCCTTCTGCTCAACCTTCGAT
>DATHIZ010000149.1:0-2940 GCA_035316385.1 Bryobacteraceae bacterium | reverse complement strand
CGGCCACGCGGTTCTTGCACGAGTACCAGAGCCAGTTGCGGACGTTCGAGGAGAAGCACGAGGTGGCGCCGGGGGTGCTCGTCACACGCACTGGCGGCCACACCCCCGGGCACAGCGTGGTCCGCCTGGCATCCGGCAGCGGCCGGTTGACGTTCGCCGGCGACGCCGTGTTCCAGGTTGGGTTCGAGCACCCCGACTGGTACAACGGCTTCGAACACGACCCCGAGGAGGCCGCCCGCGTTCGGGTCAGTCTTTTGCGGGAGCTGGCGGCGAACCGCGAGTCGCTGGTGGCCACTCACCTGCCTTTCCCGTCCGTCTGCCATGTGGCGGTCGACGGTAACGTCTTTCGTTGGGTACCGGGCCCCTGGGAGTACTGACCGCTTGTTGGGTTAGGGCCGAACTGCAGCAAGCGTAGGATGAGCGAAGCGACGTCCGGGATTTTCCTATTTTTCATTCCGCATATCGCTGCAATCATGCAGGGTACCGAATGAATTTGGCGCCTGCACGCGCAGGTTAATTTCCACCAATGCGGACACCTACACGCAGCTCAATTAGGCGGAAGGAGTGGCTGGCCTGCGCTTGCCGAACCAACAAACGGCGTTTGTTTGGATCATTGGAGTCGCCGAGGGGTGCCAGTTCACTCTAAACTCTGCCGGGTAATATGCATTTGCAGTTATTGTCCTGGAGGCGTTGGTATGAACGTCAAGATCGTGATGGTGCTTGTTTCAGTCCTTGCACCTATCACAGTCGCCTCGGCTGCCGGCGAGGGTGTTTTTGCCATTGCTTTGGCCGAAGCGCGAACAGGTGAGTGTTCTGGAATTCTCCGTGCTGATCACGGCTCTATCGAATTTGGTGGCGGTTCGGGCGAAGGCGAGGGAATTTGCGTTGTCGCCAAATCTGAACGAAGGAAAGTCTTGGCGGCTTGCTCTGTTGGGCACTTTTGTCGCGTAAAGGGCTCGGTCGCCAACTGTCATGGTTCAGGAGAATGTGCAGAAATAGGACGTATTAATTCCGTTCAGAAGTATTGAGGAGCGGCGTGTTCATGTCGAGATTATTAGTTTCGCTTCTTATGTGCATTGTCGCGCTGCCAGCCTGCGCAGACTCTCCGGACCTTTCAATGGCGCCCAACAATGCCTGCGCCTACGTAACGATGAGGGTCGAAACGGGAAAGTGGAAGTATTCCGAGGCGGACTATCTCGAAACGATCAGGGTCTGCGAAACCCACGCACTTCTTTCTGTATGCAGAGCGGCCACGGATGTTATCGAAAAGAACAATAAAAAGTCTCCGCTGAATTGCAGGCCCAAATCGCGTGACCCTTGGCGCATGGATGATTGACGATCGAGCGTCGATGGTCTCCCGTTCAACGGCTCATGGCCGCTTTCGCTGATGTCGTTGCAATTGCAAGTGCCAGATTTGATATAGCGCACGGAACGTCAAGCATTAGGTCGCCGGTTGAGGATAACGGATGTCGCACACAAAGCTGGCCTTGGGATGCTTGACATCCTTTTTAGCGACGGCTGGGTTAATTACGTCGTTCCAGGCTGTAAATGAAACAATACCGCCGAAGATTTCGCGAGCAGAAACGGCGGCGACTCAATTGCCGGCGCGGAAGGAAGATCGGCTCCAGCGGATCGCAACCAAGGTCGAGAACTCGCATGAAGCGGCTCCCGAAGCTGAGCCGCATCTTAGCAGACTTTGTGTTAGCTTAGAGGGCAGGCCATTTGCCTGGGACTGGCCTAACGTTCCTTTTGCGACTATGACGTGTGACAATCAGCGCCGAAAATAGGAATATCCAGGGATATTTGTGAGCGAGTTCGGGCTTTGGACGCAGATCAGCTGACGTACACATGCGAAGAAGTTTGTTGGGATCCAGGCCAGGGCAAGTACCTGTGATGGCTTCTTCGCTGGTGACGTTCTGCGGTATTCGTCGAGGCGTAGGAAACGCCACCGTCGCGCGTGCCTTTGCAGTTTCATCGGCTGAGTCGAATGAGTGTGTGTTGATAGAGGCAGACAGGCCCGATGACACATCGTTCGATTGGGCTGAACGGCGCCGGAAGACCCTGCGCTACGGCCACATCGTGGTTCATTCAGTAGGGATCCGAGACTGTGTCTGCGGGGACGCTTTAGATGGTTTAGGAGATATCGTCGTTCTGCAGGTGGCCCAACTTGACGATGGGACAGCGCTAACTCTCGCAAAAAAATCGCGATTGTTTGTCCTGACAGCGACGCCATCGGCGGAGGACGTCGAAGCGGTTGAGCGACTTTTACAGCGCATGCTCGACGGAGGCATCGCCAGTGACAGCCTGGTCGTCGTGCTTTGCAGCCCCTTACCAAATTACTCGAAGTCCGATTTTTTGACTGAACTACAGCGCATGTCGCGAGCAGGCATCAAGGCGTTTGACATTCCGTTCTTGGGGAATCATGCGGCAGGGCCGCTTAAGAATAGGGGACTGACAATCGCCGAAAGTATCAGCGCAGCGCAGACAGGCGAACGAGTGATAGATTTTCTGCAGAAGGCTTTCGTCGATCGAAGCTAGAACAGCTCGTAGCAACCATTAAAGCATGGCGGCTTTTTCGGTCCATGGCGTACCCCGCTGGACGACGGTGTTAGCGTAGTTACCCATCACATCGTTGCGTCATCATGCTCGGCAAAGTGATGGCTCAAACCCATCCTTGTAATAGCGAAATCGATTATTGTCGGTTTGTTCCATAAGGAGTGGCCAGCCGCGGACTGCAATCCGCGGCTGGCCGCTGGCGATCGGATCGTATCCCGCCCTGAGCCGCTACGAGCTGCCGTGTCCACGCAGCGGCCCCTATCGCTGGTTTCTCAGTCGCAAATGATCTAGAATTGGTCCTCGCCCATTACCCGCGGTCATGCCTCGGCAATGGAGACAGTCATGAACAGGACGGTCGCTGCGGCGTTTGCGTTGATTTTGGCA
>DATHIZ010000148.1:0-2472 GCA_035316385.1 Bryobacteraceae bacterium | reverse complement strand
TTCTTCGTCCTGATGCCGAACCCGCGCGGCAGCTATGGCCAGGGCGAGGCGTTTACCAGAGGCAACGAAAAGGACTTCGGCGGGGGCGACCTTCGTGACATCCTGGCCGGCGTAGATGAAGTGCTTAAGACCTTGCCGGTGGACGAGAAGCGGGTAGGCATCACCGGCTGGAGCTATGGCGGCTACATGACCATGTGGGCCGTAACGCAAACCAACCGTTTCAGCGCCGCGGTGGCCGGAGCCGGCATCTCCAACTGGAAAAGCTACACCGGCCAGAACAACATCGACCAATGGATGAAGCCCTTCTTCGGAGCCTCCGTTTACGACGACCCAGCCGTCTACGCCAAGAGTTCCCCCATCGAGTTCATCAAGAATGTTAAGACGCCGACGCTCGTCCTGGTGGGCGAACGCGATGCCGAATGCCCGGCCCCGCAGTCCTATGAATTCTGGCACGCGCTGAAGGCGTTAAACGTGCCCACCCAACTGGTGGTATACGACGGCGAAGGCCATCACTTTGAGAAACCCGAGCACACCCTCGACAGAATGCGGCGCACGATAGAATGGTTCCGGCAGTACATGAAGTAGCGATCATGAACCGCACGGACCGTCTCCTCGGCCTGCTCCTCGAGCTGCAGCGAAACCGCACGACACGCGCCGAAGACCTCGCCGCCAAATTCTCCACCAGTAAACGGACGATCTACCGCGATATTCAGGCGCTCTCGGAAACCGGCGTTCCAATCGCCTCCCAACCCGGCCAGGGCTACTCGCTTATGGAAGGCTACTTCCTGCCCCCGCTAACCTTCACCAGTGAAGAAGCCACCATGCTGCTGTTTGGAAGCGGACTGATCGCAACTCACTTCGATGCCCAATACCGCCAAGCTGCCCACTCAGCCGCAAGCAAAATAGAAGCGGTCTTCTCAAGCAAGCTCCGCGACGAAGTTAAGAACCTGAAAGAAAGCATCCAGGTAGTCAACTACGACGCGGTTGGCTGCAACGGCGCCGCAGAACTGCTCCAGCAAATCCGCGGCGCCATCCTCGCCCGCAAAACCGTCCGCTTCCGCTATCACACACGCTACGCGACGCACGGAACCAGCGAGATCAATACTCGCGAAGCTAACCCCTACGGCCTCATCCACGCAGGAACCGCGTGGTACCTGGCCGCGCACTGTCACCTCCGCCAGAGCATGCGTCACTTTCGCCTGGAACGAATCGCAGATCTGGAAGTCCTGGACAAGCAGTTCGTCCGCCCGCCAAACCTGTGCATGAAACCGGGCGGAGAGGAACAGCGCAGTATCACAGTTCGCGCGCTATTCGAACCCGACACCGCCCCATGGGTCCGCGAATCTCCGTCCTACTACATCACTGCGATGGAAGACACGGCGTGCGGCCTTTTGGTCACGCTCACGGTTCGCTTCGAATCGCAGATTCTCCCCTGGCTTCTGGGCTGGGGAGCCAAGGTGCACGTACTCGAACCTGAATCCCTTCGCCGGCTCCTCGCCACAGAAGCTGCCGCGATCTTAGAAAAACATTCCGCTGCTGACATAACGTTGTCACGACGCTCTTCTACACTTGTCTCGTAATTCAAAGGAGCAACCCCATGTTCAAACAGATGATCACCGGCCAGCGCGGCTATTTCCAGATGGTTCACGGCGTTACCCTGAAACTGATCGAATCTTTCGGCGACGAGGATCTCGACTTTCGCCCGAAACCCGGCATGCGTTCCGTTCGCGACCTGATCCTGCACATTTACGGAGTGGAAAGATGCTTGGCAGAAGGGGTCCGCGACGGCCGCGTTTCCGACGAGAAGGAAAACGCCACTTTACCGGAGAAACCGGAAGCCGCTGCTGGGCTGGCCGCATTGACGACGACAGCCGCAGCCCGGCAATTTGCCATCGAATGTCACAAAGCCGCAGACGATGCGTTCGCGGCGGTTACCGAGGAGCAGCTTGCCAGCCAGGTGGAATCGCCTTTCGGAACGTTTCCGGGCTGGCAATTCTTCACTTTCGCGTATGACGAACACTGGCACCACCGCGGCCAACTTTACACTTATATCAGGCTGATAGGAAAAGAGCCTCCGATGCTTTACAGTTACTAAGAAAATCGGGCTGGTTTTTGGCAACCTATCACCGGTTTCATGCATCTTTAACAATAGAGAGCGGGAGATTGAAGGAAACCGCCCGCTCTTTAGAAAGCCGTGATCACTCCTTGTGAAAGCGTGCCTACGGCGAGTGTCTTCCTCCGAGCACTCGCCGTTTTTTCTTGCTTCATCGTATTGTTCCCGGACGCGTTAGCCGATAGAGCCATTCGCCTGGGACGAGTCCGGCCAAATGTTCGGCCCATTGGGTTCTGGTTAGTGCGCGAAATAGCGAGGATACGCCGAACGGTTTCGCCAGGGACTTGCGGCATGCTTTGCGGTGATCGGAGGATGAGAATCCTTGTGCTGCGTACGATCCGGCTAGTTCCCCTGTGATT
>DATHIZ010000147.1:0-5300 GCA_035316385.1 Bryobacteraceae bacterium | reverse complement strand
GAACCAGGTCGGTGGATTCAACCGGCCGGTCCACGATGAAGTTTTCGCGGATGCCTGGTCCCAATGCCATCATCCAGGTCGTGCGGGAGGTCGGGTCACCGGTGCGGTGATGCTGGAAGCCGTTGCCGCCCGCGCTGGCATCGGAATCGCGACCGAAATCCGGCATGATGAACAGATTGGTTTTGCCAGCGTACTCCGGCTCGGATTGGATTGCGTTCCAGAGGTCCGCGCACAACCGGTCCGAGCGCCGGATGCCGTCTATATAGAGCGAGAATGCTCCCGAGTGCGCGACATCGATGTCATGCAAAGTGATCCACAGCAGGCTGGGCGCGAGGCGATGCATCAGCTGGCGGGCGATAAAAACGGAAAGTTCATCAGGGCTTGCCAGACTCTTGGCGTGCACAACAAAGTTGTCCACCGATAAACGGAAGACGTCGGCGAGTTGGTGTAATTCCAGGTCATTCCCGCCGATCACCGAACTAAAGGACGACGATTCATAGTTGTCGCGAAGCAGGTGGTTGAAATCGGTTGTGTTCCCGGAAGCGAGCGCGGCCGCCAGCAGGCGTTTAGGAAGAATCACACCCGCGCCGAAACTCGGTCCGTATCCGCGGTGAACGCTTTCGCCGATGCGGTTGAAGCCATTGCTTGGCGCGATGACCCAGGCATCCGTGGCGGGGCGCTTCAGATCTTTGCGGAAATATTCAAAGACCGTCGGATTTCCGGGGGAAGCCGCTGCAAAGTTATTGAAGGTCTCATAGACACCAGTGGCTAAGCTGGCCGTGGCGACGTAATGGCCCAGGATGCCGCGATTGATGACTTGCGTAAAAAACGTAGAACGCGGCGCTAGCTCGGCCAGGATGCGCGGAATGTTGTCCTGGCCATCGGGCGCAAAGGTTTCGTCGTCACGCGCTCCGCCGCCGAAGGTCACAACCACCGCTTTGCGAGCCTGCGGCAGAGCGAAGGCACGAAGTGGCGAGCGCAACAGGGCGCCCGCCACCATTGCCCCGGTAGCACGCCGGAGGAATTCCCGGCGGCTACTGGAGATCGCTTGCGCAATTTCGCGCGGAGTCACTAGAACTGAAGGCGTAGCGCGAACTGGATGTGCCGCTCACTGCCTACATTCGTGCTGGTGACTTGCCCAAATTTCGCATCACCCAACGTGGCATCGGGCAAGCTGAACTGAGGCGTGTTCGCCACGTTCGTGCCTTCCGTTCGGAACTGTAAAGCGAACCGTTCGGTGAAAACGAAATTCTTAAAGATTGAAAAATCGAGCGTCCGGACAGGCGGACCATAGTTGGTCTGCAAGCCAAGATTGCCGCCCGTTAGAGGAGCCGGGGATGTGACGTTCGCCGTATCGAACCAGGCGCTTGGACTTCTGCCGCCGGCAGGCGCAGCGTTCGCATCTTTGCCGGCCACCAAATCGGGAGAGCAATTGGTCCCGCCGCCCCAGACGCCCTGGCAACTCGAAGTCAGCGCCTTAAGGGTGTACGGCTGGCCCGTGTGTAAAGTCAATATGCCGTTCAATTGCCAGTTGCCTAGCAAGGTGTTCATGGCCCGATTTAGGTTTGCCCCGTAAGACTTGCCATGGCCGAAGGGAATATCGTAGCTGAAACCGGAAGTGAAGTTATGCCGGATATCCCAGGAAGCGTTGGTGTAGGACGTTGCGAAGTTGGTTGGATCTTTCGTGTACAGGTTTGTCGATCCGCTCAGCGGCGTTCCGCTATTGGCGAGGGCATGCCCATACGTATAAGAGTTGATAAACTGCAACCCATTCGACATCCGCTTTTCGAGCTTGACGGTCATGCCATCATAGTTGCCGTAGCCGAAGCTCGCCGTGCCGGAGACGCCGCCTATGTCCGGGTAGAGCCGCAGGCTGTTGCAATTGATGCTGGTGTTCGTTGTCCCGAGATTTGGACAGGCGTTGGGATCCGGCTGCAAGAGTTGATGGGAGGAGTGGTTACCCACATAACTCACTTCCAAAGCCATCTGCCCGGCAAATTGATGCTGAACAGCAAGATTCCATTTCTGCACCATGGGATTGCGGAAATCCTGAGCGATGGAGCGGAACTGGAGCGATGAGACGGGGAACGTGGTAAACACATTCGTCGGAAAACCGACCGAAACGCCGCCAGTTGCCGCGCCGTTCGCGAAAGCTGGATCCGGCTGGAACGCGCTCACACCGGCAGGGCGGTTCAGTTGCGGCGATTCGTTGAAGGGCGCCGCTTCTCCGCGGTTTGGACTGCCGCCCTGGTTTTCTTCACCCCCGTAAAAGACTCCGTAGGCCGCGCGGACCACTGTCTTGTCATTGATGCTATACGCCAAGCCGATGCGTGGTCCAATGTCTAGTTTGTCCCAAGGGATCAAATACTGGCTCACCTGTCCGCGGCTTACTGTGATCGGCGTACTGAAGAGCGCCGGGTAGGTTTGTCCATTGAGCGTTACCGGTGCATTAAAATTCGGCGGCAACGGCGCATTCTGATTTGGGCCTGCGGGGATATAAAGCGTCGTGTTTTGTTGATCGTAGTTAGATTGCCGGCCGAACTGCTCACCGATCGGCGAAAACAGTTCGTAGCGGACTCCCAAATTCAAAGTCAACTTCGAGGTCACCTTCCAATCGTCCTGAATATAGGCGGCATACGCCTTTTTCGTGGAAGAGATGAAGTTCGTCGTCGAGATTTGCCCGTTATTGATGGCGCCCAAAAGGAACGAAGCCACTTCATCTCCGGTGTCGGCCGCGAAAGTGCCGCTCCGGCCGCCCGCGTCCTTTTCCGCGGAGGGATAAGCGGTTTCGTTACGGCTAAAGTTCATCTCTCCGTGCGGATAGGGAACCTGGAAGAACGGAAAGCGGATCGGCCGGAACTCAAATCCAAACTTCAAAGAGTGTGTCCCTTTGTTTAGGGATACGTTCTGGATAAAGTCCCACACATTGTTGTACTCTTTGGTTGGCAGCCAATCGTTGGCGCCGATCTGACTGTAAGCGCTTGTGGCGCTGGATCCAAGCTGAATCTGCGGCAAACCTCCGTTCAGCGCAATATTTGTCGGATTGAAGCCGCCGATGCCTACGGCTGAAAATGCATCTGTTGCCGAATTTGCTTGCGTGCGAGCCGTCACGAGACGGCTAAAGGCAACCCGGGTTTCGCTGACAAGTGAAGGACTCCAGAGATGCGTCACGCTCAGCATTGCATTGCGGCCCAAATCCTGCTCGGATTGCCCGTTGAAGGTGCCCCCGTCAAGCAATCCAGCGAATGGCGTGCCGCTGCTCTTACTAGTATTCGACCAGCTAATGCTGCCGAAAATACTGGTGGTATCGCTCAAGTGGTAGTCCACCCGGCCGTCACCCTGATCGGTGTTGAGGATGCCCGGCGTGACCACGTAGTAATCGTTCTGCGGTTGAAAGCCCTGTCTCACGCCCGAAGGAACGTTTACCTGGGGGTAGAGGCTCGCAATCTTAAGCGAGGCGGGATCCATCAGGCTGGTCGGAATCCGGTTGCCCACGAAAGGCACACGTGTGCACGTGGCGGGCGTCGGGCAACTGGTGTTCCGGGGATCATAGAGCTGGTTTTGCAGAACGCCGTTGCCAATATTGGACCCGAGCAATCCGGAAAAGTCTCCGTTGATCATCGCTTGCGTGGGAATGGTGTAAAAACCGCCATACCCGAGATTCTGAATCGTTCCGCCCGCCGTGGCAACGCGGGTTCCTTGATAATCGCCGAAGATGAAGAGCTTGTTTTTAATAATTGGGCCACCGATAGCGGCGCCAAACTGATTCTGCCTCACGGGATTTGTCGGCTGGCCGGCCAGATTGTTCTCCCAGCGGTTCGCATTCAGCAAGTTGTTCTGGAGAATTTCGAAGAGTACGCCGTGAATTTGGTTCGTGCCCGATTTCAAGTTTATATTCACAACGCCACCCGCGGCGCGCCCATATTCTGCGTTGTTCCCGGTCGTGGTAACACTCATCTCGCCGATGGCCTCGACCGAAGGCCCAATCACATAAGCCGCTTGGTTGATAAAGTCGATGACGTTCACGTTGTTGTCAACGCCGTTTAGCAGATAGTTATTTTCGCCGCTGGAACGGACTCCGTTGGCGGAGAACCCGCCGTTCAGGGAGTCGCGCGCGCCCTGTTCGGCTACCACGACGCCGGGAGACAGGCGCGCTAAAAATGTAAATGTCCGCTGGCCGCCAAGGGGCAACTGCGTTATCTGAGCGGTATTGAGCGTGGCGCCAATCGTAGGCGTTTCCGTTTGCAGAAGCGGCGCGGAGGCGGTAACCTCGACGGTCTGTGTTGAATTGCCCACTTGCAGAGCGATGTTGATTGCCGTGGGCTCGCCTGGATTGATCAGAATGTTCTTTCGCTGGGATTTCTGGAAGCCGGAGGCTTCGATGATGAGTGTATAGGTGCCGGCTTTCAGCGCCGGCCGGGTGAACGAACCGCTCTCATTGCTTTGAATGTTATAGGAGACACCAGTTGCGTCTTCCGTGAGTGTTAATTTTGCGTTTGGAACGACCGCTCCTTGCGCGTCAGTGATTGTTCCGGTAATGGTTCCAAGATCGCGCTGACCAAATGCTGCAACGCATATCAGAAAAAAGGAAGCTACAGCAAACAACAATTTACGCCAACATGGCATAACAAAACTACCCCTCTAACCGTGAGATATAACCGCTGGACTGTGTTAGAAAGTATCACAGCCAACGGTTCACTTCACCAGTGTTTGTCTTGTTTGCACATTTGATATAGTTCTTTGGAGCTAACGCGCGGCGCACGACAAACGAATGTCTGGAGCCATTGTGATATTCGCGAGAAATCATGCAAGCTTTGGGTGTATGTTGTTCACATGCTGACTACGCGCCGCGATCTTCTGGAGCTAGCGTTGCGTGCTGCCGCCCTTCCGGGTGGAACTGAGTTCCTGGCTATTTGGCTGAAAGCTCAGGAACAGAATCATTCAGTCCATTCGCCAGCAACTCGTATAACGTAGTTTTGCCAGGATGCACGCACCCGGAGCATCATCAACTTTGACGCATCTTTGGATGAGGTGGTTGAAAAGGAGTGATCAGGAGCACCAATGCCAAAGACTTATGACGCGATTGTAGCCGGATCGGGCCCCGTGCGGTGGTTGGGCGGCTATGGAGTTGTCCAAGCCCGGAATGAAAATGCTGATGTTGGAGGCGGGATCAGAGATCAAGCAGAAGGATTTTCATCACACGTTTCTTTATGAGATGGATTTCCGCGGCAATGGCAAGCCGGGCGCGTTGCGGCGATACACGGGTAACGAGCGTAACTACCGCATCATGCTGGACAGCA
>DATHIZ010000146.1:0-3981 GCA_035316385.1 Bryobacteraceae bacterium | reverse complement strand
TGGGCACCCTCATCGCGATGTTCAAAAGCTCGGCCCAGCTGCGACTGGAAAACCTAGCCCTACGGCAACAACTAACAGTCTTGCGTCGTTCAGCCCCCAAGCGGCTGAAGCTAACGGCTGCCGACCGAATCTTCTGGGTCTGGCTACAGCGCGTGTGGGGCGATTTGAAATCTGCCCTGATGATCGTGAAAGCCGAGACAGTCATTGCTTGGCATCGCAAGGGTTTTCGTTTGTTCTGGACGTGGCGAATCCACCATGGCAAGCCGGGGCGCCCCAAGGTGCCGCAAGAGGTTCGGGACCTGATTCGGATGCTGAGCCACAACACCCGCGCTGGGGCGCACCGCGCATTCATGGCGAATGACTGAAGTTGGGTATCGCGATCACCGAACCTACGGTGGCGAAATACATGGTGCGACATCGCAAGCCGCCGTCACAGACATGGCGGACCTTTCTTGAAAATCATGTGAAGACGCTGGTGTCGGTGGACTTTTTTACTGTCTCGACGATCCGGTTTGAGATTCTCTACGTGTTTCTGGTGCTGGCGCATGAGCGCCGACGAATCGTGCACTTCGCGGTGACCGCCCATCCGACCGCAGAGTGGACCGTCCAGCAACTGCGGGAAGCCTTTCCGTGGGACAGCGCGCCCCGGTATCTACTGCGCAATCGGGATCGAATCTTTGGGCAGGACTTCGTCGAACAGGTGAAGGCCATGGGCATCAAACAAGTGCTTTCGGCGCCGCGATCTCCCTGGCAGGGCCTACGTCGAACGGCTCATTGGTTCCATTCGCCGCGAATGTCTGGATCATATCATTATCTTCGGGGAGCGCTCTCTGCATCGTGTTCTCGCGTCGTATCTTTCCTATCACCACAGTTGGCGCACTCATCTGTCGCTCGGCAAAGACGCTCCGCAATTCCGACGAACCCAGCCTCCCGCTGAAGGTAAGGTCGTCGAAATTCGTGAAGTCGGTGGACTGCACCATCATTACGAACGCCGGGCCGCCTAACTCAATCGATCACACGCCAGCACTGGGCCAAATCTTTCGGGAGGATCGGCCCAAGCCGATCGTCGTGTGTGCTGACGCCAGCTTTCCGGCACCGCCGGGTGGTGAGTTCTCTCATTCCGCAAACCGATTGGTTGTCATCAACGAGCCGCTTGGAACTGGTTTCTATTTCTTGTAGGCACAATCTGTTTCTGAAGTAATCCTGAAAGTGTGAATGAATTTATAGCGCCGCCAACCATCAGCGCGACGTACACGGAGCCTTCTCCGCCGGACATAATGAGAACTACTTGATCCTTGAGGCAAGGACGACGTTGTAGGTGGAAATTTGTCGTACGACCGCAAGTTATCCACATTTTTTGACCTCATCTTTAATTGAGTATGCGCATGCTTGTGATAATGGACCGCATTTCAGGATTCCAGCCTTCTAATCAGCAACCTGTTATCGGATTTAAAATAAGTTGCAACAAAAAGTAGCTATGTTACTTCGAGGCGACAATCATGAAGGTACTATCTGTTCCGCTGATCTTGTGTGTGGGTGTCTACTCTCTGTTGGCGCAAACCCGCGCCGTGATCAACGGGACTGTCATCGACACCTCCGGCGCTACCGTGGGCGACGCGAAGGTCCAGCTGACAGCGCCGGCAACCGGCCTTCGCCGTGAAATGGGGACACACTCGAACGGCATCTATGAATTTCCTTCATTGCCGGTGGGAACCTATAATATTTCAGTTTCCAAGTCCGGCATCGAGACATACCTCCAACGCCTTCTCTCACTCGTTCAACTCGAACATGATAGACGCCCACTCGAAGTCGACGGGTTTCGCCTGCGGGATTTATCGCAGTGGACCAGCTTTACCACTAACACCGCCATGAACGCGCTTACGCCTATCTCAAGCGTTTGCAATAGTAAGTGCGATCTTTGCTTTGAAGAAAACGCGCCATACGCACGCGAGCAATCCTTGATGTCGCTTGATGAGGCGCGCACTCGCCTCAAGTATTATTCGCCCGAGAGCGGACGCGCACTATTTCCTTCCAGCCGCGATCATATGGAGACTTTCGTACATCCGAAAGCGCTGGAGATTATCGAAATAGCGCGCCAACGCGAACCCAACAAGCTGTTCTGGATTACGTCGAATGGTTCGTTCTTTACCGACAATGTGGTGGAACGGCTCGCTAAGCTGAAGCCAATCATTTTTAAACTTTCTTTGAATGCCGCGGATCCGGATGAAAATCGACGTCTTATGCATACTGGACGCCGCACGGAAATTGCACTCGATGCACCTCGGGCTGCTCCAGAAATACCGGATACCTTTCATGGGTCGTATCGTTGCGTGGCCTACCTTGAGCATGGAGAGTATCGAATCGACGGCACGCTATCTGGAGAGCTTCCAAGCGTATGCAATTCGCATTCGACTGCCACTCATGCATAAGTGGCTTCACCACCAGCTACCAGTTGATTTGCACCAGCACTGGCAGCGGGTTGGCGATCTGGCGCGAAAATTACGCCCTGAGATCTCTGTTCCGCTTTTTGTCGAGCCGCCGATTTACTGGATCAACGCAATCGTTCCCGAGTTGATGGTATCGTCCAGAATTCTCCAACTGCTGTTGCTGGAATCAGAGCAGGGGACACGATCCGCTCCATAAATGGAAAGGTTGTTCGAACAAGGATAGAATCAGAAGCTATCCTTGACGAGCTAGCTGTTCAGGAAATCGTAGAGGCAAATGCATTAGTAGTGTTTTCCGCTGGAACGAAGACTCGAACGATCCTCATTTCCCATCGGATTATGCAAGCTGGCAGCCGCCGCTCGGAGATGGTGTCGTTTCGGTCGCCGCTACAACAAGAACTGACGAGCGGGCCCGTACTCAAACAACTCGCCCGCGGTGTCCCTCTGCGCTCCCGGCGGAGACGGACTGCCCTTTGACAACCGCGACATTCTCTGCGCCGAGCCTCAGAATCAGTACAGTTATAGCGCGGGCACGTCGATTGCCGCGCCCATGTTGCCGGTGTCGCGGCGCTCGCTCTCAGTTTGAACGCTGAGTTAACGGTAAAAGAGTTGAAAGCTATCTTACGGCAGGCCTGCGACAACATAGACGCCGCGAACCCCGGATACGAAGGGCGGCTCGGACGGGGACGTCTTAACGCACGTCGCACGGTTGAACTTGCGATATCGGCACGTCCCTCGGAAACGCCTGCTCCCACCCCTCCACCAGAGCCGGATCCGGCGCCGTCCGAGCCCGAGACCACTCATCCCAGTTTTCAGATCGAGCGCGCCATACCTCAAGACACATTTCACGACTTGCTGGAGGAACTCGAAGACATGGGGCAGAGGGTAAAAGTGAACACTGGTGGACTCTTATGAGCGCGACGCTGCGTGATGGAAGCCAGCTCGCAACGCTGGTATGCCGCTATTGCGAAAGAGAATCCGCAGAGCATCTACTGGAATGAACGGGCAAGCAATCAGGCGTTCCGCGATCGCGAAACCAGTTTCGGCTGGCTGCTGGATACGGATCTGGAGGGCGACCTGTTGAACGTGATCACCAAGGGGACGGGCCCCCTCAGCCACTTACCGCTAGACGGTGCGCTGTTGCGCGCGTTACTCGACTTGAGCCGGCGCGACCCTCCGCCCGACGCCGTCGCTGAGATTGCCCGTGCCGCTCAGATCAGACGCAGCATGTCGCTAAGCTCCACCAGCTTTGGCGCCAGCCGCCGCCAGAACACACTTAAGAGCAATGTCTGGGAACACACAGACTTTTGGTCTGACCCGGCTGCACAGGGCGATCAGGTCGCCCCCTTATTCCCTGAGCCTTGTCACCGCTTTTTTATACCGGGCGACGAGAGCATGCCGGAAGTTCGATTCTTCGAGGAAAGCGATGACGGCTTCGCTCTTTACCGGCGTTTGCAGACCTCGCGCGATACCTTCGGTGACCTGCAGCGGCAATTGGCTCCTCCCAGCTGGCAATTGCTTCAACGACTGGTGGTGG
>DATHIZ010000145.1:0-7139 GCA_035316385.1 Bryobacteraceae bacterium | reverse complement strand
CAGGTCCTCCTCATTTCCGCCCGTTCCATGCAGCAGCAGCAGCGTAATCGGGCTTCCGGACTCGGCAGCCGGAATAAAGCGATGTATAAAACTTGCGTCGGGGCTCATTAGAGAGAGGATGCCACGGCAGGTAAATGGAGCGGAGGCAGAACGGCCTCAAGCCGCGCGCGCGAAGGTTCCAGCCAGGGCGGCAGCACTAATTTCAATCCCAACTCTTCCAAGGCTTCGTCCACGGCAAAACCGGGCGGGTCCGTGGCGATTTCAAAAAGGATATTGCCCGGCTCCCGGAAATAGATGGAATGGAAATATTTCCTGTCCATGACGGGCGATGCGTTGTAGCCAAGCCGTGTAAGCTCATCCAGCCACTCGAGCTGTTGCGCGTCGTCCCGCGTTCGCCATGCGATGTGGTGAACCGTGCCCACCAACACACTTCCATGCCGCTCTTCGGGAGCGCAGACGACATCCACCAGTGCGCCTGGGCCGCCGGCCGCAACCCTATAACGGAACCGGTTGCCGTCCTGTTGCACCAGCTCGAATCCCAGAACGTCGGTCAGCAGTGCGGCCGTCTTCTGGTAGCCTTCTTCGGTTAGCGTGGCGCTGTGAAATCCGTGAATCGCGTATGCCCGCGGAACCGGTCCGGCTTGATACGCTCTCTCGGCGCTCACGCTGGCCGAGGCGACCAGTTCAATAGCCATTCCATCAGGGTCCGAAAACGAAATCACCTCTTCCCCGAAGCGCTCGAACGGGCCGCGGAAGGAAATCCTACGTTCGGTCAGGCGGCTCGTCCAATAGCCGGTGGCGCCGGCCGGGATCGCAAATGCCGTATGCGTCACCTGCCCGGTCCCGTGCCGCCCTTTCGGTGCGTTAGGCCACGGAAAGAACGTCAGGATGGTGCCCGGGTGCCCCACGCCGTCTCCGTAGTAAAGGTGATACGTCCCCGGATCATCGAAGTTGACGGTCAGTTTGACCAGGTGCAGGCCAAGCAGCCGTGCATAGAAATCTATGTTGGCTTGCGGATCGCCCGCGATGGCCGTGATGTGGTGTATGCCAAGAATCTCTTTGCTCATGATTGATAATGACTTGCTCCTACGATGCAACGAAAAAAGATTCGACGCAACGATGGTGGCATGGGCAACCGTTGACGAAGAGCTTCGTCTGTGTTGCAGAGGGACGGGCAGCTTGGCATCTGCCCGTCCCTCTGTTTTACGCCTTCTTGAGTTGATTGGCGATCGGCAGCTTGCGAATGCGCTTGTCAGTCGCCGCAAAAATGGCATTGGCCACCGCCGGTGCGATAGGCGGTACGCCCGGCTCGCCCACGCCAGTCGGTTTTTCGGTCGAGGGAACGATGTGCACTTCCACCGCGGGCATCTCATTCATGCGCAGCACTTGGTATTGGTGAAAGTTGGATTGCTCGATCATACCTTCTTTGAGTGTGATTGCGCCATGCAAAGCGGCGGCTAAGCCGAATCCGATTCCGCCCTCCATCTGGGCCTTGATGATGTCGGGATTTATGGCGATCCCGCAATCGACCGCACAGACCACTCGGTCCACTTTGAAACTGCCGTCCGGTTTCACGGTGACCTCTGCAACTTGAGCAACGTAGGAATTAAAAGACTCGTGCACGGCTATGCCGCGTCCTCGCTTCTCGCCGCCCACGCCCTGCTTGAGCGGCTGGCTCCAACCGGCTTTGTCGGCCGCCAGTTCCAGCACAGCTTTGTGGCGCGGATACTTGGACAAAAGCGCCCGCCTAAACTCGAAAGGGTCTTTGCCGGCCGCGATGGCTGCTTCGTCAATGAGGCTCTCGGTTGAGAACGCCGTGTGCGAGTGACCTACTGACCGCCACCACTGTATGGGCACACCCACATTTTCCGGCGAATGCAACTCGACCTGGAGGTTAGGGATATCGTACGGCAAGTCCGACGCGCCCTCTACCGATGTGGCGTCCACGCCGTTCTTTATCAGGAAAGCCTCGAACGTGGTGCCCTTTCCGATCGACTGGCCGACGATGCGCTGATGCCACCCGACCAGGCGGCCGCTGCCGTCCAGCGCCAGACGGGCACGGTGAAAATTCAGCGGGCGGTAGTGGCCGCCGCGCGTATCTTCCTCGCGTGTCCACACCATTTTGATCGGAACGTTGACACCTTTGTCGCGGGCAGCCTTGGCGATGGAGACGGCCTCGAGTACGTAGTCCGAAAACGGATTGGCGCGGCGTCCGAAGCTTCCGCCCGCGTAAAGCTGAGTGATCGACACTTGCGTTGCCGGAAGTCCCAGCAACTGCGCGACTAGGGCTTGATCGCCGGTTTGCCATTGCTCCCCGTTCCAGATCTCGCAGCGGTCCGCCGAAAGCTTGACCAGGCAATTGAGCGGCTCCATCGCGGCATGTGCAAGATACGGAAACTCGTAGTCAGCCTCGATCAATTTCGCGGGATTGGCAAACGCGGCGGCGATATCACCGTCCTTACGTGCCAGCAGCCCCTCTTTCTTGGCGGCTTCTCTATATTGGGCCAATACTTCCTCGCTGCCGAGCGTAAAAGCCTTGCTCTCGTCCCATTGCACGGCAAGCGCGTCACGGCCCTGGCGAGCCGCCCAGGTGTTCTTTGCCAGCACCGCTACCCCGGCGAATGCATGCGGATTAGCGGCATCGAACTGTACCACCTCCACCACGCCAGGCACTGCCTTCGCCTTGGCTGCATCAAAGCTTTTCACCGTGGCGCCGAAGCGGAGCGGATGCGCGACAACCGCGACCAGCATGCCGGGCAATTTGAAATCCTGCGTAAAGATCGCCGACCCATCCGTCTTGGCCGGGCCATCCTTGCGCGCCAGGTGCGGCTTGCCGATCAGTTCGAAGTTCTTCGCGTCCTTCAGTTGCACCTTCTGCGGCACGGGTTGCTTGGCAGCAGCCTCCGCAAGCTGGCCGAACGTCGCAGAGCGGCCGCCGGCCTTCACTACACCCTTGCTCACGGTGATTCTGTCGGCGGGAACGCTCCAAAGGGAAGCTGCCGCCGACACCAGCATCACCCTCGCGGCGGCTCCGGCTTGGCGCATTTGTTCGTACGAAGATGCCATGGCCGTACTGCCACCGGTCGCTTGGACCCCGAAGAGTAGATTTGCGTAGCTCTTCGCGTCCGCCGGCGCCCCTTCTACCACAACCTTGTCCCAATCCGCGCCGAGTTCTTCAGCGACCAAAGTGGCCAGGCCGGTATAGCTGCCTTGTCCCATTTCCACGTGCTTGGCGATGACCGTGACCGTGTCATCGGAGCCGATGCGCAGAAACGCGTTGGGAGTAAAGACAGCCGGTGCGGCGGAAGCATTCTCACTGAAGACGGGAGCCAGATAGAAGCCCAGCGCCAACCCGCCCGCGCCTCGCAAAAAGTGCCGGCGGCTGACGTTGACCACCCGCTGCTCCGCGCTTTCCATCTCATCGATACGATTCGCAAGTGCCATGATGATCCTCTTATGCAAGCATGTCGGCGGCTTCATGAATGGCCGCGCGGATCCGCACGTAAGTCGCGCATCGGCAGATGTTGCCGCTCATCGCCGCGTCAATATCGGTGTCGCTCGGTTTCTTGTTAGTAGTCAACAGAGCGGCCGCCGACATGATCTGTCCCGATTGGCAGTAACCGCACTGAACCACTTCCATCTTGCGCCACGCCGCTTGCACCGTTTTGCCGACGCTGTCCGCTCCCAGGCCCTCGATTGTCAGGAGCTTCTTGCCCACCGCCGCGGAGACCGGTGTCACACACGAGCGGATCGGCTTTCCATCGAGATGCACCGTGCAAGCGCCGCACAACGACATGCCGCAGCCATATTTTGTGCCGGTAAGGTTGGCGACATCGCGTAGCGCCCACAGCAGCGGCATATTCGGAAGAACGTCAAGTTCCTCCGATTTGCCATTAATATTCAAAGTAACCATGGAATCTCCTGGGAGGCCTTTCTGAAGGGAACTCTTCTTCGATGCTTCCCATAGCCGCAGGGTGCAGCGAAGTTGTGGGCACGGGCGTGTCGATGGCGCACAACAGCGCCAGATTGGGAAGGCCTTATCCGCTGGTTTGTAAAATACACGAGCGCCCATCCAAACTTGATCGCAGGGGCATCGCTACGCGACTGAGATCGCACAGCGCGCGTTTCCAGACCAGTCCGTACGGCACCGGTCTCTACCTCTTGCGTGTTGATGGCGGGAAGCCGTTCAGTAAACCAGTAGCAGTCCGCGTCACGGTGATTATCATGACAATGTGCGAGACCTCTTCATCGTTCCTCATCAAGTCCAAACGAATACAAATTTGAATCGAGAGTCGTTATAAATACCCGCCCATTCGAAATCGCGATCCCACTGAAGTGCGAGATCGCCGGCATCGCTTCGCCACTGTTGTACAACTCTTTACCCGTCTCCGCATCGAATGCATGAAGCACCGCATGCCCCGGCGAAGTCTTGATACGTTGCCCGGAATTCATCAAGTGGCCTTCAGTATCAGCCTGTAACGCATCTTCACCACTAGACACTGAGTAAACAACTCCATTTGCCACAATGGGCGGTTCGGGCAAGCCCATATTCGGCGACAGCCATGCGGGAGTCAAAATGGGCTTGCCATCCTTCTCTTCCACCTTGAAGGCCAGTAGCGCGCCTGTGTTTACCGCGCCGTTGGTCAAGGCAAACGGCGGCGCTTTTGCGCTAACGGGACCCCAAGCAGGAACGTAGATCCAGCGTGTGCCGCCCGGGTCTTCCCAACTTGCCGGAGCGCCCCAGAAACCTCGCCCGGCCGAAAAAAGATCCTCATTGGAATAGATGGGGCTGCGATAGAGAGGCTCGGAATGGTTTGCGCCTCCCAGTGACTTCGCATCCAACAGCATAAGGCGCCCCTCCTTGCCGCCACCCGCAACCAAGTCCCGCTGTTTGTAGCGGAAGAAGACAGGACTAAAGCAGCCCAGGTCGAGATCCTTGCGATTCAACCAGACCCAATTTGAAGGAGTGTAGTAATCGATCGGCTTCAAATCTTTGGGTGCAAGCGACAAAAATGTGTCGCCGTATTTTCCTTGACTCGGATCATTTGGACCGTCACCAGTCTCGGCGTAGACGTTCCCGTCTGTTCCCACTGTTACACCGGCCCTTCCCCAGACACCCGCCCCAGCCACTCCGGTCTGAAAGAAAGTAACAGGCCGGTCCGGTTTATTCAAATCCATGGCATATACGCCGGACTTTGCGCCATTGCAACCCTGTGACGTAGATGTATACAGAATGCCGTTCACCAGATTCAAACTCCAGTTCTTAGAGAACTCCGGGACGAACGGAACGGGCGGCTTGCGGTCTTCTCCATTTACGATGTTGAGCGAATGGAGTTTTCCGTCGCTCGCTATCGCGTGCACGGTACGGTCCCGCGTAGTGGCGCCACCGCCGAGTTGGATGACCGGCGTGGCATTCAATGAATTCGGGCATAGCCACCGCGATTGCTGTTTTGGCTGACCTTCCGCGGTGAACTGCTTATGCCAGAGCACTTTCCCGGTGTCGATATCCACGGCGTCCAGAGTATCGGAAGCCCCAGCGACTACAACGATATCTTTGTGTCCCTGAGCGGTGAGAACGTTCTCGGCTACCACAGGCGCCGTGAGTCCATTCATCTCTTTCAGCACCGTATCGATATGCGCTGTCCAGATCACCTTTAGCGATTTGACATTGTCCTTGTTCAGAACTGTCTCCTCGCGCGCCCAGCTGTCGTGTTGAGGATTTCCGCCGAACATCAGCCACTGTTCCGCAAATAAGAGTGAAGCGGAGGTACAGGCCACGAGAATTAACAGTGTCAGGAATTGAGTGGAGCGTTTCATAGATCAGGGAAGTTTCTTTAGCTTCAAGTTGCGAAATTCGACGCGCATTTCGGGGCCGGCGTGGAGTTGAAGTGCAATGATGCCCTTGGAGGAAGCCTTGTCGTGTGTATCGATCGTGACCACGCCGTTAAAAGTCAGCCGGATGTGGTCGCCATCGGCACGAATTTCGTAAGAGTTCCAATCGCCATGGTGAACCAGCGACTTGCCGGTGCGCCAACCTTCGTCCGGGGACTTCATCGCGTTGCGGCCACGCAGACGTTCTTCATACAAATTGCCCCACGCAGATTTTTCCTCGCCTACTTCGGAAGCGTCCGCCTGGTAACCGCGCACCATCCAGCCTTCTCCGGGCAATTGCTCGCTGCGGAATTGAACGCCGCTGTTGTGATTGCGAAGCTTGATGTCGCCCTTCAGTATGAAGTTTGAAAACGTCCCATCGTGGATCAGAAAAGTGTTGACCTTGAATGGGTGGCTGTCGCTCGATCCTACAATGACGCCATCCTGGACATGCCAGCGCACGGGATCGCCCTGCCAGCCATCCAGGTCCTTTCCGTTGAAGAGCAGGACAAAGCCCTCCTTCTTCTCCCGCGGTGTCAACCGGTTCTGATCTGAGGGGCTAGGGCCGGCGTAGAGCGCCACCGCGGCGGCAATCAGCACCAGCGCTGAAGTTGCACACGAAATCCAAGTTCTGTTTGTTGTCTGCATCTCGATCTCGAAAAAGTCACTCCTCAGAAAATGTAGCGAGAGCTTTCACATTTTCGAGGTCCCGGAAGGTGGAGTCAGTGGGATGATATTCGGCGGTGATGAAGCCCGTGTATTGCAGGTCGTAAATTGCCCGGAAAACATTGCGGAAGTTGATCTCGCCCGTTCCCGGCTCGTGGCGGCCGGGAACATCGGCGAAATGATACTGGCCGACGTAAGAAAAGCTATCACGGATGTGCTCAATGATATTCCCTTGCATGACCTGAACATGATAGATGTCGAATAACAGCTTCACGTTCGGACTGCCCACGCGACTGATCATCTCCACGCCTTCCTCCACGCGATTGAGGAAATATCCGGGGTGATCCACATTCGAATTGAGCAACTCGACAACGGCAACCATCCCGTTGGCTTCGAGTACCGGCACGGCTCGCTCAAGCGCGGTGACGCAGTTGTCCATCTGCACGGAACGGGACAGGCCGGTAATGGCATTCCCCGTGAGAACCTCCAGCCGGTCGCAATTCACCTGATGTGCGGCGTCGACACATAGGTGGAGCTCGTGGAGGAATCCGGCGTGATCTTCGGGCGCTACCAGGCTGCACCCCAAAGCGTTTACGTCAGGC
>DATHIZ010000144.1:0-2580 GCA_035316385.1 Bryobacteraceae bacterium | reverse complement strand
GCGGTGGGTCCGGCGTGAGTGAGTATCCGCAGATGCACGGCCGCGGCGTTGATCAGCCCCATCCGGTGCTTCTCTAGAACCGGTGTCAACCTGTCGTCGAGGTCGCGACCGATGAGGTTGTAGTGGCAATAGGAAAGCACGAAATCGACCGGCCCGCGCTCGGCTACATCGGCGAGTATCTTCAGCGGCAAACCGGAGATGCCGATAAAACGGACCTTGCCCTGGCGCTGCAGTTCACGCATGGCCGGAATAGTTTCGTGCACCACTTGCTCGCGATCGCCGAATTCGATGTCGTGGGCGATGAACAGGTCGAGGTGGTCGGTTCGCAGCCGGCGCAGGGATTCTTCGATGCTGGTCTTCACGCGCGCGGCCGAAAAATCGAACGAGGCGACGTCGTAACGTCCGCATTTGCTGGACAGCACCACCTGGTCGCGTTTGCCGGCGAGCGCCGCGCCTAGACGCTCTTCCGCCAGCGTTTTTCCATAGTAGGGCGCTACATCGAAGAAGTTGATTCCTCGATCAATTGCCAGATGAATCGCGCGTTCTGTTTCAGCCACATCCACCGGGCCGAACATGTTGCCCAGGGGGGCTGAGCCGAAGCCAATGACCGATAGGTTTATTCCAGTGTTGCCAAGCGGCCGGTACCTCATCTATGCGTCCATCTCCACCAGTATCTTTGTGTATTGCTGAGGCGCGGCATCCCAACGTCGTAGCGCTTCGCCGGCTTCTTCGAGCCGTACAGTAGCCGAGATGGTGGATGCCACCGGGAACGTTTTATCAGAAAGCATGCCGATTACGGCAGGAAATTCAGTGAGTGAATTACGGGAGCCCAGGATATCTATTTCTTTGTGAACGAATAGTTTGGTTTCGAAACTGATGGGCTCTTTTGCCCATCCTATGTAGACCACGCGGCCGGTGTGAGCCACTTCTTCCACGGCCATGCGGTAGGTGTCCGGCAGGCCGACGGCCTCGACGACCACGTCGGGTCCCAAGCCATTGGTCAAGGCCAGCAGTTCCTCATGGACCGACCGGTTACCGGAATGTATGGTGTGCTGTGCTCCCACCTGCTTAGCTAGCGCCAGTTTGGTGTCGTCCAGATCAATGGCAACCACTGTGGCGCGATGTCCAGCCGCGCAGGCAATGACGCCCAGGCCGACGGTTCCGCAGCCGATCACCGCGACCACGTCAGCCGCTGTGACGCGTCCACGCTCGGCAGCATGAAAGCCCACCGCCAGCGGTTCCACCAGGCTCAACTCGGTCAAGGAGAGTTTGTCGGCCCGAAAGACTTTTTGCCAGGGAGCAGTGAAGAATCCCTTCATGGCCCCGTCGCGCTGTACTCCAAGCGTCTCATTGAACTTGCAGGCATTGGTGCGCCCGCGCTTGCAGGACGCACAGTGCCCGCAGTGGGTGTTCGGATAGACCGTAACGTTTACCCCGGGTTGGAATTCCAGTGGCACATCAGCGCCCGTTTCGACAATGGTTGCGGCAATTTCATGCCCGGGGATGCGCGGGTAACTGACCAGCGGATTCTTGCCGCGAAAGGTGCTGAGGTCCGTTCCGCACATTCCAATGAGCCTGGTTTTGAGAAGGACTTCATTGGCTGCCGGATGCGGCTGATGTAGGTCGCCGAGCGAGGTTTTTCCCGGCTCGGTGATGTAGAAGGCTTTCATTGCATCTCCAACTGATTTTTGCCCGCGAGGAGCGGCTGCGTCTTACCTGCCCATTCGAACTGGCCTGTGACGCCCGCGGGTAGCTCGATTGCGGCATTCAATCCGCGTTCTCCGTTGCGGAGCAGATCTACTTTGATCTCGCCTTGCGGATGCGGCATGCTGGCTACGACGTGCTTTGAACCGCCTAAGTTCGGGGCGATTCGGACCTGGCGGAAACCCGGCGCGGCGGGCTCGATGCCGGCGATGGTGCGAAAGACTTCGAAGTTCGGGCTGGCTCCCCAGGCGTGACAGTCCGACCGGGTATCCGGCGCATTCCATTCAGCCCAGGTGGTGAGCCCCTGGCCGAGCATTTCGCGCCAGGGCCCGAGCACTTCCAGATACTTGTCTCCCAGACCCACTTCGCGCAGCGCCGCGTTTGTATAAGCGCGAAAGTAAATGGAAGACTGCGCCAGAGACGAATCGGTAATCACCTTTTGCATGATCGCGCGGCCCTGCTCAGGACTCGCGACATGCGCCAGCACGGACAGCGTATTTACTTGTTGCGAATAGGTTTTGTGCGAAGGCTGGTCGGCGAAAAGGCCGCGGGATTCGTCCCAATCCGTGGAGGTAATGGTGGCCTGCAACCGGGCGGCCGACGAGGCGTATTCCGCACTGAGGGCCTGGCTGCCCAGGGCCTTTTCGAGACTGGCGGCCCATTGGTAAGCGAGCAGTAACTGCAGGTCCAGAGCGGCGGAGGACGAGCCATCCGCTTCCGCGGGAGGCTCGCCTGTGGGCCACTGCTTCACCCAATCCACAAAGTTCCACCACGGCATGCGGGCGAGCGTTCCGTTCGGCTTACGGTAGCCCGCGTAGAAATCGAGTACGGAGCGGACGCCGGGCAGCATTTGCCGAACGAACTGCTCGTCATCTA
>DATHIZ010000143.1:0-13277 GCA_035316385.1 Bryobacteraceae bacterium | reverse complement strand
GAACTGAAGTTTACGTATCCCTTGACCAGCACGGCGTCTCTCCGCCGAGTATGAATGTGGTGATGCGGACGACGCTGCCACCAGCCGCGCTGTCAGGGACGATCCAGCGAGTGGTTCGGGAAGTGGACGCCGCGGTTCCCGTCGTGCGGCTTCGCAACATGGATTCGGTGTTCGCCGAATCGATTCGCCGGCCGAGACTCCTGGCGCAGCTATTGGGCGCTTTTGCCGGACTGGCGCTGCTACTGGCAGCCATCGGCACTTACGGTGTGCTCTCCTACATGGTTACGGAGCGCCGGCGCGAGATCGGCATTCGGGTCGCCCTCGGTGCAGCTCGCTCCCACGTGCTCACACAGATCATGAAGCAAGGGCTTCAGGTCACGGCGATCGGTGTCACCATTGGCCTGGGAGGCGCGCTTGCCGTAAATCGGCTGATTGCGTCCCTGCTGTTTGGGGTGCAACCGACAGATATCGTGACGATCGCCTTTGTGATCGCAACGATTACGGCCGTGGCGGTGTTCGCGAGTTGGCTGCCGGCGTGGCGCGCATCGAGGCTAGACCCGAACGTCGTGCTCAGAGATGAGTAACAGCTGAGACGCGCTCTTACGCCATACTGTTGTTTTCCTGGGCGGATCGCCGCTACACGGAAATTGAGGTCGGTGGAACCACGCTTCCGGAAGGTGGTTTTGAAGACGGACCGACTACCCGCGATCAACGGCGAAGGGTTAGAGTTTCAAGACCCAAGCGAGCTTTCGGGCCTCTTCCGTGATTCCCACCAGTTGGTCCATATACTTGAAGAGCAGGCCAAAAAATGTTGACGGAAGTGCGCCACTTAATTCTGAAAGTGACAGCTTCTCAGCCCTTTCGAACGGTAAGGTAAATCGGATAGTGGCCTTGCAGCAGAACGATCAGGCGACCCATCCAGTTGCCGACGTTGAGCTTAAAGAAGAGGCCGACCGCCTTCCCAATCCGGCTTGCCACTCCTTGCGTTTCGAAGATGAAGGGCTGGGCAAGCCGATCACAAAAAAGATCTTCTCCCACGGAGATTAGTTCTAGCGGGTACGTCTTGCCTGCCATCGCGATCATACGCCGGCACCAAATGGGGTTGATCCTTGTGTGCAAGGTTGCCGCAAACGCGGGGTCACGTCCGAAGACCAAGCGCACCCACGAGCCGAGCATGGGCTTCCACAGAATGGGCGGCTGGAACACCATGTAGTGACCCTCGAAGTAAGACAGATAGTTCGGCATTTCCATATGCAGCAAGCCGCCTGGCCGGAGCACCCGTATTGCTTCCATGAGCACGCGCTCCGGATCCTCAGTGTGCTCCAGCACATTCGCTGAATACACTATGTCGAAGCTGTTATCGGGAAAAGGCAATGACTCGCCCTTGGAGTTGATCACGCGCTCCGCGTCCATGGCATTCGCAGCCAGGAGTCTTCGCGAGGCTTGATACGCCTGGTTGAATCCCTCTCCCCCTGGTTCTACGCCGTATCCATCGACCTGGAAATATCTAAGCCATACGGCCAGATTAGTGCCAAATCCGGAGCCTACTTCCAGCACTTTGGCGCCTTTCAAGAGTGTGTAACGTTCAAGGATAGCCGCTCGTTTGAACGCCTTCGATAAGTCCAGGAAATCGCGGGTGCTGGTGATGCGATCAATCTTCGAAATTGGTTCGAAGAACGATCCAATGGACTGGACCGCCGTCTGGAAAACATCCGCTGGCACGATGATTTCAGGCTGTCCTGCATTCGACAGCGGAGCCTCGGTCACGCTGCCGAGCCGCCCGCGACGATCGCCGAATGGAAGCTCATGCTGACCGTCAATCTTAGCAGTCTGGTAAAGCTCAGCCAACTGGTAACCTTGCGGCCTACCACCTTGAACGATGGCTTACGCTTGCCGCTTGGTTATGCTTCGAGCGCGAGAACTCCCCCTGGAAGCCGGCTCCCTAGCTGCGTTCGAAGTTGCGGAACCAGAGGGCTTGGTCGGCGATGGCTTCGGTCTTGGCGGTAAGGGTTTGCAATTGAATTCGTGGCGAGGGGCGTGAACTCGTGGGCGAGCGTCACGTTTTCTTTAAGCTGCGCGATGGAATCGATGCCGATGATGATGCTGCTGACCGGGTCCGAAAGCGCGTATTAGACAGCTTCCCGCATGCTGAGCGTGCCGGGACGGGTGGTAATGTTGGCGCCCGCGCCGCGCTTGGCGAAAAGCTGGTCGACGTCGGTCATCGTGCCGATATCGTCAAGCTGCCAGATATCGACGTGATCGGTCTGGAGCAGACGGAGCGATTCCTCGATCATGCGCATAGAACCATCCCGGGTGCGTTCCTTGGTTTTAGTGGCGAGGAAGGTTTCCTTCCGGCGCGTCTTCAGACCATGCCGATGTAGCGCTCACTGGGCCGGGAGGGGCATCCGTAGATAGAGGAGGTGTCGATGTAGAGGTCGAGAACGCGCTCGATGATGGGAACGGCTACGCTTCGTTATTCGTGTTCCAGAGCAGACTGGCCGCCTAGACTGAACACGGCAACCTTATACTGGCGCATTTACTGAAAGGTCATTCCTCTTAAGACGTTGGTTGTTTTGCCTGCCGTTTGCACAACCGTGTACTCTGCTTCAATGGGTTTTTCCTGCATTGGTCCACAAAAGAATTCACTTGGGCTATTGCGCATTAGTACGTGCAATGGATCCGGTACTTCCACAGTTATCGCTCCGTCTGAGGTGCGCAGAAGAAAACCCGTCAACTTACCTGCCGCGCAGAATACTTCGCCGAGTGTTCCTGTTGCCCGCCGCATATGATCGGAAGCCTCAATAAAGGGGTTCCAATCCGCCGTGCCGTGCGGAACGCGGGTGGTCACCATTTGCGAATGACCCTGGGAATCAGTGGCGAACTGCACGGTCAAGTCGGTTGCCGCTGTGTAGGCCATCTGTCTTGCGTGTGACCTGTCTGTCTCCGTTTGTGCCGCTTTGATTGCTTCGTGGGCCGCTTCTTTGGCCTCCTCCCGCTTATCCAGTTCGGTTAAGGCCGAGGCCAGTGCGGTCCAGTAGGCATACCGCCGCTCTCCCGTTGGAACTTGCATCGCTCGCAATTGTTCGACAGCGGACTGGTATTCACCGGCATGGTTTTGTAGTAGGGCGAGCTTGTAGCGCGCATCGTCAAAGTCCGGGGCCAAGGCTACGGCCCGTTCCAGGGCGGCTTTGACATCTTGCACATCCATTTGCGCTTCCTCTGCCAGGAGTGCGTAGCGATAACACAGCCGCGCGTCCGTGACGTTGCCGCGGATCGCTTGCCGCCATTGCGCTAAAGCTTCTTGCCGGTTTCCGTGCCGTAGAGCGATGGCGCCCAATGCGGCTCGAAGATCCGGATCGTCAGGCGCTTCCCGCAACAATTCCTTATACCGAGCCTGTGCTTGTTCCACATGGCCGCTGACAAGCGAAAGCTGCGCCAGGAGGAAAGCGGCCTGACGTGGGGAAAGTTCTGAACTGTGGGGCATGGCGAACTCGGCCGGCCTATTCAACACGAAGCGAGTGGATCGCGCCTGGCCGACCCAATTTTCAAGGTCCGTTTTTAGCTCGTCCGGTGACTTGCCATAGATCTTCCGGAATGTCTGAGACGTATTGGAGCCGGCGCTCAACTCGGAGACAAGTTCGTGAAAATGTCCGGCATAGTGGGGCGAAGTGATCAGCATGTCCACCAACGCCCAGCTCTCGGCGTAGAAGATAGCGGCATCCTTCCGTGTGTAGGGCATGGACGGATTGCGGGTGAGATCCAGCAATCCGGCAAGCGGCAACCATCTGTTTCTCCTTAAGGTTTGCGTTCGCGCCGGCAGGTCGCCGCCCAGTTCGTAGCCGTTCGCGTTCCATCGTAAAGTGGAAAAGAATTCGGCGAGACCTTCGTTCATCCAGGTTGGAAGCTTCAGGCCGGTGGCGTGCAGAACGTAGTGGGCATATTCATGCGCCGCAGTGTCGAAATTCCTGGACCGCAGTGCCGCCATAACAATATAGTCACGTGTTCCGTCCGTGACGTAGTAAGCGTCGGAAACCGGGCGGAGACGAAATTCTTCGTATTCCTTTTCCGAGCGAAAGCCAATCACGCGCAAAGGAGGCCGGTCGTGATCGTTGAAACCCGCACCCAACAGACCGTTCTGCTGGAAAAACGTTCGCAATTGTTCGAACCAGGTAAATGCCTTGTTTGCGGTTGCGCCGGGTGTTTGTGAATACACTTCAAAATGCGAGTTTTGGGCGACTGTCCAACGATCCGGGTTTTGCGCTGCGAGAATGCCGCAGGCGAGAGTTAGCAATGACGCCCAGCGCCTCACGTCCAAAAGATATCAGGAATTTGGGGAGCGGCGGTTGGGGGCTCTCTAAAAGGCAAGGACGGCTTCCCGTTCCGCTCGAATTCTTACCGGGTCTTTCAACATTCGGCGGTCGCAGAGATCGACTGAGGCGCCGAGGATATCCGCCAGCCGGACTTCTAGGCCGGCCATGTCAAACAAGGTAAGCCGCTTTGTGCGGTCGAAATCGCCCATCAGATCGATATCCGATTGCTGCGAGGCGTCGTCGCGCGCGACCGATCCGAATACGGACAGGCGCAGTATGCCCAACGCCGTTAGCTCCGGTTCATGCTTGCGAAGTTTCGCTATGATTTCTGCCCGGTTCATGTCTGTACTCTGGCGCGGAAAACCCAGTAACCAAGCCCATTTTACCGCGTTTCCCGCCATTTCTTTTGACATGCATGGCACGATATCGCCAGTCAGTCGAAAGCGCGAGGGCAACTCAGTCTTTCTTCCGATGCCCACGCCGGTCCGCAGGGAGCATGCTGGAATCATCATGGCAACTGATCTTGTAAATCTTTCGAATGCACTGGCTGAAACCGTGGAGCGGGCCGCTGCCAGCGTTGTGGCCGTGCACGGCCGGCGCGGCATCGGATCGAGCGGGACTGTTTGGCAAGACAATCTGATTTTGACTTCGAGTGAAGGGATTCGCGCGGAAGAGGGGATCAAGGTTCTGCTCCCCGACGGCCGTGTCACGACGGCCCGGTTGCGCGGGCGGGATTCCGGCACCGACCTTGCGTTATTGGAAACCGATGCCGGGGGGCTTCGTCCGCTGGAATTCGCCGAGGATACTACGCTCAAGGTTGGACAACTGGCGGTGGCGGTCGGCCGCACGGCGAATACCGGGCCGATCGCGTCCTTCGGAATCATTAGCGGCGTTTCCGGAGAATGGAAGACCTGGCGCGGCGGAAAGATCGACCCGTTCGTTCGCCTGGATATCTCGGCCTATCCGACGCTCTCGGGCGGCGCAGCGTTGGACTCGAGCGGCAATCTGATTGGCTTAGTCTCCACTGGGCTATCGCGCAGTTCTGTATTTGCAGTGACGCGCGGCACGATTGATCGAGTGGCAGGAAAGCTGCGGCAGCAAGGCTATGTCAGCCGCGGCTTCCTGGGCGTTGCGATTCAACCGGTGGCGTTGCCTCAAGAGATAAAGGAACAGCTCGATCAGGACACGGGAATCATGGTGTTAGGGATCGAGCCGCAAGGGCCGGCGGCGGTTGGCGGATTGATCCTGGGAGACGTGCTGGTGACTGCTGGCGGCCCTCCGAGCGACCAGCCACTCGCGCAGCCGGAAGCGCTGGCCGAGCTTCTGGAGCGAATTCCCGTGGGGCAGACGGTTCGATTTCGGGTGCTGCGGGCGGGGGTGTTGCAAGATCTAGATGTTCGCATCGGAGAGCGGCCGAGCCGCGGGAGATAAGGGCGTGGGCGATGCATTTGGAGAAGTAGTCGAGAAACTGCGCCGCTCGACGGTCCAGGTCAAGGCGCACCGGAACGGCAGCGGCTCGGGTGTGATCTGGTCGCGGGATGGCCGGATTGTGACCAACGCGCATGTTGTGGAAGGCGAAAGCGCGGGCACGGTTGAAGTCGAGTTTTGGGATGGACGGCGCCTGCCGGGCAGAATTGTGAATAGAGACCGGAGGCGTGACTTGGCGGTTTTACAGGTGGAAGGGGCCAACTTTCTACCTGCAATTCCTGGCGATTCGAATGCGCTACGCGCCGGCGAGCTGGTAATCGCCGTTGGGAATCCATGGGGTTTCACCGGCGCGGCCAGCACCGGAGTGGTTCATCGCGTGACGAGTGAAGGCCCGCTGCGCGGATTCGACAATCGCGCCTGGGTGGTCAGCCAGCTGAGATTAGCGCCCGGAAACTCCGGCGGACCGCTGGCGAACGCTCGCGGCGAAGTAGTTGGGATCAACACCATGCTTGCCGGCGGACTCGCGTTCGCGATTGCCTCCCACACCGTGGCGCAATTCCTGAGGGCTTCGCTGAACGAGCAAGCCGGGCTCGGAGTCGTGGTCCGCCCGGTTCTGGTCGAACTTTCGCGACGACAAATCGGGCTGCTCGTGTTGGAAGTGATTCCGCACTCGCCCGCCGAGAGAGCTTCGCTGCTGCAGGGCGATATTTTGCTGGGTGCGGGTGGGAAGCGGTTCGAGGCGGTCCAGGATTTGGAGATGGCGATTCACGCGAGCCGCGGGGGAATTCTGCGACTGCAATTCCGCCGGAGCGCGAGCGGGAATATTCGGACCGTAGCAGCTCAAATGGCGGCTGCCCCGGTGAGAGCGGCGTGATTCGCGTTTTGGTGGGGTCGCGATCGAGCTTGGTTCGGGCGGCCCTGGAGAGCGTGATCCGCGCGAGTCCAGCGCTTGAATTTGCCGGGGCGGTGGATCTGTCTCACCTTTCTTCCTTGACTCTCTCCTCGTCCCTACTCTCCGGCGATGTGATGCTGATCGAGATGGCGGATGCTACCGCAAACGATTGGCATGTGCTCGCCGACTTGCCGGTTCCCGCAGTCTTGTTGCTGGATCCCGCGGATCCGGCACTAGCGGGTTCGGCGCTGCGCTCCGGAATTCGAGGAGCGATCTCCTGGGATGCAACTCCGCAGGAGATCGAGGGCGCCGTGCACGCCGTAAACGCCGGGCTGGTGGTGACAACGCCGGCATTGCTGGCGGAACTCCGGCCGGATGCGCAAACTTTCGCCGAAGAACTTGCCGAGCCGCTCAGCGAACGCGAACTAGAAGTACTAGATCTACTGGCGGAGGGACTCAGCAACAAGCTCGTCGCGCACCGCCTTGGCATTTCGGAGCACACAGTTAAGACGCACGTCGCGTCCATCTTCGCGAAGCTGGGCGTCTCCAGCCGGACCGAGGCGGTCTCCCAAGCGATCCGGCGCGGCCTGGTGATGCTGTAGGCGCGTTAGATTTGCGCCGAACCGCCATCGACGAAAAGCTCTATGCCCGCGACGTAGCTGGCATCGTCAGAGGCGAGAAATACGGCAGCCTTTGCGATCTCGTCCGGCTGCCCCATACGGCCCAGAGGCACCGTCGAACTAAGTTGGGAGTAGAGTGCCTGACGCTGCTCCTCGGTCTGCGCAAGTCCCGACAGACCCGGTGTATCAATGGGACCAGGGCTCACCACATTGACGCGGATCTTGCGGTCCTTCAAATCGCTTGTCCAGCTACGTGCAAAGGAGCGCACGGCAGCCTTCGTCGCGGAGTACACGCTGAAGGCCGGCGAGCCCTTAATGGAGACGATCGAAGCATTCAGGATGATCGAGCCGCCATCGGGAATGAGCGGGAGCGCCTTCTGCACGGTGAAGAGCAGCCCCTTCACATTAGTATTGAAGGTCTGGTCATATTGCTCCTCCGTAATGGAGCCGAGAGGAGCAAAGCTGCCGCCACCCGCGTTGGCGAAGAGAACGTCCAGACGACCCTTCTGCTGCTTGATCTGCGCAAAGAGCTTGTCGAGATCTGTGAGACTGGATGCATCCGCACGGACCGCCGTGACCTGCTCTCCGATCGTTTTTACCGCCGCGTCCAGTTCAGGCTGGCGCCGGCCAGTAATGTAGACATACGCGCCCTCCTTTACGAAACGTTGCGCTGTCGCGAGGCCGATCCCCGTGCTGCCGCCGGTGACGAGTGCAATCTTTCCTTCAAGCTTGCCTGACATGTGAATTCCCCATTCTTTATTTTTGGACCGCACGTTTCAGATGTCACGGGGAAACGGCTCGATTCACCTTTTTTGAACTGCCCGGTATAAAAGTGCATCATATTGAATATGGGCGCGCAAGCGGAAGCAAACGTGAAGATGGGACGGCCCCGCGGCTTCTGTGAGGAGGCAGCTGTTGAAGCGGCCATGCGCGTCTTCTGGGAGAAGGGCTATGAAGGCGCCACGCTGTCCGACCTGACGGAGGCGATGGGCATCAACCGGTCCAGCATGTACGCCACATTCGGAGATAAGGATGCGCTCTTCCGAATGGCCATTGCCCGCTATGCGGAGGGCCCCGCAGCGTATTTGCGGAGGGCGCTCAAGGAGCCGACCGCGCGTGCGGTTGCGGAAGCCCTTCTGCGCGGGGCGTTGGAATTGATGACCGATTCAAGCCATCCGCGCGGCTGCCTTTCCGTGCAGGGAGCCCTCGCCTGCGGTACTGGCGCCGAGCGGGCGAAACAGGCAATGATCGAATGGCGAAAGCGGGGGGAGGCGGAGATTCAGAAACGTCTACAGCAGGCGCGAACGGTAGGAGACCTCCCACGGGACGTGAATCCCGGCGACCTTGCCCGCTATCTTTCTACAGTGCTGACTGGTTTAGGAATTCAGGCGGCCAATGGAGCTACCAAGGGGGAGATGACCCGCGTGGTTGAGATGGCTCTCCGGTCGATGCCTTTCTAAGTCAGCTTTTCCTAGAAGGTATAGGACAGGCCGATCAGTGGCGTTACACGCTGGCGCAGACCACCATCGTTAAGCGCTACCAGCAGGTTGCCGCTGATCAAAAATCGATCGAAGGCATTGTATTTGAGCCCGAAGGACGCGTTGCTCTGGTTGTAGGTCTGTTTATTGCCGTTTACCACGGTCGGGAAGGTTCCAACCTGCCCCGTGGTGACCAGCGGGCCTTGCGAGGTGTAACTGGACATTTCTACACGCGGCGCATTGATCAGCTCCTGCCCCATGTAGTCGGCGCCTACGGTAAGCCGCTGCGTCAAGCCGAATTCCGTCCCGGCCGAGAGGAACACAAAACCCGGAAGCCCGGCCTTTGTACCGGTCCAAATGTTGCCTCCCAGCAATGACGATCCGTTCCACTGGTAACCGAGGTTCACATGCGGAGTAATCCAACCGGTGCGGATAGAGAGCGCGGCGAAGGGCTTGACACCCCAGGCGCCAGAGCCGAGAAAATTGGTTTCGTCACCAGATGGAATCCGGACATCGGTGAGCACGGAAAGACTCATACGGTCGCTCCGATAGACGTTGTCCTTGATGCGAAACGTCACGTCGCCGAGGCCGGCGGCACTATTCTTGCTGGGGTTCCAATACAGATCTCCGGTCTTGGCGGGATTCGTGAGGATGTCGGGAGCGTATTGATTATTCGAGAACTGGCGGACTAGGCTTCCCGCCTTGTTATTGGGGTCGAAATAATTGGCGTAGACAGGCCCATATGGTCCGGGACCGCCGCTGCTGCAGCAAGAGATGACGTCGGGTTGTCCTGCCGCGCCGGGCGTCACGATGGGTTCAGTATTCTGAATGCGGTTGATGGTGGCAACCGAATCTACGTTGAGGCCCACCTGCAGAAACGGAATCGCGACCGAAACGTCGAGGCGGTTGGTCAGGCCGAAGGTAGCGTACACCGTGAATTGATTCAGCTTCAGGTCAATCGAATTGCGCGTGGAAATGAACTGCTGTTCCACCGGCCTGGCGCCGGCCGGAACGCTGCCGGGTGTCTGGGTGAAGACGGAAGGCAGATTGTGCAGGGATTGCCCGTCAATGGTGCTGAAGCGAAATCTCTGAAACGTACCGCCGATGAAGAGTTTGTGCCGTCCGATGGTCTCGCCGCGCTCGGTCATGACGGGTCCGAAGCTTTCGGCGGTACGCACGACCACGCCGGTATTCGTATCCACCGAGTATGTAAATCCAGAGGCGGGGCTGGCTAGCGGCAGCAGCGTAAGCTGGGTTGCCAGTTCGGTGTTCAGTGCCGAGAAATTTTCGATGACCGAATTCATGAAGTGGTTCGAATAGCCCGGGTTCGGCAGGGCCAAGCCGCGCGGCCCGTAAAGATTGGGAATGGCACAGCCCAGCGAGGTCTTACCGGTGCACGCTGAAACGGGAAACAGGGAACCGCTCAGCCCGGGAACGCTGGAGATTGGAACAGCCTGGCAAAACAGGGCCGCCGGCAATCCAAGGAAGCAAGCGCAACGAACGGCCGGCTTCACAAAAGAGTGCATATGCGCAGCCTACGACCAGCCGGGCAGGGTTGCAAGTCACGTATGGTACCGGCCCAGTACTATGCCCCTCCAACGGGTGTTACTTGGCTCGGTCACAACCAGGCGTTAGGCGAACGCAATTTGCGAGTAGAATATAAACATTTCTATTCGGCGGGGTGCCCGTCTGTCGCATCCCGAGAGAGTTGTCAATGCAATTGTCCGGCCTCACGTCCCTCGCGAACTGCGAACCCACGACCGAGCAGGCGCGTGCGAGAGCGCTGCGGAGACTTGAGGATTTTGCATTAGCGACCGGCAAGGTGGAAGCGTATTTCGCGGACGGGCGTCTTTCGGCGGGATTCGGTGAGTTCCGGGAAGCAGTGAATCTAAGCCGGGGCTATCCGGCGCTGGAAGAGACGGTTGTGAAGTTGGCGGTGGCACAGGCTGAGCAATTGTTGCCGCAAGGCTGGCGCATTGCGGAGGCATTGCTGCAGGAAGCGGGGGAAGTCGACTCGGGCGAAACAGTGCCGGACGAATTGTGGGACGGCATTCAGCAGCGCGAACGCGAGGAGACCATCAACAGGGCGCTGAACGCCGCCGAAGCCGCGTCCCCGAATGGCAGGATGCCGCTAGCACGGCAGCGGCTGGCCGGACTGGCGGCGAAATATCCGGGCGAATCGCGGCTGGAGACGCGACTGAAGACAGTAGATGCCCGGTCGGCGCATTCGCGTGAATTTGAGACGCGCGGTTTCCATGGAGGTGTGCGGCAGCAACGGGAGGCCCGGCCCGAAATGGTCCTGGTCCGCCGGACCGCTACAAAGCAGAAGCAGCGGCCTAAAACGGCTTGGGTCCGTTTCAAGAGGGTGACCACGTTGATTTCCGCGACAGCGATGCTTTCGGTGGCAGGAGGGCTGGCTTGGATGCATCACGCAAAAAGCCTCGCCAAACCCGAGGCTGTGAGCGCGGCGCGGCCCGTGACTACGCCAGCAATCGCGACGCTCCCAGTGGAAGTCTTTACTCCCAAATCTCAGACAGTGCAAGTGGTGGAATGGAGCGGTGCGGTTTCAGGGGCCGCTCCGGTGGAAGTCCGGAGGCGAACGCCTTTCGATCCCTCCCGTTTGGACGCATCGCTGAAGCTACCGGCGCCGGTGGGTAACCAGATCAGAGCCATTCCGCCTCCCATCGAGCAACCGGTGCACGATAGTTGGTTGAGCGCGGCTCCGGAGCTGCCGGATTTGGAGAACAGGGCCAAAGCCGATGAAGACGCCTGGGCGGCAGTGAACCGGGGCGATGTGCATTCGGTGGAGAGATATTTGAGCCGATCCCCCGGGGGCGCGAACCGGGCAACCGCGGAGCAAGCGCTGGCCGATATTCGCCGCACTGAAGCCGCGCAGCAACAATCGGCGGAGGTGTTGGACGTGGTTCGCCAGTATGCCGCAGCGTGGAACGCGCGAAACGTCGACTCCATTGTTTCTTTACAACGCTACCTGGACAGGCGGGCGGTGAGGGCGCAGCTATCGCCGCTCAAATCCCTGGTGATGAATATATCGCCAACCTCCGAGCCGCGAATCGAAGGCGCGCAAGCAACGGTACTTTGCCGCCGCCAAGTTTCCGAAATATTCGCGGATGGCGTGGAGAAACAGAGTCCCGAAGTGACGGTGACGTTAGTGCTGGCCAGACGCTCCGGCGCCTGGACCATCGAGAGCGCGAAGCAGTAAGGCGCTCCGCTCAGGGCCTTTCCCTGTATTTTTTGGAGCCGTTCGCAGGAGCGTGAGCCTTTTTCACTCTTCCCTACGCGTAGCTGAAGGGAGAAACAACCATGTTCGTTAAACTCGTCACCTTGCTGACATCCGCTGGACTTCTTATGCAGGCGGCTCACTTAGGACCGCAGACACCTGCCGATAGGCTATTTCAATCCGTCCGGACGGGGGATCTTGCGGGTGTTCGATCAGAACTTGCGAGCGGCGCCGACGTCAACGCCAGAGATGCGGAAGGTTCTACGCCACTGATGTATGCAGCTCTCTATGCAGCGGACACAGCTTGCATGCGGCTGTTACTCGAACGCGGGGCCGACCCCAATGCTTCGAACGGATTTGGCGGCACTGCTCTGATTTGGGGAACGGGAAGTTTGGAAAAAGTGAAGCTGCTCGTAGAGCACGGGGCGGATGTGAACGCCCGTTCGAAGTTGGGCAAGTCGGCGTTATTGGTTGGGGCCAGCCGCGATGGGGCCGGCCCTGTCGTCTCCTATTTACTGGCACATGGGGCGCGCAGCGATATCAAAGACGAACTGCAAGGCATACCAGTAATCCCGATTGGCGGAGGAGGGGCGACCGCGGTCATTCAGGCGGCGAAGGCTCGCGATGGCGAGGCGCTGGCCGCTCTATTGAAGAAAGGCGCCGACGTCAACGCAAAAGAGAAGAACGGCAGCACGGCTTTGTTGAATGCAGTCGCCTATCAGAACTACCGCAATATTAAGCTGCTGCTGGCCCGTGGAGCCGATGTAAGCGCCACGAACTCCGGGGGCATTTCGGCATTGATTCTGGCGGCGATGCGAGACGATGCCCAGACGGCCTCTTCGCTGCTGGCGCGCGGCGCGAAAGTGGACGCCGAAGACATGTGGGGCAACACGGCCCTGATGTGGGCCGCCTATTCCGACCGGGCGCGTCCGGAACTCGTGAAATTCCTGCTCGAATCCGGCGCGAATGCCGACCACAAGAATAAGCTGGGCGAAACGGCTTTCACTTGGGCTGCGCGACGGGGAGCTACGAGCGTCACTGGCTTACTGAAAGATCATGCCTCCTCCGCGGAAACGAATTCAGATGGTGTCGATTTTCCAACTTCGGCCACGGTTTTGCTGACGGACAACCGGAATCTGTTTGCAGCGATCGAGAAGAGCCTGCCCATGCTCCAGAAAGCGGGTCCCGCGGTCTTCAAACAACGCGGCTGCGTGTCTTGCCACAACAACATGCTGCCGGCAATCGCGGCGACGCTAGCGCGGAGCCAGGGCCACAAAATCGACGAGCAAGCGATGCACCTCGAAAACAAGA
>DATHIZ010000142.1:0-2685 GCA_035316385.1 Bryobacteraceae bacterium | reverse complement strand
CTACCTGGGAAAGCTCTTCTATCACCACGCTTGGTTCACTCCGGAAACCACAATTCTGATCTATGCCTGCATGATCGCCGTCGCGCTAATACTGCGCCAAACGGCAATGCAATTCAGAGCGATCTTGCTATTGGTAACGCCGCTGCCGGTAGTGTTCATCAGTATCCGCAGCGGCTCCGTGCTCTACCTGCCTATGGCGGGCTTGGCCATCTACATCGCAGCGCTCATCACGCGAAGGCGCCGGCAATTCGTCAGAAGACCGGCTCTCGTCATGCGGTTTGCAGTGTTTCTGCTTTGCGCAAGCCTCCTGATCAAGGTTCACAGCTCTGGGCTCAGTCACGTCGACATCGCGGCCATCGGATCCTGGTTCGTCAAAAGCCGCTGTCCAAAGTTGCAGCCATATTTTCAAAGCGGCTTTCCGTACGATCACGATCAGTGGATCTCCATGGCCGGCACCGCCTGGGCAACCATCACCCTGACGCTGGCAGCCGAGCCAGCCGCGCTAGCAAAGCGCTAATACAAACTTCAGCCTGGTCGATAACAGACTTGAGGGCATCGAAATGGCTGAAGATTGCGCGCTGTGCGCGGTAAAGTCCCGGTGCAAACCGGACACAAAACTCGCATTTACGGCGGCGCCGTTGCTCCAGGCCAAAATTCGGGGCCTGTTATTGTCAAAACAAATCGAATTCACCGAAGAAGGCCAGATATTTACTTTCACCGGCGGCAACGCCATCACCATGCTTCAGGGAGAACTGAACCAGATCGAACAGGGCGACATCAGAATCGCTACTTCTTCCCTCGCAGGACTTCTGGGTGCGGAGTCTCTTGCGAACTTCGTTCAGCGGCCCAACAACAATTGGTTCGACGATGCGCTGGTGAATGACCGTTTTACGTTCTATTTCCAACCCATTGTGGATACCCAGGAAGGAACTGTATTCGCTCATGAGTGCCTTGTTCGCTTAATCGGCGAACCTTCGTACTGCGGTGGAGAAATCATTGCGGCCGCAACGCGCGAGGCCCGCATTCACGAATTCGATTCCTACTGCAGGGTTAAGGCGATACGCTCCGCGGCGGCGCAGAACAGAAGCGGCTCCAAGGTATTCGTGAACTTTCTACCCAATTCCATCTACGATCCCAAGCTATGCCTGATAGCGACAGCGGCAGCGCTGCAATCCACCACGCTTACGCCCGCGGATGTGGTCTTCGAAGTTGTCGAAAGTGAAGGAGTCCACCAAATGAAGCATCTGCTGGATATCGCGGCCTACTACCGCGCTGCCGGCTTCGGCTTAGCGCTGGACGACGTAGGTACCGGCTCAAACTCACTTCAAATGATTTGCGACTTCAAACCCGACTACATCAAGCTGGATAGGTCCCTCACCTCGCGCCTGGACGATCCCATGCGCCTCACCGCCGTACGGAAGCTCACGGAACTGGCCCACGAATTTGGTGTGGCGGTCATTGCCGAAGGTATTGAGACACCCGGGCAGTCCGATCTGCTTCAATCCATCGGGATCCACTTAATGCAGGGCTGGTATTTCGGCTATCCGGCTCCTCAGATGAACGCTGCCGCGGAGGACCTGATCCGTCTCGCGCGCCTCCTCGAGACAGAACACAGTCAGGCTGGCATGCGATATAAGAGTCATATGCAGCCACGCCCTGCCTGATGGAACACTCCTTCACATGCCCGTACTGCTGGGAAGAAATCTCCATGGTGTTGGACCCCTCCGTGCACCGCCAGACTTACGTGGAGGATTGCGAAGTCTGTTGCAATCCGATTGAGCTGCGCTACGTGATTGAAGACGACGCCTTGGTGGAATTTGAAGCAAATATTTTAGAATAAATAAACCTCGTAACGCCCGTATCGTTTCTCCGGTTTCGCGGTAATCATAGTTAGCAGCGTGACCAGAGCCAACTTCGCAATCCTCTTTCACGAACACAAAGACTCCGTGTACCGGTTCGCCTGGCGCATGACCGGATCAGCCAGCGCGGCGGACGACGTGACACAGGACTGTTTTGTGGCATTACTGCGTAGACCGGACACCTACGACGCCAGCCGTGGTTCGTTGCGCGCGTTTCTGATTGGGATGGCGCGAAACGTCATCCTCAAACGCTGGCGGTCCGAAAGCCGGTGGGATTCGTTGGACGGTGACGAATTCGCCGCGGAGCCATTAGACCCCGCGCGATGGGAAACCGCGGACATGGTGGCGCACGCGGTCCAATCGCTGCCTCCACTACAACGGGAAGTTCTGATTCTGGCGGAATACGAAGAGATGACCATTGAGGAAATAGGCCGGGCAGTGGATGCAGAAGTAAGCACCGTGAAAGCAAGGCTGCACCGCGGGCGGGAAAATTTGCGCCGGGTGCTGGCGCCGCTGAGGAAATCGACATGCAACCTTTGAACGACGACGAACTGCGGGGCGCGTTGCGCCAGTGGAGGGCTCCAGGTACGCCTCCCGGTCTGGAGCAGAAAATCCTTGCTTCCGCGAAGGGGTTCACTGCAAAGGATTTTTGGCAGTGGCTAGCCACTGGCTCCGTCCGCGTGCCGGTGCCCTTGGGAATTGGCTTAGTTGTTCTACTTTTTGCTCTGGCGTTCCAGGCAACGCGTGATCGGAAGCCACCGGAAGGACGGCTCTCGGAATTTCAGGCCGTAAAGGAATTCAAACCAAGAATCATCAGGAGTTCATC
>DATHIZ010000141.1:0-12423 GCA_035316385.1 Bryobacteraceae bacterium | reverse complement strand
CATTCACATTTACGCGATCGGCTACATGGAGCATGAGGGCGGCTATTACCGCTTTTTCAGCTACCTGAATCTGTTCATGTTCTTCATGCTGATTCTGGTGCTGGGGGCAAATCTGTTGGTCGTCTTTGTCGGCTGGGAAGGCGTGGGCTTGTGCAGCTATCTGCTGGTCGGCTTTTACTTCCAGGAGAAGTTCGCCGGTGATGCCGCGAACAAGGCATTCATCGTAAACCGCGTCGGCGATTTCGGTTTCTCGCTCGCCATCTTTCTGACGGCCATCGCTTTCAAGACGCTCGATTTCGGCAAGATCGCGACCGCCGCGGCCGCTATGCCGGTGGAAGCGACGGTTGGTTCCCTCACCGCTATCACTCTGTTGCTGTTTCTAGGCGCGACCGGAAAGTCCGCGCAATTGCCGCTGTATGTCTGGCTGCCGGATGCCATGGCTGGACCGACGCCGGTATCGGCTTTAATCCACGCGGCCACCATGGTCACTGCGGGTGTTTACATGATTGCCCGCTTGTCGTTCCTGTATGATCACACTCCCGTGGCGATGCATGTGGTGGCGATCATCGGTTTGTTGACCGCCGTGTTTGCGGCCACCATCGGCGTGACCCAGAACGACATCAAGAAGGTATTTGCTTATTCCACCGTTTCGCAGCTTGGCTACATGTTTCTGGGTTTAGGCGTGGGCGCCTACTCGGCTGGTGTGTTTCACTTGATGACCCATGCCTTCTTCAAAGCGCTACTCTTCCTGGGCGCCGGCAGTGTGATCCACGGTCTGGGCGGCGAACAGGATCTGCGTCACATGGGCGGACTTAGAAAAGTCATGCCGGTGACGTTCCTCACGCTCGGCATAGCGAGCCTGGCGATTTCCGGTTTCCCCGGCTTTGCCGGCTTCTTTAGTAAAGACGCTATTCTCACCGCCGCTTATGAGCACGCGCCCTGGATGTTCTGGGTGGGCGCGATTACGGCAGGCATTACGGCGTTTTACGTCTTCCGCGCTTTCTGCCTGGCGTTCTTCGGTAAGTACCGGGGCCATCATCATCCGCACGAATCTCCTTTGGTGATGACTGGTCCACTGATGATTCTGGCAGTGCTCTCGCTAATTGGCGGCTTCATCAATGTGCCCGCCTGGCTTGCCCCCATGTTTCCGCTGGCCGCGCACGAGAGTTCAACGCCTATGATGATTTCGGCGGCTTGCGGCATCATCGGCATTGTTATCGCGGTGTATCTGTACGTGATCCAGCCCGCGCTGGCTGAATCGCTGAAGACAAGCGCCGGTCCTCTCTATACGCTGATCTCTAACAAATACTACGTGGATGAGATCTACTCGGCGTTCATCGTGAAGCCGCTTGAGGGTATCTCGCGCACCGTGCTGTGGAAGGGCGTGGATGAGGCGCTGATAGATAAGGGCATGGTTACGGGATTCGCCCGCGTGTTCCAAGGATGGGGCACTATTCTACGCCGCCTGCAATCCGGCAGCATCCGGAATTACGCTACCTGGATTCTGGCCGGGTCCTTGCTAGTCATCTTTGTCCTGGGCTTGTTCGGAGGTACGCGGTGAACTTTCTCGCTGTGGTCCTGCTGCTGCCGCTGGCCGGCTTCTTTGTCGTCACGGCTGCTCCGCGTGCTTCGAAGCTGCCGTTTTACTATGCGCTGGTTTCATCCGTCTGTACATTTCTGGCTTCGCTGGGGCTGATTGGACCCGCCGTTGCCGATGGAGGACATTTTACCTCCGTATTGGACACGCTGTGGGTCGACGTTCCAGGAATGCAGATCCGCGTTCACATGGGCATCGATGGCCTGAATGTGTGGCTCATTCTATTGACGACGCTCCTGCTGCCGATTGCGGTCTGGTTTACCGAAAACACCATGAAGCAGCGCCGCAAGAGCTTCTATGCAATGCTGATGCTCTTCGAGTTCGGGCTGATTGGCGTTTTCTCCGCGCTCGACCTGTTCGTGTTCTACATCTTCTGGGAAGTGGCGCTGGTGCCCATGTACCTGATGGTAGGCGCCTGGGGCGGGGCAAGGCGCGCGCCCGCTTCCGTCAAGTTTTTCGTGTACACCATGGCTGGTTCGGTGCTGATGCTGGGTTCCATCCTGTATCTGCATAGTCAGACGGATACGTTCGATTACGTCGCCATCCTGAATATGTTCTCGGCCGGCACCGTGAAGTTGGATCCGCAGCAGCAACTCCTGCTCTTCCTGGGATTCTTCGCGGCCTTTGCGGTCAAGGTTCCCATCTTCCCGTTCCATACCTGGCTGCCGGATACGTATGCCGAAGCGCCCATGCCCGCTACGTTCCTGCTGGCGGCCGTGATGTCAAAGATGGGCGCCTACGGATTGATTCGCTATTCGATTGCCCTTGCCCCCGCGGCCGCGCAGCGCTGCGCTTCCTGGATTGCCGTATTGGCGATCATCGGGATCATCTACGGCGCGCTGCTGGCGCTGGTGCAGCCAAACATCAAGCGCTTGATCGCCTATTCCTCGGTCAGCCATCTTGGATTTATCGTATTGGGGATTTTCACCTTCACGCAGCAGGGCGCCGACGGCGCGGTGTATCAAATGATCGCGCATGGCTTGTCCACCGGCGCTTTATTCCTGCTTGCGGGCTATCTGGAGCATCGCCGCGGTTCGCTTGAGATCTCCGATTTCGGCGGCATTGCCACTTCCGCGCCGGGCTTGGCCACGGCTTTCTCCATCGCGTTATTCGCCAGCATCGGCTTGCCGACCTTGTGCAATTTCGTGGGCGAGTTTCTAGTCCTGCAAGGCGCGGCCATCGCGAAGTTCAGTTGGGCTGCCTGGGCGGCGCTCGGCGTGATTCTCTCCGCCGCGTACATGCTCTGGATGTACCAACGAACGTTCTTCGGTAAGCTTGCCGAATCGCCTAAGCCATTCGCCGACTTGACGCGGCGCGATTGGATTCCGCTCTATCCGCTGATCGCCCTGATGGTCTGGCTAGGCTGCTACACACAATCTTTCATGCCCACCATTTCCGCCGCTACATCGCATCTGCTGCAGCAGACCACGATGGACAACCAGGTGACCGTGGAACTGCAAAAGCCCCACGCGACTGCTGAGGTTGCCAATGCCCGCTAGCATGCTGCCTGGTTATACTGACTACCTACGTTTTCTGCCTGAAATCCTGCTGAGCCTATTTGGCATCGCGGTCATGCTGCTCGAAGCCGCTGGAAATCTCAAGAAATCCCATCTCGGAGTGGTTGCGCTCGTAGGGATCGTCTTCGCATTCTTAGCCAACATGGCGGCCTATTCTCAACCGGGCCCAGCGTTTCAGAACATGCTCATCATAGACGGGTATGGGACGTTCTTCCGCGCCGTCGTTCTAGTGGTTGGCTTCCTGTGCATTCTCACTTCCCTCAGCTATCTGGACCGTGAAGGCGCGAACACCGGCGAGTTTCATGCGCTCATCCTTTTCTCGCTGGTGGGGCAGTGCATTATGGTTACCGCGGCTGACTTGATCATGGTCTTCATCGGCCTCGAAATCTCGTCGATCGCGACCTACATCCTGGCAGGCTTCCTGCGCGACGACCGGCGCAACAATGAATCGGCTCTGAAGTACTTCCTGCTGGGCTCTTTCGCTACCGGTTTTCTGTTGTATGGCGTTGCCTGGATTTACGGGATTAACGGTTCCACCAACCTGCAACAGATCCAGCAGGCGCTAGAGCAACACCAAGGGCCGCCAATCATCGCGGCACTCGCGGCCGCTCTCATCTTCGTCGGCTTGGGTTTCAAAGTCTCCGTGGCTCCTTTTCAGATGTGGGCTCCCGACGTCTATCAAGGCGCGTCGGCGCCAGTGAGCGCTTTCCTTTCCGCGGGACCAAAGGCCGCCGCCTTCGCCATCCTCTTCCGCCTGTTCATGACCTCGTTCCGGCCCATGAACAGCCGTTGGGTTTGGCTGGCCTGGGGTTGCGCTTTGGCGACCATGTGCATCGGCAACCTGGCCGCGCTACTGCAAACCAACGTAAAGCGGATGCTGGGCTACAGCTCTATCGCGCACGCGGGCTACGTCCTGGTGGCTTTAACCGCATCTTCCAGCGTGGGCGTGGCCGCCGCGATGTTCTATCTAGCGTCCTACGCGCTGATGAACATCGGGGCGTTCTCCGTCGTCAGCTACGTGGCGGGCCGCAATGAGCAGCATGTGAGGATTGAAGACCTGGCGGGCTTAGGACGGCGCGAGCCAATGACCGCGGCCTTGCTTTCCGTCTTCATGTTCTCCCTGATCGGCATTCCCCTGACGGGCGGCTTCTTCGGCAAGTTCTACGTCTTTCAAGCCGCGCTGAACTCGCACCTGGTGTGGCTGACGGTGCTCGGCCTGATCAACAGCGCCGTGGCTTCCTATTACTACCTGAAAGTGATCGTCGCCATCTACATGCATGAGCCGGGCGAAGCGGTTGCTCAATTGCCGCCTCCCGCGCTGAGTTTGCGCCTGGCGATCTGGGCGAGCGCATTAGGCGTGCTGTTCCTGGGTATTTTCCCCGGGGCGCTGCTCTCGTTCGCTTCGTTGTCAGCCGCCGTATTTAAGTAACCGGCGGCTAGAAGTGGTGCACCAGTTCCGAGATCCGTTGTACCTGTAGCAGCCGGGGATGGCTTTCTGGCACTTCTTCGTGCTCGAGACTCCAGGTTCGGGGATGGGGCACAAAGACGGCATTCAAGCCTGCTGCCAGCGCCGGGTTGATGTCCGACTTCGGTGAATTGCCGATCATCCAGGTCCGCTCGGGGTGAAAGCCGCGCGCCTCTGCCAACTGGCGGTAAGCGGCCTGATCTTTCTCTTTCACGACGGCGGCATGCTGGAAGTAGCGCGCCAGGCCCGAACGGTCAATCTTCAGGCGCTGCTCGTCGAGATCGCCCTTGGTGAAGATCGTGAGGTCGTGCCGCTGCGAAAGGGCAGCCACGGTTTCTTCGACGCCGGCTATCAGTTCCATTGGCTTTTCGAGAATGGCGTGGGCAAACTCCTTGACGGCGGCGATATCGGCCGGAGAGATGTCGCGTTCGGCCAGGTGTTGAAAGCACTGCGCCAGGTTCCGCGCGAAGTTGACGGAGCCATAGCCGTGGACCTTGGCGTTGACTATCTCTATCTCGTCGAGCACGGTCCGCACCTGCTCACGCGACATGGCGGAGTGAGCCAGGAAATCGCAGAACTGCTCGAACGCTTCCTCGAAATAGATGTTGTTCTCCCACAGCGTGTCGTCGGCGTCGAAGATCAAGAATAGCTTTGTCATGCCTGTCTACAGCGCCGCCTTTGCATGTCCATTCATCGGGGCCAAGCGTCTGGCGAGGGCGATTTGCTCGCGCTGGACGATGTACTCGGGGACGACGCGAACGAGGTATTCCAGCCGCTCGACTTCCGATCGCAGCGTGAGAACAGTCTGGCGCTTTTCGAAATCCTCAAGCAGCTGCGCGAGTTGGAAGCTGATGCGGGCGAGTTCGAATTTCGGTTCGGGGCGTTCGGGATCCTTCTCTAAGGCCGCCAAGGTTTGGTATGCCGCCACAGCCTTCTGGCGCAATTCGGAAGGGACATCGGTAACGTCCTCGTCGTTGAAGTACTCCACTTCCGCGCGGAGATATGACTTTTCCTGATCGAGTGCGTTAATCCGGAAGCGGCGCTGGCCTATCGCCATCAGATCGAGCCTGCCATCGGGATAACGGCGCAACACCTGGTCCACCTTAGCGGTGCAGCCGATGTTCACAATTCCGCCGTCTTTGGCGAACACGACACCGAATTCAGAATTCTCGGCCATGATGTCCGCCATCAATTCCCGGTAGCGTTCTTCGAAAATGTGCAGGGGCAACTGCATGGCTGGCAGCAGCACTAGCGAAAGCGGAAATAAGGGGAGAAGCTGCGAGTCCATAGATCTATTATCCGTGGTAGTATCCTGGTCGGCCAAGGAAGCCTCGCCCGGCAACCGTTGGGATGAGCGTTATACTGGGTCTTCTCATTCGTTTTAAACGTAATGACTTTGAAGTTGAAGCGTACTCCCGGGCTCTACCTAGTCGGCTTCATGGCGGCCGGCAAGACGACCGTTGGACGCGCGCTCGCGGACGAGATCGGCTGGCCCTTTGTGGATATCGACAGCGAGATCGAACTTCTTGAAGGCAAAGCCATTTCGCAGATTTTTGCCGAGCACGGTGAGGCGGCTTTCCGCGAAATGGAGAGTTCGGTTATTCGAACACACGTCGACGGCATCGAGAAAGGACAGCCTTCCGTGATGGCGCTCGGCGGGGGCGCGTTTATACAGTCGAGAAACTGGGACCTGCTGCAAAACAACGGCGTTACGGTGTGGCTGGATTGTCCGCTCGATACCGTCTGCAGACGTTTGGGCGATGTAGATCCGACGCGGCCGCTGGCGGCGGATCGCAATGTTCTGGCTCAACTTTTCGACGACCGCCGTCCGTTGTACGCGCGCGCCGACTATCGCGTGGACGCCGATACGGAAGATACAGGCGAAATCATCAAACGCATTTTGAGCCTGCCGCTATTTTAGTAGGCGTGCCTCGACTCGAAAGTAAACTTCGCCGCGATGCGGCCGCGATCTTCAAAGCCGGTCTGGATGCAGCCGACGCCGGGAAAGCGGTTCGCGCTCACCTATCCATTACTGCCCGCGAATTGAAATCCGGGCGCGTGCGTTTGCCTCTGAAGGCGTTTGACCGAATCTTCCTGCTTGCCGTGGGGAAGGCCGCGGCCCAGATGGCGACGGAGGTAGAAAGCATCGTTACCAAAGGTCCCGGCAAGCGCCGGCTAAGCGGCGGCTTAGCGGTGACGAAACACGGCCACGCTCCAGCGGCGCCGCGCTACATCGAAATCATTGAGGCCGGGCATCCGATACCGGACGAAGCAGGTCTGAAGGCAAGCGGCATGGTACGCGATTTGCTTCGCGAGTTAAATGCGCGGGACCTGCTGATTGTGGCTCTCTCCGGGGGAGCCTCCGCGCTGCTGAGCGCGCCTGCCGAACCCGTGACGCTTGCGGCGAAGCAGAAGACCACCGATTTGCTGCTGCGCGCTGGCGCCGATATCTTCGAGCTGAACGCCGTCCGCAAACACCTCTCCCTGCTAAAAGGCGGCCAACTCGCCGCACTGGCTTACCCTGCCACCGTAGTCAGCCTGCTTCTTTCGGATGTGATCGGCGATCCTATTGACGTTATTGGCTCCGGCCCCACTGCGCCGGATCTCTCGACGTTCGCGGATGCCATTGGCGCGCTCAACAAGTACGACTTGCTCGGGCGCGTGCCGGCGGCAGTTCGCAATGTCCTGCAACGGGGGGCAAACGGCGAATTGGCAGAGACTCCCAAGCCGGGCGATCCGCTGTTTGAAAACGTTCACAACGTGGTGGTGGGGAGCAACAGCCTGGCGCTTGCGGCCACTGCGCGCAAGGCAAAACTGCTGGGTTACCGGCCGCTGGTGTTGTCCAGCAGCATGGAAGGCGAGACACGCGAGGTGGCGCGAGTGCATGCCAGTATCCTGCGCGAAGCTGTGACCTCCGGCAGTTCGGTGCGGCCGCCGGCGTGTATTCTGTCCGGTGGAGAGACCACTGTCACGGTGCGGGGCAAAGGGAAGGGCGGACGGAATCAGGAGTTCGCTTTGGCCGTGGCGTTCGCGATTGACGGGTTGGCGAATGTGGTGGCGCTCTCCGCGGGGACGGATGGTACCGATGGTCCGACGGATGCTGCCGGGGCGATTGTTACGGGGGAAACCGTGGGCCGGGCCAAGGAGTTGGGACTGGATCCGTTCGATCACCTGGTTCGGAATGATGCGTATCCGTTTTTTGATGCTTTGGGGGATCTTTTGAAGACGGGTCCTACGGGGACGAATGTGATGGATATTAATGTGTTGCTGGCGGGTTGAAGGTTGGTCGGTTTAGTCGGATTTCGGGGCGTAGAAAGTTAGGGAGTTGTCTCCCTGTTTCAATACGCGGGTTTGGGTCAGGTCAGCGTAACTCTCTTCGAGCTTGAGGCGGGAGGGGTGCTGGGCAATGACCAAAGGGCAGCGCGCGGCGGCGAGCGCCAGCAGGGAATCGTGGTATTCGTTCACCATTTCATATGGTGGATCCAGGAACACGATATCCGCGGGATTGTCCGGCAGCAGAGTCGCTGCCTTGCCGCGTAGTACGCTGATCCGGTTTGCAATTCCAAGGGAAGCCAAATTTTCGCGAATCACGGTCAGGGCCGCCGGGCTGCGCTCGATCAGGATTACGCGTTTGGCCCCGCGGCTGAGCGCTTCGATACCGACCGCGCCGCTGCCCGCGTAAGCATCTATAAAGACAGCTCCTTCGATGCGCGGCGCAAGGATGCTGAACAACGACTCGCGTAAACGATCGGGCGTGGGCCGCACCTCTAATCCTGGAACACTTTTCAAGACCCTACGGCGAAATTCGCCGGCTATCACACGCATAAATTTTCTCAGCCCACCAATACCAAGCCGTACTTGCGCTGCCAGTGCTCCTGGATGTAGCGGACAGCGGCTCGCAATTCCTCACTATCACCACTTTCGACCAGGCGCTGCGCCTCGGCCCGGGCGGTTTCCAGCACGTCGGAATCGCGCACCAAGTCGGCCAGCCGCAGACCGGGTATGCCGGATTGTTTGGTCCCAAAAAACTCGCCGGGTCCGCGCAGCCGCATGTCCATTTCCGCTATGTAGAAGCCGTCGTTTGATTCCACGACGGTCCGGACGCGCTCTCTGGCTATGTCGTTCAATTTCCCGGTCACAAGCACGCAGTAGCTCTGCCGCGATCCGCGCCCTACGCGCCCGCGCAGCTGGTGAATCTGCGCCAGGCCAAACCGCTCCGCCTGTTCGATCACCATAACAGAGGCATTGGGTACATCCACGCCCACCTCGATGACCGTGGTAGCGACCAGAATTTTGGTCTCGCCAGATTGGAAATCACGCATGGCCGTTTCCTTTTCAGCGGAACCGAGTTTGCCATGCAGCAAGCCGACGCGAATGTTGGGAAAGACCTTCTCTGAAAGGTGGCGGTACATTTTTTCGGCTGCCTTCACCGCCGCAGTTTCGGTTTCTTCCACCACGGGATAGACCACGTAGGCCTGACGGCCGGCTTCAATCTGCTGTGCCACAAAACTGTAAACACCTTCCACGGCGTCGTCCTGCACGTGCTTGGTGACGATCGCTTTGCGCCCCGGCGGCAATTCGTCGATGGTGGAAATATCCAGGTCGCCATAGATTGTCAGCGCCAGGGTGCGCGGAATCGGGGTAGCGGTCATCACCAGCACGTCGGGCTGTTCGCCTTTCTTGAACAGTTCGAGCCGCTGCCTGACACCGAAGCGATGCTGCTCGTCGATAATCGCCAAACCCAGCCTGGCAAATTTGACATCTTCCTGCAGCAGCGCATGCGTGCCCACCGCCAGGTGAACCGCGCCTTCCGCGATCCGCTGCTTGACCTGCTGCTTTTCCCTGGCGCTGGCAGAACCGGTGAGTAAGGCTACCTGGTAGCCCAGTTTCTCGAGCAGGCGGGTAAACGTGGCATAGTGCTGGGCGGCGAGAATTTCCGTGGGCGCGAGCACAGCCACCTGAAAACCATTTTCAATGGCAATCACCGCTGCCTGCGCCGCCACTATGGTCTTGCCGCTTCCTACATCTCCTTGCAGCAGCCGGTTCATGGGATGCGGGCGCTTCATGTCGTCGGCGATTTCCTGCATGACGCGGCGCTGCGCCTGGGTGGGCTTGAACGGCAGCATCTGTTTGATCTGCTCGCGCGCCTGGGCGGTTACAGCGAAGGAGATACCGCTCGCTTTACGTGCCCGCGTTTTTTTCAACGCGAGTCCGCATTCCAACCAAAAGAACTCGTCAAAAATCAGCCGCACCTGCGCCGGACTGCGAAACTCATTGAGCAGCCGCAGGTCGGCATCCGGAGGCGGATTGTGGACCTGCAGCAACGCCACGCCTAGCGCAGGCATAGAAATCCGTGCCTGGACGCTGTCGGGCAGCGCATCGGCGGGCAGGTCGGTGTCCTTCAATACCCGGTCGAGCAGGCTGCGAAACACGCGCGTGGATATTTTTCCGGCAGCCTCGTAAATGGCCACCATGCGGCCCGAATGCAGGGTTTCTTCGCTATCGTCCTCGCCGGAAAGAATTTCGATCTCGGGCTGAATCATTAAGCGCTGGCCGGTACCGCGGTCCATCTCGACTTTGCCGAATAGCGCGACGCGCGTGCCCGGCAGCAGGCTGTCGGCATAGCGCTGCCCATGGAACCAGCGAGCCAGCAAGCCGGTATTGCCGTTGTCATGAAAAGTGGCTTCGAACAGCCCCAAGGCGGCGCGGCGGAAGCCGGATAGCTTGGCGCTGTCGACGTGAGCGATTACCACCGCTTTTTCGCCGGGGGCGAGTTGGGCGATCGTCTTCCTATTGGTGCGGTCTTCGTAACGAAAGGGAGCGTAGTAGAGCAGGTCGGCCACGGTCAGCAACCCTTTAGCGGCTAACATGGAGGCCCGCGCGCTGCCGATTCCTTTTACAAACTGAAGTGGAGTATTGAGATCCAACGAACTAGCCTATGAGGCCCGGGAAGAGTAATTTGCGCACGCTTTACCAGTTCAGCATAGGGACGGAGAAAGTCCGGCTGCCTTCTGCGCGAGGGTGGTGGTTTTGGCGTGGCTGAGGTCGATTTTGGCCTGCACCAGCGCGGCTTCGAGGCGGCTTTTCTCTTGCCGGAGGGCAAAGCGGCGGCGATCAAGATCTTGTTTGAACGCCACCTCTTCTTGCTTGAACCGGGTCCGGCGCAGACGCTCGACCTCATGAAAGGCGCGGAGGAAAGAGCGTTCGGCGGCGCTGAGATAGCGTTGAAATTTCGCGTACAGTTTGTGATGCTGTTCGGTCCAGAGGGTGCAGTCGGATTGTTCTTCGTAGATGGCGTATTGCACGTCGGAAAAGCAGTTGCGAGCGCGGATTTGCTGCCATTGCGCTTCGGCGGCTTGCATGACCAGTAGTAAAGAAGTGGGGCTGCTGGTGTCGTATTCCTGGAGCCAGCCCGCTTTGAGTTGTTCCCATTCTTCGGGATTTTCTTCCGGCAGGAGCAGGCGTTTGGAGCAGCAGCCGTGCTTGGTGGAGTTTTTGCTGGATTGCCGTTTGCCTTCGGGCGTGCGAGGTCCGGTGGAATGACCGGGTTGCGCGGCGAAGACCGGCGGCGCGGGTGAAGGCGTTGCGGTGGTGAGTTGCATGGCTTTCCGGTGTCAGGGTCGCTTGAAGGGTTCGGCGAATGATGGCGTTATGCGCGTAAGGCGATGATTCATCAGGTAGAAAATTGTTTTGCGCGAGGCGTTACCGCGCGGTTGGTGAAGGACGAAGGGCATACTACGAAACGAAGTGCCGGTTGGGTTTGTTTTTTCAAAACTGGCCCGCGGAGGCGGCGTCAGGGGTGAATGCCGGCGGTCTGGCGAATGCGCCGGACCCGGATTTCCTTTTCACGCTTCCGGGTCTGCGCAATGTCATAGGACGATTGCATGGGCATGAGCGTATCCATTTTCACGCCGAAAGCCTTCTCGATGCGCAGCGCCATATCGCAGTTCGCAGTGAGGCCCGGCTTGTGCAACAGACACCTTGATCGTCTACAATTGTTGGTAATCTAGGTATATGGCAAAGCCAACCGATCTTGTCCAAGGCACTCTTGATCTGTTGATCCTCAAGACCATCTCGCTCGAACCTAAACACGGGTGGGCGATCGCCAAGCGCATCCAACTGGTTTCACAAGAGGCTCTCCAGATCCAGCAGGGGTCCCTTTACCCGGCGCTTCACCGTCTGGAGCAGCAGGCCTGGATCAAGGCCGAGTGGCGCACGACCGAGACTGGCCGAATGGCAAAGTTCTACTCCCTTACGCGTTCGGGACGGAAGCAACTGGAAAGCGAATTGGCGAACTGGGTTCGTCTGTCGACCGCCATCAACATAGTGGTCCAGGAGGCTTAGCAATGCGGATTATAGACAAAGCTCGTTTGCGGCTTCGGTCGCTGTGCCGCCGTCCGAGTGTCGACGTCGAGCTCGAAGCCGAACTTCGTTTCCACCTGGATCAGCTCATTGAAGAGAACATTTCATCCGGTATGCCGCCCGAGGAAGCCCGCCGGGCCGCGCAGCGCATGATCGGAGGCATCACGCAGTACAAGGAGGAGTGCCGGGATATGCGCCGCGTAAACTTTCTCGAGGATCTTGTACAAGACGTACGTTACACGCTTCGATCTTTAGCGAAGAGTCCAGGGTTCACAGGCGTTGTCGTTGCCACGCTGGCGCTTGGGATCGGAGCAAAGACTGCCATTTTCACGATCGTGCATGGAGTGCTGCTGCGGCCCCTCGACTATCCAAAACCCGCGCAGCTGATGTATCTGACCGCGGAATCTCCGGCCATTGGGGGCACCCGCAATGCGCTCTCTGCGCCAGAGTACACGGAGTTCCGCCAGATGAACCAGTCGTTC
>DATHIZ010000140.1:0-8546 GCA_035316385.1 Bryobacteraceae bacterium | reverse complement strand
TCCAGATTCTGGAGCAGAGAGGCCAGCAGCGGAATATTTTCCTTTAGACGAATCTCCTTGCCCACTTCGGCAAGCTGCTCCTTACGAACGCGGCGGAATTCGGGGTCATGCAGAAGCAGGTAGGCGAGTTCGCCGCCCTGCTGTACCAGATGAATCGCGGACAGGCCAGCCACGCGCTCGCTGAAACCGGTGATGCCCAGCATTTCACTTAGGACCAGGCCCGAGTCATTGAAGCTGAGCGTCTGGTCAAAATCGCTGACGAAGAGGTATTTCTTTACCGATGAATTAGTCATTTTGTTCCTTCCTTTGAGGTACCTGAGAGGAGGGCGCCGGATTTGCAATCCGGGCCATTGTGTTCGCCATGAAGCAGTGACTTGCTTCCTGCCGACAGGGAGGAATGCAGATAGAGAGGATACCCTCTCGTAGTTGTTAGATGGCTTCGCACCAACCAAGTTGCTGAACACTTGAGAAAGCTGCTATATCTGTTTGGTAGCACTTGCGCTCCCCAGATGAGCCTTTCCGCGAAGAAAAAGCCCAAATATCAGGAGCTATTTGAGTCCTTGAAAGCGGACATCCTCTCCGGACGTTTTGTTCCCGGCCAGAAATTACCGAGCGAGGCCGCGCTTGTAAACCGAAGCGGCGCATCGCGGATCACCGTGGGCCGCGCGATGCGCGAACTACAGAACCTGGGCCTGATCGACCGCATTGCGGGGTCGGGCAGTTATGTCCGGCATTTGGCCGCCGATGATCAGCGGCCCTATCTGTTTGGGCTGCTGATTCCCGACTTGGGTGAGACGGAAATCTTTGAGCCCATTTGTCACGGTATCGCGAATTCACCGGACGCCGGAGATCATGCGCTTCTCTGGGGTCACGCCGACCCGCGGCATAGCAAGCCGGATCAAGCATGGCGGCTCTGCCAACAGTTCGTAACAAGGAAGGTCTCCGGGGTCTTCTTTGCGCCGCTCGAGTTTGAGAGCGAGGCCGAAAAGGTGAATCGCCGCATCCTCTCGGCTCTGAAGGACGCGGGCATTGCCTCAGTCCTGCTGGACAGAAGGCACTTGAAAACTCCGGAGCGGAAGCGCCCGGACCTGGTCGGCGTCAATAACCGGCAGGCTGGGTATGTGGCGACCGAGCACCTTCTCAATCTCGGGTGCAGGCGCATCGGGTTTATGGGCTACCACGGCGCCCCTGCCACCATCTCGGAGCGCATGCGGGGGTACGAAGAGGCGCTTCTCGCGCATGGAGTACGGCCCGCCCTCGGCTCGGAACGACATTTGCATTCGCATGCGGAGCAGACGCTGAGAAGTGCGAGCGGCTATGACTCGCTGGAAGCATTTGTGTGTGTGAACGACCGCGTCGCCGGACAAATGATGCACATGTTTCTAGCGCAGGGCTTGAGCATACCGGACGATATCCGGCTGGTAGGTATCGATGACGTGACTTACGCAAGCCTTTTGCCCGTACCGCTGACGACTGTCCGGCAGCCTGTTCGCGAGATCGGAGAAACCGCCCTTCGCACCATGTTAGAGCGCATCCGCATGCCGCACCAGCCGCCCCGTGAGATCTTGCTGGATGGTGAACTGATCGTCAGAAAGTCGTGCGGAGCCAGTTAGTCTTTTATCTCGCGCACCGCATTGGCGAGACTGGCCGCAAGCAGACTCAGCGCAATCACCACCAGAAGCGCCATCCGCAAAGAACTCAACTGCGCCACAAAGCCGATCAGCGGCGGGCCAAAAAGAAATCCGATATAACCGGACCCACTCACTACAGCCACGCCCGCGCCGCTGGGAATGGAAGGTACCCTCCCCCCAGCGCCGAAGACGATAGGAACAATCACGGCCAGGCCGGCGCCCGTCAACGCGAAGCCTGGAAGCGCCCAATACGGAGATTGCGCCAGTAGTGCCAGCGAGAGAGCACCCGCCGCAAGCAGAGCACCGCCCCGCACCGTAGCAACCGGCCCCAGGCGCGCCGTAAGATGATCTCCCAGCAGACGGAAGATTGCCATGCCGACGGAGAAAGCAGCGTAGGCAGCGGCCGCCAATCCCGGCCCCGCGCTCAAGACTTGTTTCAGGTAGACGGCGCTCCAATCAGCGATAGCGCCTTCTGAAAGAAACATACAAAAGCCGATCACTGTCAGGCCGAAAAGCACTTTCGGAATGCGTCTCAGCTTAACGCCGTGGGCACGCTTCGGCGCTTTGTCGCCGGCTTCGAGCAAACGCGGCGCCGTGATCAGGCTGAACAGAAGCAGCAGCGCGGATGCTATTGCCAGATGCATGCGAGGCAGCACGCCATGTGCGGCGAGCAGGCCGCCCAAACTCGCCCCCACCATTCCCCCGATGCTGAACATACCGTGAAAGCGTGACATGCTGGGAGCGGCTAGCGCGGATTCTACCGCGACTCCCTGCGAGTTGATGGAGACGTCATTGGCTCCAGCCATGGCGCCAAACATGGCTAGTGCACAGAACAACGTGGCGCTGTTCGTCGCAAGCGCCGGTCCGATGAGTGCGAGACAGAAGCCAACGGTACTCCAGGTCGTCACTTGCTTACTGCCATAGCGCGTAATCAACCAGCCGGTGAGGGGTACCGCCATCACCGATCCAACGGCCGTTCCTAGCAGGCACAGGCCGAGTTGCGCATTCGTCAATCCCAGAGCGCCTTGGACCGCCGGAATTCTCGAAACCCACGTGGAGACGACCAGCCCATGAATCAGAAATCGGGCGACGACGGCCCACCACGCCGCATCGACGCCTGAACGCTCAAGCGTGCCTACAGCGGAATCGGTCAGTTCAATTGCTTGGTTGCTCACCCATATTGGATAGCGGAGTTCTATAACAAGTTTCCGATCCAGGTCAAAAGCTGCTATATCGGCTTGTTGCGGATCCTGGGTGGAAAGCGGGCGCTTCACCGCAACGAAGGCGTATCTAATTCTTTTTCTTTCGACGAGACGATCAGTTTTCGTTCGGCTCTCTTGCGCGGTCTCACGTCATAGAACTGAAGCCGGCAATACCAACAGTGATAGAGGGTGCCGCCCATAATCCTTTGGAAAAAGCTTCGGGGGCTCCTCACCAGCTTGTCTATTTTGTCGATGCGCTTTGGAGCGGTGAGCTCGTAGGAGTGGCACTTGGGGCAAGCCGCAAATTTCAGATTCTTTGACTGCGATGCAATCGTAACTCGCACGCGTGCGTCGCAATCTTTGCAGCGGTAGGCCTTGGAATAACCGAAGCGCTCGAGTAACCTACGGCGGGAACGGCGCAGTTCCCCCCCGCATTGGAGACATATCAGAGAGTCCATTACGTAACGAGCCAAGATCAAGTTTATATTAGATTACAGGACATTCCAGCCGATTTTGACCTATTTGAAGTTAGGTAACTCATGCCTAGCCTTTGACCTGAGCCAAAGTTCACGAAACGCGTTCTGCTCCGGGCTAGGCTGCAGGCCGGCTTTCTCATAAGCAACAATTTCAAGCGAAGGGTCCTCGGAAAGAGTAACATTCGCGGTTTTCGATCCCGCGCGCGTCTTCGCCGTAAGCCTTACGCTTGCGCCCGGAGAGCGCTTTTCGGCACAGGTTCGTAGATCCGCGGCTGTTTTCACCGGTTGACCGTCGCACTCGCTAATCCGATCGCCCCGCTCCAGGCCCGCGTTGTATAGGGGTGAACCGTACAGGGCATTGCCGGATATTTCAACCGAACCCTCGCCTGAGGTAAGACGCTCCCCGCCGATCCAGGCTTGTCCCGTATGAGCTTTTTGCAGCTTGAATCCGGCCGGCGCCAATAGTGCGGCATAGTCGAGCGGCTCCTTTCCAGCGATATGGCGCTCGAACATTTCGGCGGCAAACTGGCTGTTTCCAGTGGTCTTTGCAAGGGCGCTTTGCAGGTCATCCAGCGTATACGGGCGATCGATGTCGGGATGTTCGCGCCAGACAGTGCGCATCCAATCGTCCAGAGACTTTCCGGGGAATTGCTCCCGGATGGCGAGGTCGATACCAAACGCCAGCGCTTCTCCATAGGTGTAGTACGAGATGAAAACGTTCTCGAAATTCGTTGGATCAATCGACCTCGCGGCATCGACAAAAGGCGCCAACTGGCTCATCTCCACCGCATCGTTGATGTTCCGGCCAGGGGAGTTCAAAACGGCGTTGACTGTGCGGCTCATGCCATGGAAGAACTGTTCCCGCGTGGAAATGCCGGCGCGCTCCAAAGTGAGCGGCCCGTAGTAGTTGGTGAAGCCTTCGGCGAACCAAAGCTCTCCGGACATGTTGGCGTGTTCAAAGTCGAAGGGCTCCAGAGAGCGCGGGCGGATGCGTTTGACATTCCAGGCGTGAAAAAACTCATGCGACACGGCTCCGATGGCGGAACGGGCAGAGTCAGGCAGTTTCGCCGCCCCGCTGATGACAGTGGAATCTCGATGCTCCATCCCGTCTCCCGAAGCGTATGGCAAATAGTCGATCAGAAACGTGTACGTGCCGCCGTCGTATTTCGGAAAGGCGCCGAAAATGCCTTCTTCCTCGAGGACCACCGCCTTGCACAAGTCAGCGTAGGCGCGCGCTTGCTCCGCCGTTCCTTGATGGTGAAGCGCCAGACGGAAAGTAGCGTTCTCGATTTTCCATTCGGGCATATCGAAGTTGCTGAGCTCAACTGGACTATCCATCAACCATTCGAGATTGGGAGCGGACCATACGCCGTTAGCTTCCGGGATGAGCTGTGTGGCGGCTCGCCAATTGGAGCCGGCAGGCATCTCAAAGCTGAGGGCCGCGCGCGAATGCTCGAAGCCATGCGCCCAAACCAGCGCCGCCGGCAAGTTCAAGTGCGCGTGAGTCTGGTCGATGGCCGCATAAGTGCCGTCAACGTGGTCTCCATAAAGCGTGTATTCGACAATCACCGTGCCGTGGTGGCCGGACACATTCCAACCATACGGGCTGGGACGCATCACGGAAAGCGCATGTCCTTCGCCGTCGGTGGCGCGGAAGTTAGACACGTTCTTGGCAAATTCATGCAGGGCGTAGCGCCCCGGCGAAGAACGGCTCATGAGGACTTCCAGGACCGGCTGCGGCACACCTTCAAACGTCGCGCGAATCTCTGCTTCGTGATGCACCGCATTCGGGAATTTCAGCCGGTATTGGACAGAGGACTGCGCAACCAGCGGAAGAGCCGCCGCCGCGAAAACGAGCAAGAGCGCTTTCATAGCTCGAGCTGTCCGCGAAACATCATGCTGGTCAAGCGGAACTTGGTCTGGAGATTGAGCGAGCCGAAGTGCGTGAGGAACACCACTTCCTTTTGACGCCGTTCCAACGGATGCGTCCGGGCAAAGAAGATGTGCACCGCTCCGGTAGCAGGATCGAGCTTCACGTTGGCGGGACGAATATCGGAAATACCGGCAGCGCGCAGCCTGGAAAACTGCATGAAAGCCTCAAGAACCTCTTCCGGATTACCGGCATCCGGGTTCTTGCCGGCTTCCCCATCGCTGCGGGAAACGTTCGGATTGTCGGTCTTACCCTGGGCACGATACTTGCCGCCTTGCACCAGTCCGATCACCGTGATGACGTATTCCGGAACCGCTGTCCCCTCAGCTGGCCTCGCCAACATGTACGAATCCATCGCGGGCGTAGAGGAGGAGGACAAACGCAGAGCTTCGCGGATCGGCAAAGCGCTCTCCCAGCGAACGGTCACGGGAACACTGGGAAGGCGGCCCATGCGGTTGCGGCCCACGCCACCATCCCAGCTGCCGCCGTGAGATGGGCCGGCCAGCCCTGCTTCTTTGGCTCCCGGCAGTGGCGCATCGGTCTGTTCAATCGCGTCATACGGATCGACGATGGTAGCGGACGCCACTTGCGCCCATGGCGAATTGCTCAGCAAACGCGCGATATCGGCCGGATTCCACGCCGTCGGATGCTTGTCCCAAGGCTGCGCAGCCCAGATGGCGGCCACAAACACAAGCGGCAGGATGCCAAAATGAATAAAGATGCGCAAATCCGCAACAAATCGTGTCACGCTATCGTCATTCTAGTATCAAGCGCTTGCAACGCTTTAGAAAGCATAGTTTTGAAATTGAGTTTTGAATAATCCGGTCATGATCAAATCGCCCACGCTACGCCTCTTACTTGGCCTTCTGATCACACTTGCGGCGGTCTCTGGATTTTCATCATACACGCTCTATCAACTGCGCGGTTTGCGGCTACTGCAAACCAACACCATCGATTTAAACCGGCACGATTCCTTGCTGCTGCTGCGCGTCGAAAGCGATCTCAACCGGCTTGGATTGCGGCTGCGCGACATGATCCGCGAGCCTGCATCGGAAGATGTAAGCAAGTACCGCGACGAATTCAACCGGCTGGATGCCGACCTGCAAGAGTCTCTTGAGGAAGAAGCGAAGCTTTCTTCCATTACGCGCCGCCGGGGACAACACGCCGAACTGATCAGATCGCTGAAAGAGTTCTGGCAGAGCTGCGATGAAGTATTTTCCGCTGCCAACGCCGGACATCCGGAGGCCGCCCGAAAGCTCGTGTCCACAAGCCTCTTCGCGCAGCAGTCGTCCCTGGCTGGAATGGTCTCGCGGTTACTGGTGCACAACAACGAATCGGAAGAGCGGGCCGATCAGCAAGTTGCTTCCATTTACGACGGCGTGGAGCGAGACATTTATGCGTTTCTGGCAGCGACAATTCTGGCAATCCTGATTACCAGCCTGTACTTGATTTATTCCAACCGCGAGATCTTCGACCGGCTGGAATCGTTATCCCGCCAGCGGCGCGTGTTGGCCGCTCGCTTGATTTCGTTGCAGGAAGAGGTGCTGCGATCGGTGTCGCGCGAACTGCACGACGAATTCGGGCAGATCTTGACAGCCGTGAGCGCCATGTTGGCCCGCGCGGAGAAGAAGGGTGTACCCGCGGATTCGCCGTTGCGCACCGAACTAAGTGAAGTGCGCGAAATTACCCACAACACGCTGGAGAAGATGCGCAGCCTGTCACAAATGCTGCACCCCGCCGTAATCGATGATTACGGACTCATTAAGGGCATCGAATGGTACGTAGGCGTTTTTCAGAAACAGACCTGCATTGAGACGCGGGCCATCGTGTCCGGCGAGCAGACAAGCGTCATCGGGCAGCCGGCCACGCACGCATTCCGGGTCGTGCAGGAGGCGCTAAACAACGCCGCGAAGCACTCCGGATCAAAAACTGCTCTTGTAGAGATGATTTTTTCAGACCTTACGTTGCTGATAAACATCAAAGACTTTGGGCGCGGTTTGCCTCCCGCGAAAAAGGGCAAGCGCGGTTTGGGCTTGATAGCCATGCGGGAGCGCGCCGAGTTACTGGGTGGAAGCATTGAAATTCACTCAGCTCCGGGGAGCGGAACTACCATTTCGCTCGCCATGCCATTGCGCGCGGACGACCGCGCGCTCAACACAATCGACGGCGAAGAGTTATTAGAAGAGGCGATCAGCAGTAGGGCTTAAACAAATTCATGAGTGAAGAAATCACAGTTTTATTAGCGGACGACCATAGCTTGGTCCGGCGCGGCTTCCGGCGAATCTTGGAAGATGAAGAAGGCATGAACGTAGTTGGGGAAGCCGCCAACGGAGTCGAAGCAATTCGCATGGCGTACGAGCTGAAGCCCAAGGTGGTAGTGATGGACCTTTCCATGCCCGAACTCGACGGAGTTCAGGCCACCAAAGAGATCGTGAAGCATCTTCCCGGTACCGAAGTACTGGTGCTGAGCATGCACGCCGACGACAACTACGTCCGCAACGCGCTGGACGCGGGCGCGAAGGGGTATCTGCTGAAGAGCGCAATCGACGTCGACTTGGTAGGGGCAATTCGCGCGGTAGCCGAAGGAAAGCGCTACATCGGACCGGGACTCAAATATGTCGCGGTTCAACAGGACGATGAGCTCAGCAGGCTGACGGCTCGCGAGAAACAGGTCTTGCAATTGATTGCGCAGGGTAAGTCGAACAAAGAGATTGCCACTCTGTTGGAATTGAGCGTCAACACGGTTTCGGTACACCGGGCCAATTTGATGGAGAAAATGAATATCCACCGGACGGCGGAGTTGGTTTTGTTCGCTATAAGGAAAGGTCTGGTGGCGCCGCAATAAGCAGCGCTCCAGGATCTTGCTACACGCTTGCAACGGGCTCCAGGTAGTGCCCGTTGCGCTTTAGTGGACGGTGGTTCTGGCGTTCTTGGCGTCTGTCGCGGCCTTTTTCAGAGCCTGCAATTCGAGCGCCTTGGCGGCCTTCTTCTGGAACCGGTCCACGCGGCCTTCGGTATCGATGAGCTTCTGCTTCCCGGTGAAAAATGGGTGGCAGCTGGAACAAATTTCCACGCGGAGGTCGCCCTTATGAGTCGATCGGGTAGCGAAGGTGGAACCGCATGCGCAGATCACTCTCACTTCCTCGTAGGCGGGATGAATCCCTGCTTTCATTGTTTCGGGGGTCCTTTCAAAAACTGGGTGGGATATCTCTAGCTTATCACGAAGCAAAGCCTCGCTTTGGGCGTGTTTGAACACACCATCACGGGGCTTTGTTCACAGCTATAAAACGCGCGACGGGGCGGCCGG
>DATHIZ010000139.1:0-7182 GCA_035316385.1 Bryobacteraceae bacterium | reverse complement strand
CTGCTCAGTTTGCCTGACATCGAAACTTTGAAAGGCAAGCGCGACCGGGCGTTGCTGGCGCTGTTTGTGAGTGCCGGTCTGCGGCGGGAAGAATTGGCGACCTTATTAAGAGACCAGATGCAGCAGCGGAACGGACGCTGGTGTCTGGTGGACCTGGTGGGAAAGGGCGGCCGCGTGCGGACGGTAGCCATTCCGGATTGGACCCAGCAAGCCGTCGCAGTGTGGCTGGAAGCCATGCCGATTAAGGAAGGTCCAGTGCTGGGCAAAGTCAACAAAGGGGGAAGATTTGTCGGGGCCGGTATGTCCGCTCCTTCCATTTACTCCGTGGTCGTAGAGTATGCCGAACTGCTTGGCGTGGAATTCCGGCCGCACGACCTGAGACGGACGTACGGAAAACTGGCTCACAAAGGCGGGGCAAAAATTGAACAGATTCAGTTGAGCTATGGCCACGCCTCTTTGACTACGACCGAGAGGTATTTGGGAATCGAACAAGATTTAGAAGATGCGCCCTGTGATCACTTGGGATTGACCACTTCATGAAGGCGGGTACTTTGTCCGCTGTAGCTGCTCGCCGGTGGCGAAGTAACCGTAAAGTCGATGCGACAATCGGTAGCGGCGTGCCAAAGCCGTACTTAGAGAGATGATGCCAGCCGAACGCATGGGAACAGAAATCACGCGCAACTATAATGAACTGCTCTCTGGCATCTTGATGCTGTTGGAACAGGGACGCCAGCTTGCCGCGCGCTCGGTAAATGCGGTGTTGACCACGACATACTGGCTGGTAGGCCAGCGTTTGGTGGAACATGAGCAGGGCGGGGAAGAGCGAGCAGCCTATGGCTCCGAACTACTGAAGCGCTTGTCCCGGGATCTACAATCTCGACTGGGTCGGGGGTTCTCGGAGCGCAATCTGGAGCATATGCGCCAGTTCTACCTGGGATGGCCAATTCCGCAGACGCTGTCTGCGAATTCTAGCGTGGCGGTTCCTCCGAACATTTCGCAGACACTGTCTGCGAAATTAAATCCCTCAGTTCCGGCGGCCTTTCCACTGTCTTGGTCTCACTATGTCCGGCTGCTTTCGGTCTTCGATCCGGAGGCCAGGCGGCATTACGAAGTCGAGGCGCTCCGCGGCGGCTGGTCAGTCCGCCAACTCGATCGCCAGATTTCGACTCTTGCCTACCAGCGGTCCGGGCGAGGTGTGTCCGCTTCAGGAGAAGTCGGAGAGGACGCGCCAGTAAGAAGTCCAGAATCCGAAATCAAGGATCCGTTCGTCCTAGAGTTCTTGGGTCTCAAAGACGAATACTCAGAGGCGGAACTGGAGGAAGCGCTCATTCGCGAACTGGAGCAGTTCCTCCTGGAGCTGGGGAACGACTTTGCTTTCATCGCCCGCCAGAAGCGGCTGCGGGTCGGCAACGAATGGTACCGTGTCGATCTGCTTTTTTTCCATCGCCGCCTCCGATCTCTGATCGTCGCCGAATTGAAGCTAGGGAGATTCACGCACGCCGATGCCGGCCAAATGAATCTCTATTTAAACTATGCACGCGAACACTGGACCAACCCAGATGAAAACCCGCCCATCGGGCTGATCCTTTGCTCGGAACACGACGTGGCGGTGGCGCATTATGCGCTAGGGAATTTGGGGAATCAGGTTCTCGCGCGAGAGTATCAGCTCAATTTGCCGACGGAAGAACAGCTGACTCGAAGACTGGAAGCTAGGCGGAAGCAATTGGAACGATGAGATATGGCATTTTCGAGAGGGCAGCGTTGCAGAGCTCTTCGGCTTCACCGGCACAAAGCGATCAAACGCCAGATGTTCGGGCGTGCAGGATTCGAACTTCTCAAAGCGCGAGTGAGTACATCTACATCTGATAAGGGAACGTTATCAGATGTAGGTTCCTCTTTTCTGCTAGGATGAGAGTTTCGAGCCAGCAGCAGGAACAAGGTAAGCCCATGTCCGAATCTGAGATTTCCTACGCCGCACGCACGCAAACCGTTTCCTGCCCGGCATCCACGCGCCCGCGCGAAGACGACCAGATCGTCGAATTATTCCTGCACGCCTGGCGGCAGGGATGCTTCAGCCGGCAGCCGGACTGGCTCCCCCAGAGCCAGAAGAATGTAGAGGTCATCGCCACCGATGAGACCGGGACGCGGCTGGCGGTGGAGCATACCCGCCTCTTCGCCTTCGAGCACCACAAGTACAAAGAGGAACTGCTACGCCCGGTTGCCGAAGCGCTCGAAGCCGAACCCAGATTAGACATCCCCGGCCGGCGCTTCGATTTCCTATTTTTCCCGACGTCGTTGGGGAAACTGCTGGGGGGCTGTCTGCCGTTGGTCGAACAAAAACTACGAGACTGGGCGGTCCATACACTCCCGGCCAAGCTGCCGTGTGAGCAGTTCTATGAGTTCCAAGTGCCGATTCCGCTGCCGAACGGAAAGACTCCGCGGGTAGCCGTTGATGTCCGTGTGTCGGAACGGGAGGAGGGCTTTCGGCCGGTGTCGGTGCGCGGCTATTTGCCGACCGATCGCGCGCGGCTGACGCCGGTGGTTCAGAAAGCCTTGAGGGACAAACTGCAGAAGCTCGCCGACGCCGACGCCGAATTGCGGGTCTTGCTTCTGGACCTGCCGATTCGCAGCAACAGTCCCGCGGCAGTGATCGAACGAATCCGGGAGCTGGCGGATCATTTTCCGTTGCTCGAAAGGATTTCTCATATCGCGGTCGCCAATACGGTTGCTTATCCAGAAGCGGCGTGCGTTCGCTTTTGGGTCTGGGAATGGAACGCCGGCGCCGAAGACTGCACCGATTTGTTATTGGCGATCCCCCAAAAAATTCCCCTGGCGCCGGTAAGCGGGGGACCTCTAAGCCACTTGGCGGAACAGGCCCAGAAATTTGCGGCGGCGGCCAAAGCACACAATACCGTCCGGGCGTATGCGGCGGACTGGAACGATTTCCGCCAATGGTGCGAGGCGCACGCCTTGCCTTCGCTCCCGGCCGAACCCGGCACCGTGGCATTGTATTTGACAGACCGCGCCACCACCCTCAAAACCTCCAGCCTGGCGCGCCGGCTGACGACGATTTCGCGGGCGCATCAAGCCGCCGGGTTTCCGTCTCCGGCGGCCATGCAGCATGCGGTCGTCAGCGAAGTCTGGAAATGGATCAAGCACACCAAAGGCACTGCCGAGGTGGGGAAAACGCCGTTTCTCACGGCCGATCTACGCTTAGTCCTAAAACAGCGGCCGGCCGGCCTGCTCGGCCTCCGTGACCGCGCGTTGCTGCTGGTGGGCTTTGCCGGCGGCTTCCGGCGCTCCGAGCTGGCCGGGCTCACTGTCGAGGATCTCCGCGAGACGCCCGAGGGCATCGTCATCCAGCTGAACCGTTCGAAGACCGATCAGGAAGGGCAGGGAAGACGGGTCGCGCTTGCCTACGGGTCGGATCCGCAGACGTGTCCCGTGCGCGTGCTTCGCACCTGGTTGGAAGCGGCGCGCATTACGGCCGGGCCGCTGTTCCGCGGCGTGGACCAATTTGGGTTTGTGAGCGAAACAAAGCTGCATCCCGACTCGGTGGCGTTTATTGTGAAGCGCGCCGTCGGGAAGGCGGGACTTGATGCCATGGAATATGCCGGTCACAGCCTGCGCGCGGGCCTGGCCACGCAAGCGGCGATGAACGGCGCCAGCGAGCTCGCCATCATGAAGCAAACCGGACACCGGTCTCTGGCCACAGTCAGGAAATATATCCGAGAGGGGTCTCTGTTCCGGGATAATGCGGCTACTAGGCTTGGACTCTGACCAAGGCCATGTACCGCGAACACGCCATCCAAGCGTCAATTGTGCCGGACAAAACCACGATGCTCAGACTCAGCGCGCCGGTGGACCTTAGCCGCGCATGAAACCGAGCAGCAGAGCCGTCAATTGGCATAGTCGTCGGACTCGTTCCTTATCAACAAAAGCTCGTCTGCTTTCACTCCCTGTCCGGCCAAGAAAAATCCCGTCTTGGATCGCTGGCGTGAAATATCTCATAGATGAACAGGGTTCGATGGTGTCGCATGGAGGCTGAAACTGCGCCAAAATTCGTGACAGGAAGGAGTGAATACTTTACTCTGAAAGAAACGAGGCCGCGAAAATGAACATTGAAATCCATAAGCCTGAACTGGTGCAGCGCTTGACCGCGCGTATCCAGGCCGGCCAGTTCCACGATGCCGACGAGCTGATCGAGAAAGCCCTCGATGCGCTCGACGAACACACGACTGCGGCATCGCCGACGACCAGAACGGGCGCTGTGGTGCTGGCGGCATTGCAAGCATCGCCTTACCCGGACCTCGACCTGACGCCCCCGCGTGTGCGCCTGACGAACGTGCGCGACGTCGTTCTTTAAATGGCGTGGCTGCTGGACACGAACATCCTGTCCGAAGGACGAAAGCCAAGGCCGGAACCGCGCGTAACGGCCTTCTACGAGACGCAACCGCTGAATGATCTCTATATCAGCGTGGTCAATATCGCTGAAATTCGTTACGGCATCGAGCTGCAGGAAGATCCGGCCCGACGCGCTCAATTAAACGAGTGGCTGACACTGACACTGCGCCCCGCCTTCGCCGGTCGCATATTGCCGCTCACCGAAGACATCATGCTCAAATGGCGGCTCTTGATGAACGAGGGACGGAAAAGCGGCCACACCTATTCACATCCCGATCTTCTGCTTGCGGCAACAGCCATTCAGCACGGCCTCACGGTTGTGACGCGCGATCGCAGCGATTTCGACATGGCGCGGGTTCCGGTTTTTAATCCGTGGGAAACCACATAAACGAGGTAGCTGCCGACTTCGGCACCCTCTTTCCGTTCCGCACCAATCATAAAGCCCGGCTGGCAACGCCGGACACGCCACCCATTAAGTCATCTGGATCAAATCAACGGCCATGATTGGGTGTTGGACTCCCCACCTTTTGTCAATAAAGAAATAGCGCGAAATCCAGCGACAAAGGCTGGCGGAAAGGGCTCGCGCCCGTCATTGAATGCCCTTCTCTCACGAGCCAGTCAACCCCGCTCGCCATGCTCGTCCCTGCGCGTGGCTCCGCGCCGCTTCGCGGTTGCTTTCGCAAGGGCTTGACAGCCTCTTCGCTGCGGGCCTCTTCTGGTTATGCCGGAAAGGGCAAGAGCGGCCCTTTCCGGCCTTCTCTACGACAAACAGAATGCTCATAGTGCTGCCTGCGGAGTTACGACGCAAGCGTTCCATCTTGCGGAGTCAAAACGTTGGTTGGCTGTCAGCATAGCTACGAGTACAGTGAGCCAACGGTCGGCCAGTGTCCGTAAAGCTCTTCCGTGAGAATGGCCTTGAGCTCTCAGTTTCGCGTAATGGGTCCGGCTGCGCTCATCACACATGGTCGCAACACGAGACCAGTGATAAACCGCATTCCGAAGTCTGTTGTTGCAACCTCGCCGCATCACCACAACTCTTTTGTTACCACTCTGCCGCGTGACAGGAGCCACCCCCGCGTAAGAGCGCAACGCGTAATAGTCACGATCAGCAATGGCTTGCGATGCCTCGGCTAATAGAGTAGCTGCCACAACGCGTCCGACACCCAGGCAACGATCGAAGAACTGCTACATCCGTCGGGGGCTTCAGCCCGTGGTCGTTCGTTTCCGAGCCCGCTTCGGTGAGCTCTTCGAGAAGGGTTTCTATGCGGGAGGCAATGTCCAGTCTTTGCTCCCGAACGAGTCGCAGCCGCGGCAGTAATAGGAGGACGTGCTCGCTTGCTGCTTCGGCGCTACCAGGGGCAAGCTTAAGCGCCGGAACCCGAAGTGCCGCCATCACTTCCTCAACAGTAAGTCGGCGAATACGATGACGTTTCAACACTCGTTCGATGCGTCCACGAGTTAGCTTGCAGGCCGTGGCTGGTACCGGGGCGATCTCGATCAGATCCCATACCCAAGCATCTTCCGCAGCGGAGCTGAGCTGGAGCAGCTGTGGAAAGTAACGATGCAGTTGCTCGCGCAGTTGATTGATAAGCCGATTATGGTCTTGAATCAGATCATCTTCAAGCCGGGAAAGCTCTCGCAAGCGGATAGTAGTCGCACTGTCCTGCTGTAATGCCCTGAATAGAGGCAGATCCGTTCGAAGAGAGTCTGCCAGTACAAAGGCATCTCGTCGATCATCTTTTGCACCAGCTATAGTGTGACGGTCACGAAACCGGTCAAGCTGCTTCGGATTAATCGAAAAGGCTGAGTATCCGCGCTCCAGAACACATTCGACGATGGGGCCTCTCGGCGTTTCCAGAACAATACCAACTCGGGTCGCCATCGGACCAGTGAGCTTTTTCAACCAGAGGATAAAGTCGATCAATCCGGCGCCACTGTGCTCGAAGGCTAGTTCTCCGACCACATTTCCAGTGCGATTTACGACACATGCCTGGTGTTTTTCGGCAGCCAGATCGATACCCACATAAAAGTCAAGATCGTCTATCAAACGTTTGGTCTCCTCCATTCTCTCGACCGCCGTGACGGACGTCGCCCCTGTACTGGCGCTCTTGAAAGGCGCAAACTCCCCACGAGACTTTCCATCACGGACCACACTGTCAGGGCACATCTCCAACACAGGCGTTCGATACGCTGGGGAGCAACTAGCACTCCTGACGTGTGGTCGAGCCGACTACCGAGTCAAATCGCTCGATAGCCTATTTGGAATCGTACAGGGGAGCAACCGGGCAGAAAACCGGTGTAAGAAACGTCACCCTCATTGGACCGATTGTAGAGCTCTTTTATGAGATCGACTCGTGCCGCGACGGCCAAAAAATAGATCCTCTACGGCTTCACATTGGCTGTTGGTAGTCGGTTTACGATGAACTCGGCTATGTGGCCCGCCGCTTCTGGGTCCATATTCGCGAGTACGGCTATTGTGTAGTCGGAATCCTGACAAACTTCAAGCTCGCCGTTCATTCCGGGTGATCCGCCGCCATGGCCGAAGCAATGTGACCCATTCATGGTGCGATCTTGAAAGCCGTACGCATAGCGCCCGCCAAACGGCATATCTATCTTTCCCGTCGTTAGCATCTTCGTGTAATACCCGTCCAGTAGCTTGTTGTCTCGAAGGGCGTTCGCAAATTGAAGCAAGTCCCCTACTGTGCTGTAGCCGCCGCCGGCCGATGTTCCACGATACGGCAGTAAAAACCTATTCGGTTGCCAAATATCCCCTTCTTG
>DATHIZ010000138.1:0-3736 GCA_035316385.1 Bryobacteraceae bacterium | reverse complement strand
GGCTTGGGTCTTTCCCAAGGTTTCCGCCGTTCCGAAATCCACAATGACTCCCCGTTCGCTGGGCAAGCCGTAGTCTTTGAGAAGGATGTTCTCAGGCTTCAGATCCAAGTGGAGAATGTTGCGATCATGGCAAATGGACAGTGCCTCGGTCAGTTGGTGCGTAAGCCGCTCTACGTGTTCAATTGGAAGCTTTCCCCGCTCGTTGAATACTTCCCTCAGCGTCGGACCCGCAATGTACCGCAGCACGACGAAGAAACGCCCGTCGTCGGTGTCGCCGGCATCCAGAATACCCACTACGCCAGGATGATCGATTGCGGCAAGCGAGCGAATTTCCTTCTGAACCGCGCGTTTGGTGAAGACTCCGGAGTGCAGCATCTTCACCACCACCGGCCGCGAATCCAGCACCGAGTCGGAGGCAAGGAAAACTACCCCAAACCCTCCCTCCCCTAAGTACTTCTCAATCAGATAGCGACCTTTCAGGCGGCTTCCGATCAGTTGTTTTGCATCGATGAGCCCAAAACCGCGGACAGCGTTGCCTTCGAGGAAATGTCCCACGCTAGTCCCCAGTTGGAGTAAACGCTCCACCTCAGTTCGGACCACGGGATCGGTGGAGCCAGTCGCATCCAGGGCAGCACTCCACGCCTCCTGGGGCAGTTGCAGCATTTCGAATAGGTCTTGTTTAACGCGTTCGCGTTGCTCAGGACTCATGCTGCTTCATTCCGCGCTCAACTCACCGAATAGCCAAATGCGGGCGAACTCCCAGTCCCGGCGGACTGTCCTCTCAGAGACTCCTAGAGCGACACTAATTTCTCCTTCGGTAAGACCGGCAAAGTACCGTAAGACCACCACTTGGTGTGCCCTCGGGTCGGCAGTAGCGAGCCTGTCGAGTACTTGGTCCAGAATCGCCACCTGTTCAATGTTGACGAGCTCCACCGGTTCAGCCCGCTCAAAGTTATGAAGTCCAAGCCGTTTCTGCGCCATCCTCTTGCGCGCATAACTTGTCAGCACCCACCGCATCTGGTTTGCGGCCAGAACAAGCAAATGATGGCCATCGTTGACTCGTATCCGGTCAAGGCCAAGCAACTGAAGCAGGGCCTCGTGAACCAATGAAGTGGGAATCAAGGTATGGTTCTTTCGTTCGCCAAGCATCAGTACACGGGCGATTCGGCGGAGTTCCGGATACACTGTCTGGATCAGCTTGGGAACGTTCGCGTATGCCGGTGTGGTTCCGTTCAACAACTCCCCACCGAACCCGTTTTCTGAAGCCTTCTTCAACTCCATGGGAGATCGTCATTGTAGCACTTGTGACCCTCCCAACACCCAAATCGAGGTAATCTAAACGTGAATGGAAGGTCTCCGTTTCACTTGTCAGCCCAACTGCACGAATTGCTGCGATCAGAAGGGATTTGTGTACCTCAGCGAAGGCGACGTTCTTCGTGCGGCTGCCTACGTGCACATGAAACCGGAGGCTTTTGAGGCGAAGTACGTCTACCGGACCCGTAACTTGATCCGGCTCCGTAAGCCACGCGACAAACAGTGTCATTTCCTGGTAGGAAACGGCTGCGGAATCCATCCGTCCAAGCCGACGCAGTGCCGCGCCTTCCCGTTCTGGCCCGAACTGGTGGAGAACCGCAAGAACTGGAATGAAACAGCAAAGTACTGTCCCGGTATCGGAACGGGACAATTGATTCAAATCGGAACGGCGCTCGAAAGGGCACAGGTGATGAAGCAAGCCTATCCGGCCATGTACGAAAAGCCATCCAAGTAGTTCTAGACAAAACACAATCTTCAGGCCAATGCCCAAACGCTGCCTAGCCCCTGGCCCGTGGCCATAGACATGCATTTCTAATCGGCGAAATGCTAGAAGGTATCGGAAATAATTTGCAGCGCTACATGGATCTGCTCAGCACCCGGCAGAAACTGGTAGCCTCCAACATCGCGAACGCCGACACGCCGGGCTACAAGACCAAGGATCTGGACTTTCAGTTCGAATACTTAAGCCTGACCCAAGGGGCGGAACCGAACATCGTAGACGCCCAGGGCCTGAAGACGAAGAACGATGGCAACAACGTCAGTATGGACCGCGAGGCGCGCTTGCTCTCGGAGAACGCCATCCGCTTCAACATCGCTTCCACTCTGCTCAAGTCGCAGATTCGCCAACTCCGAACCGCCATACAGGATGGAAAATAATGAGCCTGTTTACTTCCCTCTCGGTAAGCGCCTCTGGAATGGGCGCGCAACGTACCCGAGCCGAACTGCTCGTCGAAAACCTGGCAAACGCCGAGACTACCCGGACACCCGAAGGCGGCCCCTACCGCCGCAAGGATGTAGTATTCACCAGTGAATCCCAGGCGTCGCCTTTCTCCTCGGTCTTTCAGGCCCAGATGGACGCGAACGGTGTAGCTGCCTCAGATGTGATCGAAGATACCCGGGAACCGGATCGCCGATACCTCCCCGGTCACCCCGACGCCGACAAGAACGGCTATGTGGCGTTCCCGAAAATCAATCCCGCCGAAGACATGGTGGATCTGATGGGCGCCTCCCGCGGCTACCAGGCCAACGTAGCCGCCATGAGCGCGGTGAAAGACATGATCAACCGGTCGATCGACCTGATGAAGTAACCATATGACGCTGCCTATCAGTACCTCTCTGCCGCCGATTCAGTCGATCCCGTCGATCAAGCCTCCATCGATCGAGCCGTCAAGCAGCGGCGAGTTTCAGTCGATGTTCGCAAACGCCATCAACAACGTCGAAAGCTTGGGCAAAGATGCCGACACCAAGATAGGAAATTTCCTGGCCGGCGAGGGCGAAGAACTCCACAACGTCATCATTTCCACGCAAAAAGCGGACTTATCGTTCGAACTTTTCCAGCAAGTGAGAAATAAAGTGGTTCAAGCCTACCAGGAAGTAATGCGCATGCAGATGTAGGGATAAGTGTGACCTGACATGTACTCCCTCCTCTCCAAATTGACGAACGGCCAGAAGATCTCACTCACTCTTGCAGTTGTGGTGGTGGTCGCTGGTCTATTCGGATTCCTAAAATGGAGCAAAGAACGGGATTTCCGGCCCCTCTACACCGACGTGGCCGCCGAAGACGCCGGAGCGGTAGTGGCGAAGTTGAAGGAGACCGGAGCGGAATACCGTGTCATTGATGGTGGCGCAACCATCCTGGTCCCGTCGGCGAAGGTAGCCGAAACCCGCCTCCAGATGGCAGCGCTGGGTTTACCCAAGACCGGCCGGATCGGATACGAGCTATTTGACAAGACCAACTTCGGAGTAACCGACTTCACCGAGCAGGTCAATTATCACCGCGCGCTCGAAGGTGAACTGGAACGTTCGGTAATGGCACTGGCCGAAGTGGAGCAGGCCCGCATACACATCACACTCCCCAAGAATTCTCTGTTCGTCGAAAGCCGCCAACCAGCTAAGGCTAGCGTAATGATAAAGCTACGGGCAGGTGCGAAGATTTCTCCGCAGAATGTCCTGGCCATCACGTACTTGGTAGCAAGCGCCGTGGAGGGCCTGATACCGGATGGGGTGTCGCTCCTGGATATGCAGGGCACTCTCCTCAGCCGGCCCCGCAAAAGCCTGAATGGCGACGGGGTAGAATCCTCCGACGCTGCTCTCGATTATCGCCAGCGGATAGAAAAAGATCTGCTCGCAAAGATCAATTCGAGTCTCGAACCGGTCTTGGGTGCCGATAAGTTTCGTAGCGGGGTCTCGGTGGAATGCGATT
>DATHIZ010000137.1:0-2560 GCA_035316385.1 Bryobacteraceae bacterium | reverse complement strand
AGGCTCACGCCTATGCTCTCGCCAGCCAAGCCATGAGTGCCAACGCCCACGAACCGGACGCGCAGGAGGGAATCACAGCATTCCTCGAGAAGCGCCCGGCTCGGTGGGCATGCAAAGCTGATCATTCAAACGGCGCCATTTGAAACAAACCCGCCAATTGATCGTTAATCCCGGATGGCCAATGTAGCCAAGCCCTGGATTGATCGTTAAGAGTCATCGCTCCTTAAATGATCGCAGGGAGCATCTTCTAGGTCCTGCTCGATTCCCAAATACCGCTCCGTCGTGGTCAACGAGGCGTGGCCGTAGGAAAGCTGGATTTGTTCAATTTTGCCCCGCCTTTGTGAGCCAGTTTCCCGTACGCCCTTCTTAAACCGTGAGGGCGGAATTCCACGCCAAGCAGTTCGGCATATTCCACACCACCAAGTAAATGGAAGGAGCGGACATGCCGGCTCCCACAAATCTTCCTCCCTTATTCACTTTGCCCAAAACCGGCCCTTCCTTGATCGGCATGGCTTCCAGCCACACTTCTACGGGTTGCTTCGTCCATTCCGGAATGGCCACGGTCCGCACGCGTCCGCCTTTCCCCACCAGGTCCACCAAACACCAGCGCCCGTCGGGCTGCTGAATTTGTTCCCCGCGACAGGGTTGCGAGTTCCTCGCGCCGCAAACCGGCACTCACAAACAGCGCCAGCAGCGCGCGGTCGCGCTTCCCTTTCAAGCAGGTGGGATCCGGCAAGCTGAGCAGTTTTTCAGCCTGCACCCGGGTCAACCAATTCCCTGCCCTAGTTCCGAGCACCTTGGCACCCTTCACGGACCGAATCTCACTGACCTTGGCCTCGGGCACCCATGCTTGCGCCGCGGCTTCTTCAGCCAGCTTCCGGACCGCCGCCAAACGCAGATTGATCGTGCGCGGCGCCAAGGCGCGCGCTTCGAGAGAAATCCGGTACCGCTGCAGCAAGCTGCGCGAAAATGCTTCGCCGGCCGCCGCCGCACCCCACCAATTGAAAAATTGCTCGACACCCATGCGGTACACCCGCTGCGAAGTGGGACTCGGCACACTATGGACGACCAGTTCCACCAGCCGCCGGCGTTTTTCCTCCGGCGGGAGCGAAGATGGCACCAGGGCCGGAGAAACGGGAGCGGGTAGTAGAGTTTCTTCGTCGCTCCTCATGGCGACTCTACCCTTCCGGTGGCGGCTTGAAGGTCACCCGTTGTGGCCGCAATCGGAGCATCCAATGCGAAGGCCAATTGTTCTCCCGCGTCTGGATGCTGTTCCCGTCACAAGGCGAGGAGCAATGGCGGCAGATAGCGGTCCAACCGCTGCAGCCGCTCGACCGTGGCGTGACAGGCCGGACACAACGTGATCAACCATTTTTCCTGGTCACAACCGGGCCGCCGGTGATGCACCACATTCGTAGCCTCGCCACAGACTCGGCAGCCGTGTCCGTCCCGCGCCAACACATTCGCTTTCGCGCCGGCGAAATAACTGTCGTCGTGATACGCGGCATCGTAGCAACTCCGGCATAACCCGCGCGCGCAGATTTCTTCCCCGCCACACGCCAGGGAGAACAGAAACCGTTGGGGCAAGCGCAGCGGCCACGGCACGCGGCGTTTTGCAAAGAGGACGGGAGCAGCGCTAGCCATGCGAACTTCCTTCTTCCTTTCTTACTCGGTGGTTTCGTGGCCATCCTCGGCCGTCGGGAAGCCGATCCGGCGTTTTGGCTCGACAGTCTGCGGTTCCGCTTCGGCCGGAGCCTCAATCAAGTGCTGAATCGTTTCGAATACATACTGCACGCCGCCGTCCTGCTCGGCCATGCGCCATTCGAGTTGATCGAGGCGGCGCGCCAGATCCTCATGGGTGGCCAGCAGTTGACGCAATTTGACGAAGGTCCGCATAATCACAATGTTGACCGCAATGGCGCGCGGACTCATGAGAACGCCGCTGAACATGGCGCTGCCCTGTTCGGTGAAGACATAGGGCGGTAAACGGCGTCCGCCCCGCCCTTTTGAGATTCCAATTTGGAATCTCAAAGAATGCGCCTCTTTCGCAGTCAACTGGAACATGAAATCTTCCGGGAAGCGCTCCCCGTTTCGCTGTGCCGCTTTATTCAAGTTCCGGTCGAGACCTCATAGAGCTCGGCCAGGTCGGAATCGAGCAGCACTTTTTGGCCGCGGATGAGCTAAATGCGGCTTTCAATGAGCGGGGCAGGCAGTTCCGGGGAAGAATCGGGCATTGCGGTTAAACAGGGTACAGCGGCCGGGAAGCGAAGACAAGGCAAATTGGAATGAGAAAAATTTTCTCGCGTGCTAAATAGTCGCCACATTCCCACTAGATTTGCCTCATGTACTCACATTAGCTCTTAAATGTAATAAGCAGAGAGCAACTAACTTATAAAGCTTCGGCCCGCTATGGAGCCGACTGTGTCCTGTCGTCCATCTCCCAAATACTCCTTTCTTCACCGACGCCGACTTTTACACGGAGTTCAATACAGTCGTGATGAGTAGTCATCGTGCGCCGCCCCCCAGCCATTGACCGATTCTGCGCAAAGTTTCACCGGCA
>DATHIZ010000136.1:0-5190 GCA_035316385.1 Bryobacteraceae bacterium | reverse complement strand
GAGTTACTCATACCCTGCTCACAGCTCAGCACGATTCGAGCACGTAGCGCCATCGCTTGACTTGACTTTCGCCGACGCGCGATCAGGCTCAGCTTGCCGCGATCCTCTTCGGTAATTTCCAGCGCTTTCCTGGGACGTCCCCTACGCATACCCTAGTATGCGGAACGCCTGCCTACTTATGCAACGTATTTCTCGCTCGGGACATTAGGATTGAGCGCTCCTGCTGCATTAAAAGTGCTATAGATTGTGGTGTCGAAATGTAATGTATCTACAGGTGACTTATCCCTGGCGCGCTTGAGTAGAGCGTTAGTATCTTACGGCGACAAAGACAAGCTATCAGTGGCGGATGCGGGAATAACTGGGTTGATCGTGTGTCTATCCCACGGAGACAGCGCTGGACAAATCCGGCTCTGCCTCAAACACTTGTAACGATCACCTGAAAGAGGATCTCATGCCCCAAAGGATTTCCGAACCTGCACCCGCTCCATCCGCATCGGCTCCCGCCCCACACGAACGGATTCTGGCGATCACCTTAGGCTTCTGGCAGAGCCGGGCTCTCGCGGTCGCCGCTGAACTGGAGTTAGCCGATCTACTTGCGGACGGTCCGCTTCATGTCGATGTTCTGGCTGCCCGGACCAAGACTCACGGTCCCAGTCTGTTCCGTCTGCTGCGGGCACTTGAAAGCGCGGACGTATTCTCGCAAATCTTCCCCATGGTCTTCGCTAATACGCCTGCTAGCGAATGCCTGCGCAAGAATGTTCCTAACACCCAGTGGGCTTGGGCCAGAGCGCAACTCTCCGTGGGTGGTGGGGTGTACGAAGGCTGGTCGGGCTTGGGCGGCAGTATCCGAACTGGCGAAATCGCCTTCGATCAAGTACATGGATGTAGCTTCTGGGAGTTTTACCGCCGCAATCCGGGAGCTGGCGCCACCTTCAACGAAGCGATGCGCTTAATAGGCAAACACAACTCTCCTGAAGTGGCGAAGTCGTACGATTGGAGCCGGTTCCCGGTCATTGCCGATATCGGCGGCGGGATTGGCGGTCTGTTGGTGGACATTCTTGACGCTTATCCGTCGTGCCGTGGCATCTTGTTCGACGAGCCTAAGGTGGTGCGGCAGGCGATGTCTCACGAGCGGTTGGAACCCATCGGCGGGAACTTCTTCCAAAGCGTGCCCAACCGGGCCGATGCTTATATCTTGCGGTGGATCATTCACGATTGGTCGGAGGCGCAGGCCGTGGCTCTCCTTCGCAAGATACGGGAGGCGATGAAACCCGGCGCTCGCCTTCTTCTACTTGAGGAACTTATTCCGGAGACATCTGAGTTCGCGCCCGGCAAATGGATAGATCTGGTCATGTTGGCAATCACCGGCGGTCGTGAACGAACGGAAAAGGAATATCGCGAGTTACTCTCAACCGCTGGCTTCGCGCTCGAAGAGGTAGTGCCGACCGCTGGTCCGCTGAGCATCCTCATAGCGAAAGCGCGGGCAACGGCCTAGGCGTCGCGCACTTCCCACCCGGCCGCACAACAACGGGCAAACTGGCAAATCCACGTAGCTGGTTGCTGCGCCTACGGGTTGGTTCAGTATCTAGATCTGGGCAAAACCGCCATCGACAAATAGCTCGATGCCAGCGACGTAGCTGCTGTCTTCCGAGGCAAGAAATACCGCGGCTTTGGCGATCTCTTCCGAACGCGCGAACCGTCCAAGTGGAATTCTCTCTGCGGCAGTAGCTTTCCTCGCCGCGATCTGCTCCTCTGTCAAACCGATTTTCCCCAGGACTGGCGTATCCGTATAGCCAGGACTGAGCACGTTCACGCGTATTCCACACTGCTGCAGATCTATTGTCCACGTACGTGCGAACGAACGCACTGCCGCCTTCGTGCACAATACACACTCCTGTTTTGTACCGCCTTGGACGAGGCCACTGAAGCCGTCACTATGACCGAGCCGCCATCAGGCATCAGAGGAAGCGCCTTCTGCACGGTGAACAGAAGGCCTCGCACATTGACGTCGAACGTCAAATCGAACAGCTCCGCGGTGATTTGGCCGATTGGTGCAAGTCGCTGCGCAATACCCGCGTTGGCAAAGACAATATCGACGCGCCCTTCCTCCACGGCAATTTGCGCATGGAGGCGGTCCAGGTCGGCCAAATTCGTCACGTGTCCCTGCCACGCCAGCTACATTCCGCTACCTGCGCGACTGCGGCATCGAGTTCCTTCTGGCTGCGACCGGTAATATATACATATGCTTCTTCAGCGGCAAATTGTTCCGCGGTGGAAAGCCCTATTCCACTGCTGCCGCCGGTGATTACCGCAACCTTGCCTGTCAATTTGCCCAGCCGCTTGTCGTTCCCTGCCATGCACTGGCTCTCCTTCTAGTTAGACAAGTGCGCCTGGAATATATTCCCGATCCTACGAAGCGTATATGGCTTTGCCGCGTTCTTGACAGATCGCTTTGCGAAACGCTCGTTGGTCCCGCCAGGGTTGACAAACACGCGTGTGCCTGGCTGGTCGATCTGAGCTATGGTTTGGTGCCGGTTGACGTCTCCCCAGCGCGCGATCACGGTCTTGCCGTCCACCGAGTTACGGTTGCGTATAGAACGCCGGCTTCTGTCGATTGAGTGTGGTCGCCACGCCACCTACGGCCAGGTAGATTCCGCTACGAAATCGCTCATGAGATTCGGCCACGGTGTCCTGACGAACTCCGCCTTGACGCCGAGCGATCTAACGGGGGCCTCGGTGAATTCGATGTCGATTCCTTCGAATTGATTATCCAGCAGCAGAAACGAATACGGCTTGTAGTCGCCAGTGGTGCGGGCGCGCGCAAGGCGCCGCGCGCGATGATCTCGTCAAGCCTCGATTGCAACGACGTGGACGAATCACGCACGCTCAAGTGGCTTTGAGCGTGAATAAGGCCGACCATAACTAACGCTAAGACTACGGCAGACAGGGCTTTCTCCATGATGATGCGTGTGACCATGCCGGACTCGGCCCGAATTTTGTGCGTATAGGCGGAGTTGGGCTGCACTTAACTGACGTATACGACAGCGGAGATTCTACAAGCCGCGGCGGTACTCACTTGGAGTAATTCCCAACTTAGAACGAAAGATCTTCGTAAAATGAGTATGATTTGAGAAACCCGATGCAATAGCGATATCTATAAGTGGCGTGGCTCGCTGCTTCAGCATTCGTTTAGCGTTCTCAAGCCGCAGGTTTAACAGGTATTGATACGGTGTTTGCGCGCCCGGAACATGCGCACGAAATGTGCCCGGCTGTATCCGCTTTCATTGGCAAGTGTTGCCAGGTTAAGATCCGCGGAACATTCCGAATTCATCCGCTCCTTGACGCGCCGGAGAGGCCGGCCGGAAAGGCCGTAATTCGTTGTTTTTTCCTGATGCTTGATTGCGCTTCCCAGATGGACAAATCTAGTTGCCAGAGCGTGAGCCAAGGAATCGGCATAGAGCTGGCCATACGGTCCGCCCGCCTCGGATTCAGCCGCCAGAAGCGATATAGGCATCCGCAGACCATCGTCTCGAATATTCGGTTTTTCAGTCAGTGGCTCGGTTTGGCGCCGGTCAAGGTCTTCTTTATCTCGTTGATCAAAAGAGGATCCGCGGCACAGACAACCACTTCAGACTTCGTTAGGATTCGTTGCGCCGGAATAATTCCGGCCGGATACATGCTGATCGCGCCGGGGCGCTTTGAGTATGGAATAAACCGGCCATGTAAGTCGGCGCGCTCACCGTGGCACGAATAGATATCCCAGAGGGCGATAAAGTGGTAATCTGAAGCCTTCTCAGGCTTCTCACCCATGGCAACCCTGTGGCGCTCTACAACAACACCATTCCAGCCAAGCGCAAGGCTTGATGCTCCAAGCAATGACGACCCGCGGAGAAGGTTTTCAATTTCTACGCTCCTCCGGTAGTCATCAGGGCTGCACAACAATATTGCCTTTCTCTTCCATAAAGCTACAGCGTTCATAAGCCGACCATGCACAACTGATCACTTTTTATTCGCCTGATCGTTCCAAGCTGGATCAGTCTTCACGATGAGTTACCAGTTAGACTCCACGGCAAAGCTCGAGAACGACGAATAGTGTCGTTCCCTTCCAGGAGTAAGTCGGATCAATGGAACCGCGCTAGTCTCGAAGGCTCATCTTGGAACGAAAGTGCCGCAGATTACATAAGGCGGTTGATCTCGCGAATAAACGCCGAATTTTTAGCACTTTTGTTACAGTATGAGCGTTTTAGCCGAGCGCGCATCTACTTCGTGGAGTTACGCTGCGAGAGGGCGTACGCGATTCGCGCGACCGTCAAAGAAGACTGGTATTCAATGCGTCCACGCGAGAAGCGAGAGTTGGACATATTGAAACGAGAAAATCTCCAGGAATCTGTCACAAGAGCAAGCAGAGCCTTTATAACTTCATTGGGCAAGCCCACGTTGGTAGCGGTGCTTATTATAGGCATGACACCGCTACTCGCCGGCGAACCTGACCCGTTCGCTCCATTGCCTTCCGCTGACCCCAAGATACGGGTTGTAGCGTTTGGCGATAGCCTGATGGATGCCGGCATCTACTCGCCCGTCGCTGAGTCGACGTTCGGCGGTGGCCGGTTTACGACAAATCCCGGGACAATATTTGCCCAGGAAGTAGCTCGTCACTACGGAGACATACTAACGCCGGCGTGTGTTGGCGGCTTTGGTGTACCCCTCTCTTGGGCCGGCGGCCTCGATTATGCGCGGGGTGGTTCTCGCGTGGCGTTGCAGCCAGGCCTATGCCATGCGCCAGCCGGGACGCCGAATGCGGACTTCGCGGAGGAGACCACGATCCCCGTCAAGGATCAGGTAGCCTCGTATCTGTCGGCTCATGGCAGATTCACATCTAGTACTACTGTGTTACAAGCGGCGCGGGCCATAAAAAGGGCAACAGGAAAGCTGCCGGAGGAGTTGACGACTGATTTGGATGCGAAGAGTTGCGATAGAGGAAGGATTATGCCGCTCGGGGCGGACGCGACCCGCGCGGGTGGAATTCTGCTGGGAGTTGAGGCGCCGATGGTCCGAGATGGCCGACATGCGCTGAGGGGGAAAAACGGCTTCTCTCGGCGACGAGGAAGCCATAGGCAGTAATGCAGAGCGTGGCGTGATGGTGGAATCCTCGCCAGCCACGGCCCTCATAGTGACCCAGGCCGAGTTCCT
>DATHIZ010000135.1:0-4193 GCA_035316385.1 Bryobacteraceae bacterium | reverse complement strand
AAAGCGAATTCATACGCGGCAAAGGTTTCAGGTATACCGGCGGGTTCCTCAATTCCCGGTTCCACATGCCGGTTGTCCTTCTCCGCGCTTTGAATTCGCTTTTCAATCTCCCGGATGGAATACAAATATTCATCAATCTTGTGGCGATCCGTATTACCAAGCGTGCCTAGCAGCGCCTTCGTCTGATCCTGCACCAAATCCAGAATGCTCTTTCGATATGCAATCATCCGCAGGCGCGTTGCCGGATCGAGGCCGGCGTCGGTTCCAAAAAGCCGCTCGAACACCAGCCGCGGATTCGTTTCCGGCGGCATGGGCGAAGTCGGGCTGCGCCAGGAAATGCTGTTGGTATACGCGCAGCTATAACCCGAATCGCAACTGCCTACCGTCCTGGATTCTTCGCAGCCAAGTTCAAGTGAGGCCAACTGCGTTTGTGCTTCTACTTTCCGCGCGGCAAACTGATCCACCGAAATGCCCGCCTGCACGTCCGCGCCCGAAGTCTTTCGCGGATGCACGCCCGTCAGAAACACGGCGCCCGCGCGCGCATGGTCGCCGCCGCCGTCGCCCAGTGCATTCGCGTTTTGCTGGTCCAGCCCGGTCAAAACGTACATGTCTTTCCGGAACGCCTCAAGCGGTTTAAGAATGCGGGTAAACGCATAGTCCTCCCCTTCGGTCGACGGCGTCCAGTCTTTCATGATGATGCCGTTAGGCACATAGGAGAACGCCAAGCGCAAGGGGGACCGCGTCGCCTCGCTGACAATCGCGATGGCCGGCGACATCGCGTCAAGGACAGGCAGTGCGAGCGTTGCCCCCAAGCCGCGCAGAAACGTACGTCTGGGTAGATGCTTACGAGTGACGATCATTGAATGGACGGTCCCTTTCTTGAACCTGGAACGGCAAACTATTTACAATTTCGAGAACCAGCACCGAAAAACGATAGTCCTTGGCGGCTAATCCGTTGACAATGTTTTTGACTGTCGGTTGGTCATAGCGCTCCAGACCGCGGCCCAAAGCGTAGGAGAGAAGCTTCTCCGTCACGCAGCGCGCGAAGACATCGCGGTCGCTGAGTAGAATCGACTTCAAACCGGCCGCGCCTTGAAAAGTACGCTTGTCCGGCAGCGTGCCCGACGAATCAATCGTGAACTTTCCATCCTCCGTTCTCCATTTGCCGATCGCGTCATAGTTCTCGAGCGCAAAGCCTAGTGGATCCATGCGGGAATGGCAGGAAGCGCACACGGCGCTTTCCCGGTGCTTCTCCAGCTGCTGACGCAACGAGACAGATGTTCCCACTCCTGCGACATCCAAATTCGGCACATCGGGCGGAGGCTGTGGAGGCGGCGCATTGAGCACGTTTTCGAGAACCCACTTCCCGCGCAGCACCGGAGAAGTGCGCGTCGCATAGGAAGAAACGGTGAGCACGCTGGCTTGCGTGAAGATGCCGCTGCGCTGCGTGTTTCCGGTCAAATCAACCTTGCGGAACTCGGGCCCTTTAATTTCCGGAATGCCATAAAATTCGGCGAGGCGCTGGTTGAGAAAGGTATATTTTCCGTCGATAAAATCAAGAATGCTCTTGTCTTCCCTCACGATGTTGTTAATGAATAACTCGCTCTCCTGGCGCATCGACATTCTCAAGTAATCGTCAAACTCCGGGAACTTCACGTGATCCGGCTGCCAGGATTCCAGGGCGCGGAACTGCAGCCATTGCCCGCCGAAGTTTTGCGCCACAGCCTCTGACTTTTTGTCTTTCAGCATCCGGCGCACTTCTGTTTCCAGAACGTCAGGCTTGTTCAGGGTTCCTTGTTTCGCCCGCTGAAAGAGCTCGTCATCCGGCATGCTGCTCCACAGAAAATAAGAAAGCCGCGACGCGAGTTCATATTGGTTGAGTGGCGCCTGCTCTATCCGGAATAGAAAATTGGGGGAGACGAGAATTGCTTCAAATGCCACGCTGAGGCTCTTTTCAAACGATTCGCCCGATTTCTGGGCTGCCGAAACCAGTTGCAAATAAGGCGCTATTTCTGCCGCCGTCGTCGGACGCCGGAAAGCCCGGTCCGCAAAATTCGCGATGATTTTTCTCGCGCAGCTTGGCTCGTGAGGGCCATCCGGATGTCCGCAAACATAGATTTTTTTCAACGTATCCGGCGAAGGCGTCGTGACACTGTTGTACGGTCCTAAAATTTCCACGTGTTCGATGTTCGCCGCATTAATCTGTGTCCGCTGCGATCGCAAGCTAGCAATCCGCTTTTCCCGCGCCGCAAGTTGCTCCGGAGTAGCGTCTGGCGGAGCTTTAAGAAACTTGGAAAAATCCGGTGGCGGAGGCCGCGGCCGCTTCGACGGATTAGTGCCTCCGGCGCTGGCGGGCAAGCCCTCGAACAGATTCGGAATTACCGCCGCGATCCAGTGGTCCCCAGCCGGAATGCGCATCCGGACCTTCCGCATCATGCCCGATAAGTCTTGGTTGCCCACAAACATCGAAGGTCCGTTCTCGTCCGAGGAGACCGTGAACGTTTGAATCTGTTTCCCGTCCAGCCAGAACGCCTCTTCCATCGGCTCTGACCCGCCCGGCCGGTAACCATCGCAAAAGATTCGAATTTCATATTCGCCGTCCGCCGGGAATCGGACAGTCGCATGCAGAGAATTGGGAACATCCAAACCGCTGCGGTCATACTCGGCGGGAGCGGCAACCAACTTCTGCACCTTCGCGCGCGGAGGTTGAATCCGGACCACATAAGGCTTAACCGCCGCTGGCCCTAGCAGGGCGGTTTGAGCGATCTTTTCAGCAGCCGAAAAATACTTCTCCATCAACACGGGCGAAAGGGAGAGCACGTCCCCGATGTTGTCGAAACCATACCCGGAATCGTCCTGCGGAAAATTATCCGCCGGATGAAAGTCCACGCTCAGCAGATCGCGAATCGTGTTGTTGTATTCCGCCCGGTTCAAGCGGTGAGCCGTTACGTGGCCCGCTTGCGGCTTCAGTAGTTTATCCTGCCGGTCAAACTCAGTTTGGAGCCAGCCGGTAACCGCCTTGATGTCATTCTCCGGTGGGCGCGGCATGCCCTTGGGCGGCATTTCACCGGCTGACAATCTCTTAAAAATCAAATCCCACATCTCGCGCTTTTCCGCGATCGAATCGAACCCCGCCAAAGTCTGCATGTTCAGTCCGCCCGAGCTGAGCTTCGCGTTATGGCAGAGAGAACAGTTCTTTTGCAGGAATGGCTGAACCGAATCGCTAAAGAAAGCCGGAGTGGCCGCCGCTGCGGAGATTCGGGCACTAACAAATAGGAAGGCGACTAAATTGCTCCGCATATAGTTCAGTTATTTCAGAAACACCGCGGAAAAGCACCAAACTTACGGCGGGTTTTACGGCAAAGTGACAAATCCCTGTGCCTGCATCCATTCATAAAACCGGTCTGGCCACTCCGAGGCCGGTCCTTTGGATGTTTCGCGAACGCCAAAACCATGCCCGGTTTTTGTAAACACATGCAACTCGGCCGATGCCCCTGCGCGCTTCAGAGCCAAATACAACTCCGGCAATCCCTGTGAGATATTCAACCGGTCATTCTCGCCACACGCTAAGAACGCCGGCGGAGTGTCCTTCGAGAGCTGCATATCGTGGGGAATCGCTGGATAAAGAAGCGCAAAGAAAGAAGGCTTCGAGTCAGAAGCATTATCGAACCGGGTCGCGGCCAGTGCAGCTAATTCCCCGCCCGCCGAAAATCCCATAAGGCCCAGGCGCTTGGGATCAATGCCCCATTCCGCTGCGCGGCTTCGGACGACGTGAAGCGCGCGCTGCGTATCCGCCAGCGATGCTCCCTCAATCGTGTAAGTCGAACCCTTCTCCCGGGCTAACCGGTACTTTAAGACAAACCCGGCAACCCCATGGCCACTAAGCCACTTAGCGACGTTATAGCCTTCATGATCCATCCAAAGCGTGCTATGACCGCCACCCGGCGCGATGACCACTCCCGCGCCGCTGGCGTTCTTCGTGTCAGGTAAATAAACCGTAAGCGAAGGCTTATGCACGCTGGAAATCACATGATCGCCCTGCGGCATCACGCGAACCGACTCCTCCGCCGTCTTCCCCTCCGATCCAGGAGCCCCATCGGGCCACAAATAAACAATCTGCGGCTCAGGGGCAGCACAAACAAACGCCGTCGTGAGCACTATCAAAATAGCGTGGAACTTCATAATCAGTTTTT
>DATHIZ010000134.1:0-5239 GCA_035316385.1 Bryobacteraceae bacterium | reverse complement strand
GCTTGTTCTTGTTCATTTCGAGATATTCCAGATGAACCGGTCGGATCCGTTGCCGGAGAGATTGATGTCGGGCTTGTCGTATGTTTCGATGAGATAGGGCATAGTCTTCAACCTTTTTCGAAAGAGTCAGTCGGCTGAGCGGTGCGCAGAATCGTCAACTCACGCCGCACACCAGGGGTCTTGCAAGTCAAGCCGGATTCTATATTCGAAGTCGACCCAGGCACGGAGCATCGCAGCTGCGTTGGCTGGAACGCGGTAGAGAGTGAGGCGGCGGCCTGGACACATGGGTAATTTGTCAGTGGTCATTTTGAATTTACCTGTTTGCCAGCGCTGGCCACCATGTCGGTTGATAGAATTTGTGCTACCGATCTCCACTTGATCAATCTCGCTAAGCGTCGCATCGTCATTTTTCCGGAGCGGCGACCGCGGGCATTATCGGGATATCTCTGAGGTGTTCGGGCTTGATCTTGAACTTCTTCGGATAAAGCTTCGGATCGGTAATCGTGGCCGGCTCTGATGAGCGCCATGTGAACAAGCATGTGTCGCAGCCATACAGGGTCCACACTCCTTTAACTGGTGATTCGAATCGAACCTTTATCGTTTCGGACTCGCACCGAGGACAAATCGACGGGCTATAATCTGGCATTGTCAGCCTTCCTTTCAACTAACAGCGATCTGTTACTTTCTCTTCAGCAGCGCCTGCAGTTTTGGCAACCAGTCCTTAGCTTCAGGTGGATCCATTACCTGCATGGAATATTCGCCATGCTTCTCCGGCGGTGCGGGCGTTGTCGCGTCGATAATGAGCTTGTGTGTTATTCCCGGCGGTTCTGACCCTGGGTCGAGCGCGAGGACAGACAACTCGGGTATGATGACCGTGTCATACTTCGGATTGACTTTAGTTGATATTGCCCACATCACTTGGGGAAGATTGAATGGATCGACGAACTCGTCCACAACAATCACCACCTTCGCGTAGCCGAGGCCGTGCGGCGTGGTCAGAACTGCCATTCCAACTGCCTTCCCAAAGCCTCCAACACGCACTTTTGTCGAGACGATTACCAGCAACCCGTGCGTGTACAACGCGTTGACCGCCTCGATTTCCGGGAATTTCTCCTTCAACTGCACATACAGCGGCGGGCACGTGTTGAGAAACAAGTAATCGATCTCGGTCCAGGGCATGCCGATAGAGGTGTATTCATAGATCGGCTCCTTTCGATGCCACACCTTAGTGATCTCGATTGAAGTCATGTTCCGCAGGCCCGAAAGGTGGCCGGTGAATTCGCCATATGGCCCATCCGGTTCGCGAACCCCCGGAAGAACGTGACCTTCAAAAACGTATTCCGAACCCCAGGGAACCTGCAGGCCGTTCTTAAGCGTGACGACTGGGCAAGGCTCCTCGCTCAAGGCGCTCGCCATTTGGTACTCGTTCTGGCCGTACAGGAGCGGCATCGCAGCCACGATACTGATAATCGGATCGTTACCGACGGTAATCGCAATGGGCAGAGGTTTATTTTCCCGCTCCGCCGCCTTAAAGTGCAGCGCGATGTCGTGTTCCGGGACAAACTGACCACTCAGCCTGTTCGGTCCTTTGACCTGGAGCCGATACATTCCGACATTTTGTTCGTCAAAGCTGTCGGGATGGCGCGAAACGACTGCGGCCTTGTTGATATAGAGGCCGCCATCTCCAGCGTTCAGCCGGAAATGAGGCATGAGCTGGTACAGATTAATGTTGTCCTCGATCAAAACTTCTTGCCAAGGAGCGGTTTGTCTCTCTTCAATAGTTCCTTTAGGAAAATTTTGATAACGTCGCGAAAATTCAAGAAATTGCTCCTTGGGCGGCGTATCTTTCGGTAAGCCCAGCATAAGGGCCATGTTCGGCCACGAGCCATGAACGTTTGTAGCCAGCTTGGGCTTCTGAAAGCCCCTGATGTTTTCAAACATGAGCGCCGGTGCGGTCTCGCCGAGCCCCTTATTGGCAGCAGACGCGGCAGCCCCGATATCGGGCTCCGGCCACACCGGTTCAGTTATTCGCAGTAGCTGCCCGTTGTCATCAAGAATCTGAAGAAAACTACGAAGGTCTTTGTAAGCCATATAAGAACTCCCTATCCATTGCGCCGAGTTGCACGATGCACGCGCAGACCCGGCAGAATTCGGTCGAGACGGGTTATTTGGGTGAACTGTGGACTCCGTGTGCTTCAGTGCTCGCGCCGTCCCATTCGTACTTACTTGTCTGCTTCAATCCGATAATGCTGAGCACTCGGTGAGCAAACTCTTCGACGAGGGCCTCCACCGTTGACTGTCCGTTGTAGAACGTCGGCGTGATGGGGAAGATGATGGCGCCTGCCTCAGCTGCCGCTGCCATATTCCTAATGTGAATGAGATTCAGCGGAGCTTCGCGGACGCAGAGAACCAGCGGAATCCGCTCCTTCAATGCAACATCAGCAGCCCTCTCTATGAGATCGGTTGCAGCACCCGATGCGATGCGGGACAGGGCGCCAACAGCAAGCGGCGCTATGATGACAGCCGTCGTCGGATAGGAACCGCTTGTGACGGGAGAGGTCAGATCCTGATCGTTCAGCACACGGACCTTCCTTGCATTCTTGCCGGCGATCTCCCGTATCATGTCCGCTGGGTTGTCCACGCCCCACTCCAACTGGAGCAACTTGCGCCCAGTCGGCGATGCAATGACGTTGATATGATCGACACGATCGTCCCCTGAAAGCAGCTTCAGCAATGTCCGGTGGACAATTGTGCCGCCGGCTCCTGTGTACGCTAACGTGATGTTGTGCTTGTCCGACATATAGTTTCCTCGTGTTGGTTTTCAATTTACTGACTTTTCCGTCTTTGCCTTGTGAACGACTCGCGGAGGTATGCTGGGCAATTCTTGTGGCTGGCCGGTTCGCAGCGTCTAAGCCTCAGCACTTGCTGTCTGGTCGGTCGCGATCACATCGAACCCACTGGCGAGAAACTCCGCTGCCCAACTTGCACCGATAGCGCCAGTACCAACTATCGCGATGCGCCGTATTGGTTTGTCAAAAGCCACGTCATCGTCTCCTTAAAACTCGTCTCCGCTTCCTACAATTGGTAAGAGAGTGTTTCACTCTGCGTCTGTTTTGCTGACTGGCCGGCGAACCACTACGCGAGACGCAACTGCGATGCCAGCCGAATTCTGATTGACTTCTTCCTACGCTAAGGAAGAGCCGCGATCCCGCTGCTTTTGTTGGCCAAAATCCTAATTAGTTGAGGCTTGCTTCAAATACTATTTGCCGGTATACTCAAACAGTATCCGGCCGACATGGAGCTGCGGCGGTGGGCCGGAGCCCGTCGTCAAGCGGCTTGACGGGCCAAAGCGTTTGGAGAGAATGAATGCCTTTAGTGTTGGCCTCGCAGGACCGGAAGGTCCACTTCGGCCCCACCTTCGTGCTTCCGTTGGCCCTGGGCTCCATGCTGAACCCGATCAACTCCACGATGATTTCAACGGCGCTCGCTCCGATTGCAAAAGACTTCGCGGCCACGGTGGCTCAGTCTGGATGGCTGATCGCCGGGCTTTACCTGACGAGTGCGGTCGCTCAGCCGACGATGGGACGTCTTGCCGATCTTTTCGGTCCGCGGCGGATCTATCTCCTCTCACTCGTGCTGGTCGCGCTGGCCGGCCTCGGCGGCGTCATCGCGCCTACGCTGGGCGCGCTTGTGGCCGTGCGCGTACTGCTCGGTGTCGGCACCTCGGCCGCCTATCCCTCCGCCATGCGAATCTTCCGCGTACAGGCGGACCAACTCGGTATGGCGCCACCCCGCATGGCTATGGCTAGCCTCTCGCTCGCCGCGATCTCCACCCAGGCTTTCGGCCCTGCGCTGGGGGGCTTCATCACCGGCGTCTTCGGCTGGCACGCCATCTTCTCGGTCAATGTGCCGCTCGCCCTTATCACCGCATTATTAGTGTTCCTGTGGGTACCCAGGGATGTCCCGCGGACGGCGGGCCTGCGCGAACTCGTGCGCGAGATCGACATTCCCGGCGTTGTTCTGTTCGCCGCCGCGCTCCTTTCCCTTATGGCGTTCCTCATGAACCTTGACCGGCCCCTCTGGTGGATGCTCCCGGTCTCCGGCGCGATTTGGACGCTGTTCTGGCGCCATTCCGCCCGCCGCCGCCAGCCCTTCATCGACGTCAACATGCTTGCCGCGAATATTCCGCTGTCCTTGACGCTCGTGCGCGTCGCATGGACCCTGCTGATCCCCTATTGCGTAATGTACGGCTTTGCGCAGTGGCTTGAAAGCAGCGCTCATTATTCGCCGGGCGCCGCTGGCCTCATGACGCTGCCCATGTCGGGGATGGCGGCCGTGTGCTCCCTCCTCGGAGCCCGCTCCAGAGGCATTCGCGCGCCGTTCATTATCGGGGCGGCGGCCAGCTTCGTCGGCTGTGCAGGACTCATATTTCTGCTCAGCGACACGGCGCCTTGGCTCATCGCGTCCGTGGTCGCGCTCATCGGGATTCCGATGGGCCTGACTTCAAACCCAACGCAAACCGCTATTTATGTGCAGGCTCCCGCTTCGGAAATGGGCGTCGCTGCCGGACTGCAGCGGACGTTCACGTACTTCGGAGCGATCGGGGCCGTAAGCCTGCTTGGGCTGATGTTCGGAACCCACGTCACCGACAAAGGCTTTCACAATCTGGCTCTTGTGATGACCGCCGCGTCCGCCCTGCTTCTTGTCTTCATTCTTCTCGACCGCACGCTGCCGCGCGGCGCGGTGGGCTAAAACATCAACTCAAGGAGTCATCCATGCCACTAACACAACTGGACCCCAAACCCGCTCTGATCGTGATTGATCTTCAGAAAGGCATCGTCACCCTGCCGACAGCGCATCCGAGCCCGGAAATCACGGCGAGGTCTTCCGCGCTGGCCCGTGCCTTTCGCGCGCACGGCCTGCCCGTCATCCTGGTGAATGTAGCGGGCGGCGCGCCGGGCCGCGCCGACGTGTCGCATGCCTTCAACCCTCCGGCCGATTGGACCGAACTCGTTTCCGAGCTGGAACGGCAACCATGCGACCATGTTGTGACAAAGCATCGCTGGGGCGCGTTTCATGAAACGCGGCTCCATCACTATCTGCAGGCCCAGGGCGTCACACAGGTTGTTCTTTGCGGGATCGCCACCAGCATCGGCGTTGAATCGACGGCCCGGAATGCCCACGAGCACGGCTATCACGTGGTATTGGTCGAGGATGCCATGACGGACCTTGATGCCGA
>DATHIZ010000133.1:0-15559 GCA_035316385.1 Bryobacteraceae bacterium | reverse complement strand
CCACCGCCGGTTTGCTTTTAATGCGTCCGCTGAAAACGGCCAGAGACTCCGCAGTCTTCGGCAGCTTGACACTGTTTCCTTTGATGGTTCGCGCCGCTGCTTCCGCCGAAGACCCGCCGGCAAAAATGAGGTAATCAGCGCCATCCTGGTTACCCACGACCGTCAAGCCCTTTGAACGTAGCGCCTGTTCGAGCACCGTGACGCCGTGACGCCCGGGAGACGCCAAGCTGCTATCCACGACCACCGCGACCTTCTGGGCGGCAGCCGCAATCACGCAAACAGACAATAAGAGAATAGCTCTGAATAGTCGCATGGATAAAGTTCCTTTCAAGAAGGACCTCTAGAACGTTTGGAACGATCTTATAGCACTGAGGCCCTGATACTCAAAGAGTGCCCATTCCGCCGTCGACGAGGAGTTCGCTGCCAACCGTGAACGCGGCCTCGTCCGAAGCGAGGAAGACAACCGCCTTGGCAATCTCGGCAGGCGTTCCGAAGCGGCCGGCGGGGACCTTACCCAGGATTGAAGCGGACACTGTCTTCAGATCGGCTTCGGCGAGGCCGAGTTTGCCATAGAGCGGTGTCGAGATTGGGCCTGGGCTGACGGCATTGACGCGGATGCCGCGCGATATCAGCTCGCCTGAGAGCGTGCGCGCCAGTGACAACAGCCCGGCCTTGGTCGCGGCATAGATACTCGTGTTCGGCATTCCGATGTGAGCGTTGACCGAAGTGTTTAGCACAATCGAGGCAGGATTGGACAAAACCGGCAGCAGTGCTTGAACGAGGAAAAACGGCCCTTTCAGGTTGATGGCGATGGAACGGTCGAATCCGGCTTCGTCCCACTGCTCAACCGGCCGCAAATCGGCGACTCCCGCATTGACGAACAGGATATCGAGAGATCCGAAGGCTTGGCGGACAGTTTCCGCCACTGCGCGCTGCGCCACGACATCGCCGGCGTCGGCACGAATCACCACAACGTCATCTCCGAGTTCGGCCTGTGCCGCTTCGATGGTCTTCGGATTCGTGCCGGTAATTGCGACACGGGCGCCTTCGTTGATAAACTGGCGAGCCGTTTCGAGACCGATACCGCTGGTGCCGCCCGTGATCAGCGCGCGCTTGCCCTTGACCCGGTTCATACTGTCATCCTTTTTCGATTTATTCGCGGTCAGCCGCTGTATCGATGTAAGTCTATGACATCCCCGGAAACCGACTAAGCTACGATGTTCGACGTAACTCGTTTTTCGTTTTCTCGTGCGCGGCCTCAGTTATGCAAGCGAAGCCTCAATCTCGTCGCCTTCTCCGGGTGCGAGCAACAGATTCGATTCCAGTCCGTGCTGGCGCGTGTAAAGGTCATAGTAGCGGCCTTTAGCCGCATATAGATTTTCGTGCGTTCCGCGCTCGATGATGCGCCCGCCTTCGACCACCAGGATCTGGTCAGCTCGCCGGATCGTGGACAAGCGGTGGGCAATCACGAAGGTGGTCCGGCCCTGCATGAGGTAGGCGAGGCCGCTTTGGATTAACGCCTCCGATTCGGAATCAAGGCTGGAGGTGGCCTCGTCCAGTATGAGTATGCGCGGATCAGCCAGAATCGCGCGGGCGATCGAAACGCGTTGTTTTTGGCCGCCGCTCAACTTAACACCGCGCTCGCCGACGATGGTGTCATAGCCTTCCGGGAAGTTTTCCGCAAACTCATCGACGCGCGCAATCCGGCAGGCCTGTAAAATCTGCTCTTCCCTAGCGGCGGGACGCGAAAAGGCCACGTTCTCCCGTATGCTGCCATCGAACAGGAACGATTCCTGCAACACGACTCCCAGTTGTCCGCGGTAGCTGTAGAGTTCAACCGAAGAAAGGTCAAAACCATCCACCAAAACCTGGCCTTGCTTGGGCGCGTGAAACGCGGTGATCAAACCGATCATGGTGGATTTACCAGAGCCCGACGAGCCGACCAGCGCGGTGACGGTGCCGGGAAGTGCATCAAAGGATATATCGTGCAGAACCGGCTTCCCTTCTTCGTAGGCGAAGGAGACTTCTTTAAATTGCACATGACCGTTTACGAGCGGCAGAGCGGTTTTTCGATTCGGATCCTCATCCTCCGGGCGCACCTTTAGAATTTGCCGCGTGCGCTCCAGCCCGGCCAGCGCCTCGGAAAGCTGCGTTCCGATGTTCGCGATCTGCATCACCGGCGCAACCATAAAAGCAAGCAGCGCGGTGTACATGACGAAATCGCCAACATCCATGCGATGAGCGGCAATCTGATGCGCGCCCAGAAACATGATGAGCGCGCCCACCAATCCCATCAGGACCGTCGCGGCCAAGCTCATGAGCGACATGGTATTTAATGAGCGGAAGGTGTTATCCAATAGACGCCGTGCCCCGGCCGCAAATACCGAGGCTTCGCGCCCTTCGGCATGGTAGCCCTTGATAACCCGTACTCCTCCCAGTGTCTCGGTAAGACGTCCGCTTACTTCCGCGGCGATTTTTCCACGCTCGCGAAAAATCGGGTGGACCGTTTTAAACGCACGAAAGAGCGCCGCGCCGAACAGGATCAGAATGACCAGTACGAAAGACGTCATCGTCGCGCTGGTGCGAAAAAGAAGTATCGTTGAGATGACTGCTGTAAGTGTCCCGCCGATCAGTTCCACAAGCCCGGTTCCGATCAGGTTCCGAACTCCCTCAACATCGCTGATGATGCGCGAGAGCAGCGTTCCAGTCTTGGTTGCGTCATAGAATGCGACGGGCAGCCTGCCGATGTGCTCCTGTATCTGAATGCGCATCTCATAAATCAGGCGCTGGCCCGCTTTGGAAAGAATCTGCGTCAGTGAATACGAAGTGATGCCCTGGATTACCGTGGCAGCGACAACCGCGAGGACGATTGGCAGGAGCAGGTTCAACTGGCCCCGGCGCATCACGTTGTCGATGAGGTATTTTGAGCTGACCGGCAGCGCGAGCCCGCAAATACGATTGACAATCATCAATCCAAGGCCCGCAAACATAAGGCCTTTCCGCGGCTTCATCAGCGCCCAAACTTCGGGTAAAAGCGTCTTCAGGCGCTCAGGTGGGCTTGATTTGTCCATGTCTCTTTGATGATCGCTCAGGGCACATCGTGGCGGCTCCGTTGCTCCGTCACGTACTCCGCGCTAGTTCAAAGATGCGAGCGAAGGCCTACCGGCTAACAGCCCGAAAGCCGTGGCTGGCGAAACCTGCATTGGCCGGAACGTTTGTCGCTGTAGCGGTGGGGTGAATGGCGCCCTGTGTCTGTTCGAGAGAGGTGATGAGGGAGCTTCTGGAAGCGCGCCGCACGATAGGCGCTATCAGCCATCGAAGCGAAGCCGGTATGTCACGGCTCAACGCCATCGCTTCCAACTCAACATAGACACCACCATCACGCTCTTCAAAGCGCGTAATACTGTGAAGCCGCCAGATCAGGCCAGTACCTACATCTTGCGGAAACATATGCTGCTCAGGCGTTCCATAGTTGTCCACCTCTTGTATGCGGGTCGTGTGGGAAATGCTGTACCAACGCCGTTCGCCCACGCGGAAGTAAGTAGATTCGCAGTCGGTATCCAGGGCCTTCTTCGATACGAACGTCTTGTTCATCAGCACAATGGAAAAGTGGTCTTCCAATCCTTCGGAGGCGATAGTTTTGGAGTCGATCACGCCTGGATGATAAAATTCTTTATAGCGCCTGTAGTCACGGACGGCTAGCATGACGTCTTCGATTTTCGTATCGGGAATAAATACCACACCCAGCCAATCGTGAATCAACCCGGCTGGAACTCTCCGGGGATTGTGCTCCCCTTCGGGAGCGATGTAGGGCTCCCCGTTTCGAACATTCGCGATTCGATCCTCTGCTTCATCCGCCCAGAGGAAATGTTTTCCCGGCTGCAAACGCTGCTGCATTCGCTCATCGGCCGCGCTCACGTAAGCTTCCCACGCTTTTAACGATTCCGGATTCAAACTGGCCGCGCCGGCGGCGTCGTGAGGTAGTAGAAGAAGAATCGCAGCTAGCCCGGCAGTCCAGGCTGATATGCCTACGCCCCCCTCCGTCAGCCAAATTCCGCGAAACTTTTTTTTGGTTAACGGCCCCATGCTGATGCGATTCAGCAAATCGGGCGAACGTTGCAATCAACTGCTGTTCCCGGCAGTCCAAGTGCTTCCTATGGCAACCGGCAGACAAAATTTGCCGACTCGTCGATGCTTCCGGTACCCTTGTAGTGAGCCACCTGTGGGTACGGGCAGAGGGGACGCGTCCTGTCTACCTTTTCGTTCCGGCGACGCGAAGACGCAATATGATCCGGCGCCCTGCCTCGCTCCACCCATTGTTCCATCGCTCCGAGCATGTCGAAGCTGGAAGTACCGTCGCCGCCTCCGCAATGCGCCATCCCGGGCACCATGAACAGGCGGTAGAACTGTTGCACATTGACGCTTCGCAACTCTGCCACGACGGCGTTGTAATAGGTTGGACTGCTCGCCGGTGAAATTTGCGGATCGCTCCAACCGTGGTATTGGATCAGCTTTCCGCCGCGATCGTGGAACGCCTTTAAATTCGCATTCATGGCATTGAGTTCGCCGTTCTCTGCCTGGGCGACGCTGGCGAGGCCGTCATCGAAACGAAACGACTTATAATCCCAGTTTAGGTCCTTAAAAACCACGTACTTGAAAAAATCCGCGCCGATGCCGAACGGCCGCTGACCAGCCATGGTGGCCCACCCGAGTTCGCTCCCAGGTTCAAAACCAGGCACAACAATCTGATTCGTACTCGCATTCACGACATCGGCATAAATCGCCCGGGCCGTCTCCACCTGGTCCGCCGTAAGGCAAGCCGCGCCGTCTGCCCCTATGCATTGAAGCTCCTTCGGGTCGAAGCGGCATCGTGTGGGATCTTCCAAGACACCGTCCTCCACGCCGTCCTTGGCATCGCATGCTTTGAGCACGGCAGCGTGAATCATGGAATATTTCGCCGGAGGAATGAAGCTGGCCTCGTTCTTGTGTGCCGCCTGCGCGATCCAGACGGACTGTAGCGCCCGGCCGCTCCAGTTCAGGCCCGGCGCGCCGGCAACGATTCCGTCGAAGTCTTCGGGAAAACGCTGTGCCTCCATCAGAGCCGATCGCCCTCCGGCCGAGCAGCCATTCCAATAGGCGAGCTTAGGCGCTTGTCCATAATGGCTTGTGATAATCGCTTTCGCTGCGACGGTCATCTCGTGCGCGGCACGGTAGCCGAAATCAATTAGTTTTTCTGGATGCCCGAGCGCGAACGAGGCGGAAGAGCCTTCATGTCCCAAATCGCTCATGGCCGACGCATACCCGCGCTGCAGACCAGCGGCCAATGCGGCGGGATTGATGGAACCCGACCAGCCGCCATTTCCATTCGCTTCGAGATTCCCATTCCACCCGGACGCAGGCATCCACACTTCCATCTTGATCTCAGAATCGGCGGATGGTTTTAGAGTGGCGGCCACGCGGCAGAAAGCCGGCAGACCCGCCAGGCTAGAGCCGCCGGCCGGTACGGGTTGCGCCAGAGTAATTGTGGTGTTCGGCACCCTTAACGTTGACAGACTCTCGCATGGAAGCTGAGCCGCGACGGCGACGCCACCGGAGCCTAGCACTAAGGAGAAAGGCAACAAAGAGATAAGCAGCAAACGGAATTTGCCGGAGGGATCGTTCTGAGTCATGGGTAAACGTGGGGTCACAAAACTTTGACGACCAATAAATCGGCTGTGGTGGGAACCTGGTCGCGGACTTCGGTCCGCAGCACCAATTGGAAATGCCACGAGCCTTTGTGCTGGGGCGCGGACAGCCGCAACCGTGCGATGAGTTCGCGAACACTGTTGGGATCACACAGATACTCCATCGCGATCTGCGTGCCCTCCGTATTCAGGCCGTTGACCAAGAGCAATTGATGCCTGCCGTCGACGCCAGCGATCATAGAGACTAGTGCATAGTCTCGCGAAATTCCATCCGCGCCGGTTGGCTTTTCAAGGTATAACTCCATCGGTTTGCCCTTGGCCGAGCCCGCGTCGGTGATTCGGCGCGCCTTCTCCCCATCGGTCGTCGCCATCCGGAGGGGAAGCTTATCTAGAATGGGGTCGAGCCAGCGGTTTGCTTCATCGTGCCCCAGCAGTATCAGATTCTGCTTGCGAAAATTATCCCAACTGAGAAACCGGCTTTGCGTGGCATGCACGGGGATTCCGGCCCTGGTCAACATGGATGCCAGAGTGACACTCCCCAGCGCCTCGCCCGTCTTCGACTGCGACTTCGCGGGATAGAGATAAAAATGACCTCCGGGGGACAGTTGGAAATACTGGCGGAATAAACCGGATTGCTCGGCTGTAACTGGAATTCGGGGCGGATCGTCGTGCACGTCGGACGGCAGAGAAAAGGAGAACTGCTTGACCACTGCGGTCAGCGGATTACTAAAACAGATCACCGCGCCGTTGGAATCGGACAACCATGGCGCCCAAATCTCAGCCACGACGGGATCGACGGAGGCCAGTGCCCGGCTCCGCGTTACCACGCTGCCACTGAGCCATCCCAGGGCAACCAGTGCTATCGCAGATGCAAGCACGGCCGGTTTATTCCAGTTGCCGTGAATGGAAGGTTGAGCGACAGGTGACGGAAGCCGGACGGGCCGGGGTGGTTCGGGCGCCGGCTGATCGGTCCGGGCAAACGCGGGGACATAGCGCCCCACCGGTAGGTCGATGCGAATCCGGCATTTGCTTCCTTCCCCTGCATAGTAGTCATGAATCTTTTGCCGCAGGGAATGAGCCTGACGGCGAACCACCGAGTCCTCAGTTGGTGAGTAGTTGGTCCCGCGGCCAAATACTTCATGTGCAATTACATACTCGTTTAGCTTCGCCCCTTCGCCCTTCAGAGCCATTTCGCAGATAAAGCGCAGGAATTGCGAGTGGCGCTCGGAACGGAGAAAGGCCGGGCTGGCGAGAATCGTCTCGAGCTCAGCCCGAACCTCGTCCACTTCGGGCGGCCCTAGGAGAGGCGGCTCATTAGTAGTCTGCGGTATCAACTCGGTGTGTAGTAGCGCGGCCCCAGCATTTGGCGCTTTTCATATACTGTCACAATCAAACCCGGCCGTGAACTCCGGAAGATTGGCCGCTTGTCGTCCAGGTTCATTATGTTCCGTAACATGTTCGTCGATGTTCCCTCATTAGTTGAATCAACAAAACCCGGTTTCCGGTGATACGATCCCGACGTATGTAGTTTCGGCGACACCGGCCGGCGCGCAAAACTAGGAACGATGAGCGAAGCAAAAGCGAATATCACCAGACGAACTTTCAACACCGGCATGGTGCTTGCCACGGCCATGAGCGGCGGGGCCGCGCCTTCCGCTACCGGGCCATTTTGGTACGAGCGCATACGACGCCTGGGACAGATCAACATTAACGAGAAGGATGCCGCTACCCTCGACACCGCCAAGTGGGTGAGCTATTGGAGCGGCCTCAAGACGGACGGCCTGATTGTAAGCGCCGCCGGCATCATCGCTTTCTACCCCACGCAGGTGCCGCATCACCGTAAGGCCCGGTTCCTGGGCGATCGCGACCTGTACGGTGAGTTCTCCGCCGCCACGCGCAAAGCCAACATACGCGTGATCGCGCGGTTGGACCCGACCTACGCCTTTCCGGAGTTGTTCGAGGCTCATCCGGACTGGTTCACCCGCGACCGCAACGGCAAGCCCGTGAAACATGCGGAGGCGAAGGAACTATATTCCACGTGCATGTTCGGTCACTATTACGACCAGCAGATGACCGCCATCATCAAAGAACTGAACGGGCGCTATGATCCGGACGGCTATTACACGAATGGCTGGCCCGGCACCGGTTTGGGGACCGTCTGCTACTGCGATCATTGCCGCGCCCAGTATCGCGAACGCTTCCAGGCGGAACTGCCCGAGACTACTGATCGGAAGGATGCCAATTTCCGGCGCTGGACCGATTGGCGGCTCGATCGAGTGCTGGAAGTCTGGAACCTCTGGCAGACCACCGCAACGGAGGGACGCGCCGACCGCGTCTACGTCGGCAATCTTGGCGGCAGCATACGGGCGGAGGTCAACGTCAAGAAAATTGCCGGGCTGTGTAAATGGATGAATGCCGACCATCAGGATCGCAGCGGCACTACACCGATGTGGGACTGCGCGCAGCAGGGCCGCATTTCCTACAGCGTCATGCGCGGGCGCACCGCCACTAACGTAACCAGCGCCTATAACTTGAGTGATGCCGTTTGGCGGCATACCAGCAAAGCGCCGGTAGAAATGCGCATGTGGCTGGCCCAGACCGCCGCGAGCGGAATGGTACCGTGGCAAACCTGGCTCGGGGGCGATCCGAAAGATACGCGTTGGGAAAAGCCGGCGCACGATTTCTTCGAGTGGCTGGCTGCCAACGAAAAGCATTACTTCAATCGCCGTTCACTATCGGCGGTAGCGCTAGTCTGGCCGCAAAGAACGCAGACCTGGCATCCCGAACTCGCGCGGAACACCGAAGCGCTGCAAGGCTACTATTTTGCCTTAATGGAGGCCCGTATCCCGTTCGACATCGTGCATGACGAGGACCTTTCGGCGGACCGTCTGGCCGAGTACAACGTCCTGGTGCTGCCTAACGCGGCTCTTCTATCCGATGCCGCCTGCGGCGTAGTGCGGAACTTCGCAAACGGCGGAGGCTCCGTGGTTGCGACCTTCGAAACTTCTCTCTACGACGAGTTGGGAGAACGCCGGAAGGACTTCGCGCTCGCCGATGTCTTTGGCGCAACGGTCAAGGGGCCCGCGGAAGGCCCGCTGCACAATTCCTATCTACAAGTAGAACGCCCACATCCGCTGTTGAACGGAATAGGTAACACCACGTTTCTTCCAGGCCCTATTTTCCGCGTACCCATCAACGACATTGCAAATCCGGTGCTCACAAGAATCCCGCCTTATCCCGCTTACCCGCCCGAATTTGTCTACCCGGCTTCCACGCAGAGTGCCGGTCCAAGCGTTGTCTTGACCGAAGGAAAGGGCCGCACGGTTTACTTTACGGACGACATTGACCGGACGTTCTGGCGCAGCTGGAATCGTGATCTCGGGGCGATTCTGGCCAACGCGGTCCGCTGGGCAGGTAAAGACGCCTTCAATGCAAAGGTGGTTGGAGCGGGGCTTCTGGACGTATTTTACTGGCAGACCGAGCCCGGCCTCGCCCTGCATCTGGTCAACTACACAACGCCGGCTCTTATGAAAGGCCCGGCACGCGAAATATCAATCGTTGGTAAGCAGGAAGTCCGCCTGCAGGCGCCGGCCGGGTTCAAAGCCAGCAAAGCCACACTGTTGAGCGGCCCAACGGAAGTGCCGTTTCAAACGCAGGGTTCGCAAATCGTACTTACAGTACCACAGGTGGGTGAATACGAGGTTATCGCCATTACGTAACCCCAATGGCGGATTTATATTGTCTAAACGTTCGTCAGGAGTCGATTATGTTCCGCCACCAAGCTCGTGTTGCGCTAGGAACTCTGATTTTGCTTATTTGGGGTGGTTTGTTGCATGCCCAAATCAGCCAGGCAAGTCTACAGGGAAGCGTCAAGGATCCGACCGGCGCTTCCGTCCCCGGCGCTTCCGTCACACTGAAAGACAAGGGCACTGGCACATCCCGGTCCACGGTAACCAGCGCTTCGGGCGAATATGCGATTCCGAACTTGGCGCCCGCGGATTATTCTTTGACGGTCACGATGAACGGATTCAAAACCATCGTTGTGGGAAGCCTGACTTTGCACACGGGAGAGAATTCCACTTACAACGCGACTTTGGAGTTGGGCGCCACCAATCAGGAAGTAACCGTGGACGCGGCGGTGCCATTGGTTAACACCACATCGGCCGAGGTTAGTCATCTTGTTCCTCCCTCTCAGGTCGCGCTGCTTCCCCTAAATGGAAGAAATTTCTGGGAGCTGACGCAACTAACTCCTGGCGCGACGTTCATCCCAAGAGGCCAGACGGCGCAATATAACGGCAGCGAGATCCGGGCAAGAAACGTAAATGTGACGGTAAACGGCCAGAGTTACATCTTCACCGGCTGGTCTCTGGATGGAGCGAATATTACGAATTTCGAGCTCGGTGGAACCTTGATCCAACCCAACGTGGATGCGATTCAGGAATTCAGCGTAGCCGCTGGCAATATGTCTCCCGAATATGGCCACACCCCCAATATGATTAACGCGTCGCTCAAGAGCGGCACAAATTCCTACCATGGAACTTTGTTCGAATATTTGCGGAATGACAAATTAGACGCTAGAAATTTCTTCTTGGCTAAACCGATACCGCTGAAGCGCAACCAATATGGATTTACGGCGGGCGGACCCATTATTCGCAATCGCGTCTTTTTCTTTGCCGACTTGCAGAACACATCGCTGCATCAGGGGACTTCGTTTAATAGCGTGGTGCCGAGCCTTCTTGAGCGCCAGGGCAATTTCAGTGAACTGCTTCCCAAAGCGATCACGAATCCGCTGAACCGTCAACCTTTTGCCGGGAATATGATCCCTGCCACTCAAATTTCGCCCCAAGGCGCCTACTTCTCGTCGCTCATTCCCACCCCCAACCTGCTGCAGGGCACAACCAGCCGCGCTGCCTTCTCGACGCAAACGCCTCTGAGCACCAAACAAGGCGATATACGTATCGACGCCAACGTCACTGCCAATGATGTGCTCATGGCACGCTACTCGATTGCGGATAACGCCGAATTTAATCCAAATCCGTTTCCATCGCTAAACGGCACTGACCTTCACAGCCAGGCCCAGAACACGACTCTACGTTGGACTCGTATCATTACCCCCAAACTGCTGAATGTGGCGCAGGTGTCTTATTACAACTCGCCATTCCTGTTTGGGGCGGTGCTGCCTGGCTTTGACTTACAATCACAGGCGGGCGTGTCCGGCTTCGAAGATGCGACCGTCAACCCGGTGAAGAGCTTCCCCTCCCTCAGCCTTTCGGGCTACCAGGGTTTTCAAGGCTCGCCTTCCGATCAGCGGCCGAAGACCATCATCATCCACACTTGGCAGTACAGCGATTCCATGACCTACAACTTAGGCCGGCACGAATTGAAATTCGGAGGAGAGTGGCTCCATCGCCGCGATGCGTTCAGCATTGGCCAAAATTCGGTTGGAAACTTCAGCTTTGTAGGAACGTACACGGGCGATGCGTTTGCTGACATGCTGCTCGGCTATCCCGATAACGTCAGCCGCAGTGCATTTCAGACCCTGCAAGGCTCTTACGACGATTTCCAATCGCTTTATTTCAATGACAACGTTCGAGTCAAGTCGAATCTGACTGTGAATGTGGGCCTGCGCTTCGAGATCAATCCGTTCTACAAGGGAATTCGAGGTACCAGAAGCGGTTTTGACGCGCAGGCCGGAAAGATTATCGTTCCGAGCAACTTGCCATCGAACGCTCAACCGCTTACGCCTCAATTGCTGGCCTTGTTTTCAGACCGGATTGAGACCACGGGCTCACTGGGTCTTCCGCCTTCGGTCTCGCCTGCGGCATACAATTGGGCTCCGCGCGTGGGCTTTGCCTGGAGTCCCTTCGGATCGCAAAAGACCGCCGTTCGAGGTGGTTATGGGATTTTCTATACCTTCCCGGATACCAACCTGATCAACAACACCGTTGTTACAGTGCCGTTCGTGGATAACGTTACCGTATTCAACGACAGGCCGCCCGCCGCGCCAACGCGAACGCTGGCCAACTTCTTTCAAGGACAGCCGATTGCCGCGGCTAATCCCAATCCGGGGCAGCCTTGCGCCTTCGGCGTTGCCGCCCTTTCCTGCGATACACCAACCATTACCTCTGCATTGGTGCACTTACAACAGCAGTCCACGCAACAATGGAATTTCTCCATTGAACGGCAGGTGGGTTCACGCATCGCCGTAACGGTCTCCTATGTTGCTAACAAGACATCGCATCTTCAGCAAGGAATTCGGGAGAACGATCCGCCGCCCGGTCCGGGAAATATCCAAGGCCGGCGCATCTATCCACAATGGGGCGCTATCGGTCTGCAGGAATGGGGAGGAAAAGCGAGTTACAACGCTTTGCAAACAGAATTACGGGTGCGCGAGTGGCACGGTCTGACGCTCATGGGCTCTTATGTGTATTCCAGGTGCATGGATAACGGGACGGACGAGGCCGGGCCGGTAGCAACACAGCTCTACGGATCCAATTACGCACCGTGCGACTTCAATCAGAAAAACACGACCTCGGCGAGTTTCAATTACGCATTGCCTGTCGGCCGCGGCAAAGCTTTCCTGAATAGTGACTCCCGCTGGGTTCGGTACACCCTCGGCGGTTGGAATCTTTCCTCCGTCGTAACCGCTAAATCCGGCTTGCCCTTTACTCCCAGCATCAGTACAGATACCGCCAACACTGGTGTTGGCTCGCAGCGCCCTCAAGTGGTCGGGCAGCCTATGCTGGTCGGGAACGTATCGTGCTGGTTCTACGTGTCCTCAAATCCCACCTGCCGTTCGCTGGAGCCAAACGCTACGAATGCGTTTGCAACACCCGCCCAATACACTTACGGCAATTCCGGCCGCAATATCCTGCTAGCGCAGCGGCTCATTCAAGTGGACCTGTCGTTGATGAAAGAATTCCCGTTCACCGAAACCCGGCGCCTCGAGTTCCGCTCGGAGTTTTTCAATTTGGCCAATCACGCTGTTTTCGGCACGCCTACCACTACGATTAACCTGGCGTCCGCAGGCCAGGTCAGTTCCACGCTGAATAGCAACCGCATCCTTGAGTTTGCGTTGAAGTTGTATTTCTAACGATGAGACGAAGTATTTATTGGTTCATGCTGACCTGCGTGCCGGCAGCCCCGCTCTTCGCGCAACTCGACCGCGCCGGTTCGCCGAACACGCAGAACCGGCTTGCTCAGGACACTGCGCGTGTCGCCGCGGGCGAGGCTAGTTTCCGGCAACTCTGTACCGGCTGTCATGGCCGTGCCGGCGAAGGCGGTCAAGGTGAAGGGCAAGGCCCCAACCTGGCCACGAACTGGGAAGTGCGGCGTGCCAAAGATCCCGAATTGTTCAACTTCATCAAAAATGGTGTAAAAGGAACCGCCATGCCGGCGTTTTCTCTCCCGGAGGAACGCATCTGGGAACTGGCTGCCTTTGTGCGCAGTCTGAATGCCCCGGCGAACAGCGTTCCAACGCAAGGTGACGTCTCCGTGGGCAGTGACGTGTTTTTCGGTAAAGGTGGATGTTCCGGCTGCCACATGATCAAGGGGCGCGGCGGCTACTTGGGACCTGATCTCTCAAACATCGGAGCCGCCCGGCGGTTGAACGAGTTGCGTGACGCTCTGTTCAAACCCAGTACAACCCCCAGCGCGGGCTTTCAACCTCTACTGCTGCGGGATACGCAAGGCCGCCAGGTAAGAGCGATTGCCAAACACGCTTCGCCGTGGTCGGTGCAGGTTCTAGATGAAAATGGAACGCTGCATCTGCTGCGCGGCGAGGCAATCAAGAATCTGACATTTCAAGAAAAGTCATGGATGCCTTCCGACCTTCCGCAACGGCTGTCGCCGGAAGAATTAACGAACGTGCTTGCGTTCCTAAGCCGTCAAGCCATCCGGGCCGTGAGTGCCGCGGGACCAGCTGCTGCAACGGAAAAGGGAGTTATGAATTGAAGAGAGGCGCTACCATGGTCTGCTCGAGCCTTTGGCTATTGGGCACGGTTCTGAACGCGCAGGTCTCTACAAAAGAGTTACATGGCGGCCTGGGCGGCAACTGGCTGACTTATCTGGGAGACTACGCGGCGCAGCGCTTCAGCCCGCTGAAGGAAATAGATACGCATACCGTCCCTGATCTGGTTCCCAAGTGGGTACGGCATTTCGACACAACAAGCGATCTGGAAACAACGCCGCTTGTCTACGAAGGCGTGATGTACACTACCAACGGCAACGAGATGCATGCACTCGATGCTATAACTGGCCGCGAGATCTGGCAATACCGCGCGCTTGACTCGCAACGGCGCGGGGTGAACCGTGGCGCCGCCATCCTGGGCGACCAAGTTTACCTTGTTACGGCCAATTGCCATCTCATTAGCCTTCGCCGCAACAACGGCGCAGTTGTTTGGGATCGCGAATATGCTTCCTCTGCTGATGGTTACGGTTGTTCCAGCCCTCCGCTTGTCGTGAAAGACAAAATCATGGTTGGCGTGACCTCGTCCGGCAAAACCTGCTTTATCGCCGCGCTCTCGGCCGTCGACGGCAAAGAGGCTTGGCGTGTTTGGTCCGTCCCGCGCGAGGGCGAGTTTGGTTCTTACACCTGGGGGAAATTCCCGCTGGGTCAAGGCGGTGGGCCAACCTGGACGCCCGGCACTTACGATCCAGAGTTAAATCTGCTTTACTGGCCGATCGGCAATCCCTGGCCCGATTTTTATGGAGGCGACCGCCCCGGCGATAACTTGTACACAGACTCAGTGGTAGCTCTGGATGCCGACACGGGCAAGATGAAATGGTATTTCCAGTTTGTTCCGCATGATACGCACGATTGGGATGCCAATGAAACGCCTGTTCTGGTAGACACCGAGTTCAAAGGACAGAAGCGAAAGCTGTTGATCCAGGCAAACCGGAATGGGTTCTATTATGTTCTCGACCGGATCACCGGCGAGTTTCTCCTGGGCAAACCGTTCGTGAAGAATTTAACCTGGGCGAGGGGGCTTGATGCGAAAGGCCGTCCCATCGAAATCCCTAACACTGATCCATCGGCCGTGGGTGTGCGGGTCTGTCCGTCGGTGCATGGCGCAACCAATTGGTGGGCTCCTTCGTTCAACCCGGTGCAGGGGCTCTTTTATGTGGCGGCATTGGAACAGTGCGAAATTTACTATAGCTCCGCCCAGAAGCCTGTCGCAAGCAGCGGATTTCGCGGAACCGGGCATAACATTATTGCGGCTGAGCCGGGCCAGTTTTACCTGCGGGCGATTGAAGCGGCCACTGGTAACATTCGCTGGGAATTTCCGATGCCGGGACCGACAACCATGTGGGCCGGAACGGTCGCCACTGCCGGAGGCCTGGTCTTCGCCGCGGATGACGACGGCGATTTAGTGGCATTCGATGCCGAAGCCGGCAAGCCGCTATGGCACTTCAATACGGGCAGTAACCTGCATGCCTCGCCGATGACTTTCAGTGTGGATGGCCATCAGTATGTCACGATGGCATCCGGCACTAACTTATTCACCTTTGGCTTACACTTATCCCATTAATCGTATAAAGCGCCGGTTCCACACTGTTCGGTAACATGTTCGCGCCCTGTTCGGCCGCTTGAAACGTTCTTTTTGGTGATAAAATTCCTGAGTCGTTTTATACCAAATGAATACAAGGCGTGAGTTCATTACTGCCGCAACAGCGGCTTTGGTGGCAGTCCCGGCCGCGGCCGCGGCTACAAATCAGGAACCCTGGTATCGCCGTACGGTGCGCTGGGGCCAGACAAATGTCACCGAGAAGGATCCGGTTCGGTACGACATCCCATGGTGGCGCGAATTCTGGAAGCGAACCCAGGTCCAGGGAGTCGTCATCAACGCCGGAGGCATCATCGCCTATTATCCGAG